>JAHENZ010000221.1 GCA_018609755.1 Salinivenus sp. | reverse complement strand
CCCCGTCTCGCTGGACATGGACATCGACAACGTCGACCGCGCGGTCGGCGCGACGCTCTCGAACCGCATCTCCCAGGAGTACGGCGTCGAGGGCCTGCCGGAGGACACCATCGACGTGCGCCTCTCCGGCACGGCGGGCCAGAGCTTCGGGGCCTTCCTGCAGGACGGCGTCACCATGGACCTCGTCGGTACCGCCAACGACTACGTCGGCAAGGGCCTCTCCGGTGGGAAACTCATCCTCCGGACGCCCCCGGAGGCCACGTACGCGGCCGACGAGAACATCCTCATCGGCAACGTCGCACTCTACGGCGCAACCCAGGGGCAGGCCTACGTCAACGGCCTCGCCGGCGAGCGCTTCGCGGTCCGGAACTCCGGCGTGAAGGGCGTCGTCGAGGGCCTGGGTGATCACGGCTGTGAGTACATGACCGGCGGCGCCATCGTCGTGCTGGGCGAGACTGGGAAGAACTTCGCCGCGGGCATGTCCGGCGGCGTGGCCTACGTCTACGACCCCGACGGCGACTTCGACGAGCGCGCCAACACCGGCATGGTTACGCTCTTCGACGAACTCGAGGAGAAGGACCGCGCCATGATCACGCGCCTCGTCGAAAACCACGCGGTCTACACCGACTCCGATCGCGCCCAGGAACTTCTCGACGACTGGGACGCCGAACTCGAGCACTTCACGAAGGTCATGCCCGACGCCTACGCGGAGGTCATCGCCGACCGCGAGCGCGACGACGTGCGCAACGAACTGCCCGAGGCCGCCGAGCCACGGGCAGGCGACGCGAGCGGCGTCGAAGCCAGCGCGATGGACGACTGAGCGGGCGAGCGATTTTCGGTTCAAATAGTCCAACGACCTGTACGGGCGAAGGAGGCAGCCAAGCCTCTGTCGAGAGTTCCTATTGTGGAGCTGTTCCGACGATTCTGTCGCGAGTTCGCGAAGCGTATCGGGAAGACCTGCCCCCATATCAAAGACTGCCGTTCTGCGCGATAACAGTTATTAATATAACATTAGATTGGTTAATGTATGGTGTCAAAGCGCAATTTGATGCGAGCGAACCGTCGTAACTTCATCAAGGCACTCCTGGGATTGGGCGCCTCCGCCACGGCAGCGTCGCTGTTTACCAAGGATGCACTGGCGGCCATCGATTACGATCCCGAGACGGAGGTGCCTCGGATTCATGGCTACGAACGAGTGAACAAGCAGGCCATCCGCGATGAGGGCTCACCACCCGAGTACGAACCAATCTACGAGGCGATATCCCGGGAAAAGTGGGTGCAAGTTGAAGCTGCCCACGACGCGCGCCGCCATGTAGAAGAACAACTGTCAGACCTCAATCCTGAACCCAGGGTCGCGGTAGGTTGGAAGACTAAACGTGGCAAGCCCGAACGAGCGGTCATCGTCGAACACGAGATTCAGCGAACAAGGAATGGTATTAACAAACGACATCCAGACATTGCCTTTGACAAATTCTCGGATCTGATCAAGGACCGGTTTCCAGAGGATATCACCGGGACGGCTGGCCGGGGGACCGACGCTGAGACCCAAGTTGAGTCGATACCACTCCAGATTGAGCGCGTCCAAGGCGCTGAATTGCAGACGTACTACGATCATGAGTATCGAACAAACGGTGTCCCAGCTGGAGCCCTCATCCACAATGGTACCAGTAAAGGCGGTGCGACGGTGGGGCCATACATGTTCGACTCCAACTACGGAGAGTGGATATTCGTAACTGCTGCGCACGTTTCAAATGACTCGCCAAATGGGAAAATTTATCAGAACGATCCGACAGGGAATGATTACTTTGCCGATGTAAATGGGGGGAAAACGAAAAAAGACGGCAGTTTTGACGCCTCAGTTCTACACAACCTTCAATTCGGTGGGGCCTGGAACTTTGCAGCGGATTCCGCAAATACCTATCAAGGTCCAATGATTGACGGAGTTCAGAGCAAGACAGGACTGAAAGACATGGAATTCAATGGAACTATCTACAAACAGGGAATTGAGACGGGGCGGTCCTCCGGGACCGTCCACAACGTCGGAGATGATGGGTTCAGGAACGATTGTAATGAGGCGAATGGAGACTCCGGGGGTCCATACTGGGTTGAGCAATCCTCGGGAAAAACACTCGTAAGCGGCATCCACTACAAAGGAACCAATGGGGGATTCGCCTACGGGACAATAATGGAGAGGATCGTGAACGAGTTCAATCTATCGACCCTTTGAAGCGGTTAGACAGGGCTTTGGCGGTCCTTTCAACCAATGAGGGCAGGCACGTTCGGCAAACCCCCACGCCGGGTTCAATATCACGGGCTCGGCGTGGATTTATTAGCATCGCTTCCGAGATACAGATAATTTACCAACATGTCACAACATCCATACTCGGCCGCTACATTGGTCGGGAGACGTCGCCTGTTGGCCTCACTCGCAGTGGCCGGCTTGAGCGGCTGCCAGCACCTCGGATCTTCGCAGACATCGCGCCAGTCCACTACTCAACGGGTACCTGACACTGATAGTACGAGAGGTCGGATCGACCTCGTGACAGACTACGGCGGAGAAGACTGGAATGCCAAGTGGGAGCGTGAGATCGTTCCGGGGTGGCAGTCGCGTTCCGAGGTTCCGGTCCACATTGAACGTCCTCTGGGCCCAGACTGGCCAGCACGGCTGCGAACGCTCGTCGATGAGGGAACGCCTCCGGAGCTCTACCACTGTCAGTTGCCGGAAATCGCGGATCTCGTCGCATCCGGTGCCACGCAGCCCGTCGACGGCCTCGTCGACGATCTGGCCGCCGCGAACGGCAATCTCGTGACCGATCGGTCCATCCGCATCGCCGGTACAACCCACCTGGTTCCCCACGGCCTCGTCCTCGGGAGCGTGCTTTGCTACCGAACAGACGTCTACGACGCTCTCGGACTTTCGCCGCCGGAGACGTGGGCGGCCCTTCGCTCGAACGCTCGGGTCATCGACGAGGCCGAATCCTTCGATGGCCGAGGGTTCGCCGTCGCGGCTGACGACCCCCGGAGCGACACCAAAGCCGGCATGGATCTCCGGACCTGGCTGGCGACCGCTGGCGGGAGCGTTTGGCAGTGGGCCGACCGAGACCGCCAGGTCGCTGAACTTGCCTTTCGCCCTGAGTCAGTCCGTCCTGCACTCACGCTCCTCCGCGACTTGGATCAGTATTCACCTGATTCTGCCGGCCTCGGATATGCCGAGACCATCGCGGAGTGGGTCACGGGGAACGTTGGTCAGTGCCTGTTCATCAACGCCTGGCTGGCGGGAGCGGCCGCCACAGCGGGACGCGATCAGGTAGCTCGGAACACGGCTGTGACACTCCCCCCGCTCATGGATCAGCGTACGAACTCGATCGACCGAGGGTGGGCGATGGTCGACGGGACGCCGATCTTTCGTGACGCCGACGAGGTGGGTGCGGCCGAGGAATTTCTCCGATACCTGTACGACGGCCAATCTCGACAGGCGGAGATGAACCTCATTCGGCCCATGCAGTACCTTCCACCCTACGAGGGCGTGCTCACCAACGACGCATATCGTACCGCACCGGTCTTCAATACCCTCGACGGCCACCTCTACGACCTGAATCGCCGACTTGTCGAAGATATCGCGCCTCACATGGCCGGCGACCGTCCCCGAACCGCCGCGACGTGGTACGCCCAGAATGGGACGATCCTTGCCGACCTCGTTCGGTCTGTGTTAGTCGACGGGGAGCCACTCGAGCCGGCGATCGAGCGGACGCGGTCCCGGTTGACCGCCAGACTCGAGGCGGGACAACAGTTTTCGTCGGGGTAGCGAACGGCGATTCGGTGCGGGCGGCGCACGGTCGCGTAGTCGCGGATGCAATACGGCATTCACCATCGCGTCTCGTCCCAAGAGTGGCTGCGCTTGTCGTGGTCTTCGCCACGCGCCTCCCCCCATCACCTCATTCTCTCTCGATCCAGGACCAAACCGCCATCCGTCTTCGACTCGATCAACCGCCAGATACCGATGGGACAGTCATCACTGCCTCAAGCACGAACAGGGAGATCGCGAGGCCCTGGATGCTACGGGGCTCACCCCAGGAAGACGTCGAGGACGTCACTCGTTCCGGAGTCGGTCTTGTACAGTTCGGTATAGCCGCAGTTCGCACAGCTCACGGCCTTGAACCCCCGGTTCTGGAGGTCCATCAGCTTGCTGATGCCGCTTCCGGCGGTCGCAATCTTGTCGACGGTCGCTTCCGAGTGGCCGCACTTGACACACCCCTCTTCGGCTGTCGACTCCTCGGTGGACATGTGTCAACCCGCGAACGCGGCCACCAAAACCGTTGTCCCGTGACGGCGACAGCGGGTTCCGGGCGGTGGTTCCCGCCCCGGTCATCCGCTGTCGGCGTCCGCGGCCTCGTCGATTTCGACGTCGGTGATCTCGAACCGGGCGCCGCCCTCCGTGCCATCGGTCGCCCGGATGTCCCAGCCGTGAGCCTCGACGACCTGCCGGACGATACTGAGCCCGAACCCGGTCCCGTCCGAGCGACTGGAGAAGCCCGCGTCGAAGATCTGCTCGCGATCTTCGGCCGGGATTCCCGGCCCGTCGTCCTCGACGAAAAAGCCCCCGGGCAGGGAGCCGACGGTCACGGTCACACCAGCGGTCTGCGCGGTCCCTGTCTGTTGATCCCCGTCCTGTTCACTGCCGCCGTGCTCGATGGCGTCCTCACGAGGCGAAGCCGAGTGAGGGCTCGTGGAACCGTGTTCCACGGCGTCCTCGTGAGCCGACGGCGAACGAGTGCTCGTCGAGCCGTGCTCGACGGCGTTCCGGAAGAGATTCTCGAAGAGTTGCTTCAGCCGGGCCTCGTCCGCGCGGATCCGGCGGTCGGCCTCGACGACGAGGGTTCCCCGGGCCGTCTCGACGTTGTCCCAGCAGCGCTCCACGAAGGCGTCGAGGTCGACCCACGACGCGTCGGCCGTCGAGTCACTCTCACGCGCCAGCGCGAGCAGGTCCTCGATGAGTGACTGCATTCGGTCGTGGGCGTCGGCGACGCCCGCGAGGTGGTCGCTCTCACACTCTTGGCGGGCCAGCTCCAGGCGGCCGGTGGCGACGTTCAGCGGGTTCCGCAGGTCGTG
>JAHENZ010000220.1 GCA_018609755.1 Salinivenus sp. | reverse complement strand
TACGACGAGCCCACCAGCGGCCTCGACCCCGAAACGTCGAATACGATCAACGACCTCATCAATCACCTCGCCGAGCAACTGAACGTGACGAGTGTCGTCATCACGCACGACATGCACTCGGTGCTTGAAGTGGCCGACCGAGTCGCATTCCTTCACGGGAAAGACCTCGAATGGGTCGGGCCGGTAGAAGAAATCCACGACTGCACGAATCCGAACCTGAACTCGTTTGTGAAAGCCAGCGAGTACAAGATTGGGCGCCCGTCCGCGACGTCTTCTCTCTCCGAGGCCTCGTAGCCAAGCGTCGCTCCTCCGTCGTCCTCCCGTCCTCTTTTCCGTCTCTCGCTCTCCTCCATGCAATACAGCAATGAACTCAAAGTGGGGGCCGCTCTCGTTCTCGCGGCCATCGTCGCATTTGCCGGCATCCGGTTTTTTCAGAACGTGCCCCTGTTTGGAAGCTCGTATACCCTCTACGCCGAATTCGAGGACGCCGGAGGACTCAGTCCCGGCAATCCCGTCCGCATGAAGGGGGTAAAAATCGGCTCGGTGGAGGAGGTGCGGCTCGACTCGAAGTCGCAAACGGTTCACGTGCGCATGCAAATGAGCCGTGGGTCCCGCATCCCAGAGGGCTCCCACGCGCGAGTGTCCGGCATCAGTGCCCTCGGCGGCGTGCAGATCAGCATCCTCCCCGGCCCGCAGGACAATCCGGAAATCTCCCCCGGGTCCACCCTCTCGGCGCCGCCGGAGGGCTCCACCCTGAAGCAGCTCACAGCACAGGCCCCGGCCCTGGCGTCGAAGGCTGACAGCGTGCTCACCGGTGCCAATCTGACCCTTGCCGGCCTCAACCAGCAGCTTCAGAACCCCGACAGCGACCTTCGGCAGACCCTGACCTCCCTTCGAAAAATGTCGGGCGACCTCGAACAGGTCACCTCGGCCGAGAAGGATAACATTCGGCAACTTCTCCAAAACCTGGAACGATTGTCGAGCGACCTGCAGTCGTTTACCGGTGAGAATGGCGACTCGCTCGACGTGGCGGTTCAGCGCCTGAACCAGTCGCTGAGTCGACTCAATCGGAGTCTCTCCTCCTTCGAAAAAACCACCGCCACGCTCGACACGATCACCACAAAGCTCAACCAAGGAAAAGGCACCGCCGGACGCCTCGTGAACGACCCCAGCCTTTACATGAAGCTGGACTCGGCGGCCACGAACGCGAACAGCCTCATGGAGGATTTCCAAAAGAACCCCAACCGGTACCTGGAGGACATGACCCTCGTGAAAGTCTTTTGATACGGAGCGTTCTGCGTGTGGCGCTGAGCGTTTAGTCCCGGCCGTGTTCGGCGCGTCGGTGTGAATCAAGCGCCCCCTGAAGCTCGGCGGTTTTGCTCATCCGATCGCGGTGGTTTGATCATGCCCGACGATCGTCCCTCTTCTCCATCGTCGTCGAGTCCCCGTACCTCCTCCTCGCGCTCGTCCGCCTCAACGGACGATTCGTCTCCCCTCCCCCCCTCGTCGCTCGGCCGCCTCCGCGACCGGGTGCTCGACACCGTCTCGCACCACCTCCCGCAGTCCGACGACGGTACGCCGAGCATCGAGGAGCCCCCCAAGCGCACCGGCAGCTACGCCCGCTGGCTCCCCGTACTTCGAGCCCTCCCATGGATCCTGGGCGCCCTCTTCGTCCTTTCGTTTGCGTGGGACTTTCCCGGCGTCACGCTGTCCGTCGCGGGCTACTCGATCGCCCTGGAGCATCTGCTGCGCTACACCACCGTCAGCGGCCTCATCGGGTTTGGGACGAACTGGCTGGCCATCACCATGCTCTTCCGGCCCCGCCAGCAGCGGCCCATCGTGGGGCAGGGGCTCGTGCCGTCCCAGCGCGAGCGGGTGGCATTCCGTCTAGCGCAGGCCGTGAGCGACGAGCTCATCAACAAACGCATCATCATGGAGAAGATTCGCGAGAGCGGCCTGGCGGCTCAGTACCGCGACGTGCTGGTAGCCATGGCGGGCGACGTCGTGACGGATGAAGAGGTCCGCGAGGAACTGAAGGCCGTGCTCCGTACCGTGCTGCGGGACGTACTGTCCTCCCCGGCGGTGCAGAACCGCATTGCGGATTTCACGGCCGAGCAAATGGAGAAGAACGCTGAAGGCTTGCCAGGCGTGGCCTTCCGCACCTACCGGCTGTTCGGGGAAGAGGACTTTCAGGAGCGACTGCGCTCGGCCACCCGGCGCCTGCCCGAAACCGTCGGCCCCCTTCTCGACGAACTGGATCCGGTGCTCGACCGGCTGCCCGCCCACCTGGAGCGGCACGGGGACACGATCGAGGACCTACTCATGCAGGTTATTATCCGCCTCGTAAGCACAGTCGACGTGGAGCGAATCGTATTCGAGAACGTGCGGGCCTACGACGAGCAACAGCTCGAAATGCTGCTCCGCCGTACCACCAACGAGCAGCTCAATTACATCAAGTATCTCGGCGCCGTGCTGGGAATCATTGGCGGTCTCATTATCTGGGCCCCCGCCGTCTCACTCGCCGTGGTCACCACCCTCGGCCTCGCCGTCTACGCCGTGGATGAGGCGCTCTTCCGGGCCCGCTCGTCTGATGGCGGCTCCTAATACCAATTATGCAGGATCGGTGTACACTTTTCTGAGCGCACTCATCCGTTTGAGTTGCCATCCGTCTTCCGGAAAAGATCCCGGATCGGGGTCCGGGATGAACCGAATTCGAAAGAAGGAAACTTCGATTCGGGAAGCGCCCCGAAAAGTGGACAGTCAACTTCGGCAATCGGTATAAAGTCTCGGTCAGGGCCAGCACCTCCTCTTTTCTCTGCATGAGAATGCGAACTTCTGCGCCCCCGCGCTGGGATCGGTTCCAAAGTGGTTCGTCGTCTTGATTCGACCGGAGACGGGGCCGTATCATAAAGTGTTCACAGTAGAGCGGTCGCTCCGCGTAGCGTCTACCCCGGCTTTAGGCAGAATGCTCGTGGAACCGCTTCCACGTCTTGATGGCACTCCAACGAATTCCCTCTGACACTGCCTCTCTCCTATGACGAAACGACGCGATTTTCTAAAGGCGCTCGGACTTGGCGCGCTGGGCGCAACGACTGGGTTCTCTTCTCCCCCGAAGCAGGCCCAGGAAACGACCTCGCGCTCTCCCGCCCCTCGTCCCGACAATGCTCCCACCAACTGGGTCTGGATGACGCCGGAACTCGACGTGTCCGAGGACGAGTGGAAACGCCGCTTCGAGCGAATGCGCACCCACAACGTCGACGCCATCCTGCCACAGGTCTACAGCAACAGCGCGGCCTACTATGGCAGCGACTTTTTGCCCGTGGAAGGCGAATGGCTCGAAACGATTCTCCCTCTCGCGAAAGACGCGGGGCTCGAAGTGCACGGCTGGATGGTCTCGATGCCCTGTACGATTCCGGAGATCGTCGAGAATCACAAGGAGTGGTTCGTGGTGAACCGCAACGGCGAGTCGGCAGTCGACAATCCGGCGTACGTCGACTACTACAAGTTCACCTGTCCCAACCGCCCCGGCTCGCAGGACTTCATCGAGCGCCGGGTGCAGGAGATCACGTCCATCGACGGACTCGACGGCATCCATTTCGACTACATCCGATTCCCGGACGTGATTATTGCGGAGGCGCTGCAGCCGAAGTACGGCATTGTCCAAAACGAGGAGCAAGCCCCGTACGACTACTGCTACTGCGAGGTCTGCCGCTCAAAATTCGAGGAGGCGCACGGCGCCGATCCGCTTGACCTCGAGGATCCGCCCACCCACACGCAGTGGCGGCTCTTCCGATACGAGAGCATTACGAATTTGGTGAACGACCGCCTCATCCCCATCGCCCGCGAGAACGACAAGGCCGTCTCCGCGGCCACCTTCCCGAACTGGCAGTCCGTACGGCAGCGCTGGCACTACTGGGACCTCGACTACGTCCACCCCATGCTCTATCACAACTTCTACCACGCGGGGGGCAACTGGGTGCGCAACCAGACGCGGGACGGAATTGAGCGACTGCGCGGGCAGGGGCGATCCACGATCCTCTACAGTGGACTCAACGTCGGGGCCGTCGCGCCGGGCGGCCTGAAGCGACTCATCCAGAAGGCCCACGAGGGCGACGCCGCCGGCATCACGCTCTTCGCCGCCGGAAGCATGAACGAGTCCCTGTGGTCCGTCTTCGAAGAAACGACCTCGTCCCTACAGTCCTAACGGTTTTTCCCCGTGTCTCTTCGTTCCATGAGAGCTGCGTTCGTCGGCGGAACCCTCTTCACCCTCGGGCTCCTTCTCGTCGGATGCGGCGACACATCCGAGCCGTCCGGGGACCACGTGCGCATCGGGTACGTCTTCGGGTCGGTCGACGTGAGTCCGGAGGAGGCCCGCCAGCTCACGCACGTCAACTACGCCTTCGCGAACGTCACGGAGGCGGGCCGCGTGGTACTGGAATCGGAGCGTGACTCCGTAAACCTGGCGCAACTCCGCAAACTCAAGTCGGAGAACCCAAACCTCAAAATTCTCCTCTCCGTCGGCGGCTGGACATGGTCGGACTACTTCTCGAACGCGGCCCTCACCGACCCGTCGCGCACACAATTCGCGAAGAGTGCCGTGGCGCTTCTTCGAAAGCATGAACTCGACGGCCTGGACCTCGACTGGGAGTACCCCGGCCAACGCGGCGAGGACAACGTCTACCGGCCGGAGGACGACAGCAACTTCACTCGCCTCCTCCAGACCGTGCGCCGGCACCTCGACCGGCAGGGCCGCGAAGATGGACGGACGGGCGACAACCGGTACCTCCTCACAATCGCCGCCGGGACGAATGAGGACTACCTCGCGAACACGAACATGGCCAACGCCCACCGGCCGCTCGATTTTGTGAATCTCATGACGTACGACTTCCACGGCCCCTGGACACCCCACACTGGCCATCACGCCAACCTCTACCCGCCCGCCTCGCCCGACACGATCTGGCAGTCGGCAGCGGAGGCCGTCACCCAGTTCATCCAGGCCGGGGTCCCACCGGAAAAGCTCGTCCTCGGCGTGCCCTTCTACGGCCGTGGCTGGACCGGTGTGACGCCCCAGAACGACGGGCTCTACCAACCCTACGAGGCGTCGCGGGCAAGCTATTCCTATGACACCCTCGCCAACCATCTGGCTCGGCAGGAGACGTTCGTGCGCCAGTGGGACGCGGCGGCGCAAGCCCCAACGCTCTGGAACGCGGACTCGTCTCTGCTGATCACCTACGAGGATCCGGCGTCACTGCGGGCAAAAGCACACTTCGTAAAGTCCCGCGGGCTTGCCGGCGTCATGTACTGGGAGCACAACGCGGACGACGGCACTCTCCTCCGCACCCTGTACGATCACCTCCGATAATTTTCTCCACCTCCACGTCGGACCGCTCCCTCGGGATTTTTCTTCTCCTTCTCGCCCCCTTCCACCGACACTAGAAGCAGTTGGCCCGACGGACGCAACAGTCGGCTCCCGATTTCTTCCGTCGATGCAGAAGTTCTGGCCTTGACCTCTGCACTACGGTAGGCAAAGATGCACCTGTTGCCTGCTCCCAATCCTCCACCAAGAGATCCCGGAATCCGATCCGTCACCTCTTCTTCCTTTCGGATCAACAGGCGAGGGAGCGCCTTCACTGCGTCCCGGGACGTCCTTACAGAGCTCTTGACTCTGTCCGCCCGGCGCATCACATTCCAACTGCTTCCTCGCCTTTTCATCGATCGCCCGTCCCCGATGAAAACCCACGAACCGTTGTCCGGCGTCGATGCGGCCTGGCTCCGCATGGACGACCCGACGAACCTGATGACGATCACCGGGGTCCTGGTGCTGGAGGACCCGATGGACGTGGGAACGTTAAAAGACGTAATCGAAGAGCGCTTTCTAGGCTTTACGCGGTTTCGGCAGCGCGTGCACGACCCGGAGGGGACGCCCCGATGGGAACTCGACCCACACTTCGACCTCGACCGCCACGTGCGGCGAGCGGCCCTCCCAGGCGCAGCCGACCGGGAGGAGCTCAAGGCCCGGGTGAGCGACCTGATGAGCGATCCGCTCGACCGCTCGAAGCCGCTCTGGCACATGGAGCTCATCGAGGACTACCTCGGCGGCAGTGCCATCATCGTGCGCCTCCACCACTGCATCGGCGACGGCATCGCCCTCGTGCAGGTGCTGCTCTCGCTAACCGACGAGCACTTCGACCCGTCCCGCTTCCCGGAGACCGAGGAGACGAATTCTCGTCTGACGGGCCTCCTGCACGGAGTGTGGAAGGCCGTAAAGGGCACGGCAGCGATTGGAAGCCGAATTTTCGCGGAGGGAGCCGAATCGCTGCTGAACCCCTCCCACGCGCTACACCGCGCCAAGCAGGGACTGAGTCTCGGCGCCGCTCTGTCGAAGTTTGCCTTCCTTCCCCCCGACTCGGACACCGTGTTCAAGGGCGAGTTGCAGGTGGCGCAGAAGGTCACG
>JAHENZ010000219.1 GCA_018609755.1 Salinivenus sp. | reverse complement strand
GTCGTCGTCCGCGCGGCGGGCCACCTCCCGGAAGACCGCCTCAGTCGTCTCGACCTCTGGGTCTCCCATCACGTCCCAGGCGAGGGCCGCGTAGCGCGTCGTGGTGGCGGGCACTTCGACCGCCTCGTCGACTCCTGCCGGCCCGAGGGCACGACGACGCAGTTCGTGCTGCACCACCTGCCGACGCACCTGGAGGGCGTGGTAGCGGAGGGCCGTCTGGACGTGGGTGGCCTGCTCCTCGGCCGTCATGGGCCCCCGCGCCGCCACCGGGCCGGGATCGGGCAGCTGGTCGTCCAGGGAGGCCAGCTCCTCGTCGATCGTCGCGCGGAGCGCCCGCAGGTCCGCCAGGCCAAGCGTCTCGACCTGCTCGGTTGCAGCGTCGCACGCACGGCGCAATCGCTCGCGCCATTCGGCCCGAATCTGTTGCAGGGAGCCTGCTGCCGGGTCATTCATGTTCAGTGTTAGCGTCGCAATTGAACCAAGAGCCGACTGGAGAGACGAAGGCAGAGAGACAGGTCGGAGTTCCTCCGCTTTACACCCATCGCCCTGCGCCTTTGCCTCTGGTTCATTCGCAACCCATTCCGGGATCCGCATGTACGTATGAGTACGTCGTCGCTGTCCCTGTGACGAACTCTCCGTGCCCATGCTTGGCGACCTTCAAGAGCTGAAAGCCTCGCACTACTTCGATCTCATTGACGAGGATGACAACGGCCTCGTCGACGCTCGGGACTTTGAGCTTCGGGCGGACCGGATGGCCGAGGCCCGCAACGTACACGACCCCGAGGCCCGGGCCGAGCTCCGGGACCGCGTGATGACGTGGTGGGAGCATCTCTGCGCGCTCGCTGACATTGACGACGACGACCGTGTGACACGGGAGGAGTGGGAGACGTACTGGGAGGCCCTCCAGGCCAGCGTCAATCAGGCCGAGGCGGAGAACAGCCGCACCCTCCAGAGCCTTGAGCGGGCGGCACGGGGCACGTTTCAGGCCATGAACACGACCGACACGCCCCACGTCACCGAAGAAGAGTATGCGGAGTGGCTGCAGGCCTGGGGCATGCCCGAGAGTAAGGCCGCTTTCGACCAGCTCGACCGCGACGGCACGGGCGTTCTCACGGAGCAGGACCTCGTTCAGGCCGTGAAGGAATTCTACCTCTCCAACGACCCGCAGGCCCCCGGGAACGTCCTGTACGGCGAGTTGCCGCGGTAGGCGCCTTCCCTGTTTTCGTGGCGTTCATCTCGGGCATCGGGGGGCGCCGCCCGTCATGCCGCCACCGAAACAACGACCCCTGCGTCCAATTCCTGGAGTGCCTCATCGATTTCTGGGATGAGCGGCAGCAGGAATGAGTGAGTGGATTCCGATGCGCGACGGTTCCGAACCCATCTTCGGCGAATCCCCACTCCCCTTCGCACGTATGAGACTCCAATTCACTGCGTAACTGGATTGTAACTGTCACATCGAACGGCCGAAATGGCGACCGACGTTCTCAGGCGCAACAACGTCACTGTCGCAGGAGAAGACGGCCCGCCTATGCTTTTCGCCCACGGCTTCGGGTGCGACCAGACGATGTGGCGCTTCATCGCGCCCCACTTTGAGGCCGACTACCAGACCGTGCGTTTCGATTACGTCGGGTCCGGCGACTCGGACCTCGGTGCCTACGATCCGGACCGCTACGACTCGCTGGAGGGCTACGCGCAGGACGTTCTCGACGTATGCGAGGCGCTGGAGCTGGACGACGTGATTTTCGTGGGCCATTCCGTGAGTACCGTCACCGGCATGCTCGCCGCCATCGAGCAGCCGGACCGATTCGACGAGCTGGTGCTCATCGGCACGTCGCCCCGCTACCTCAACGATCCCCCCGACTACTACGGCGGCTTCGAGCGGGAGGACCTGGAGGGACTCCTGGAGATGATGGAGAAAAACTACATCGGGTGGGCCGACTACTTTGCGTCCCTCCTCATGCAAAAGGCAGAGGGGACCGACGACGTGGTCGAGGAGCTGGACCGAAGCTTCTGCTCTACCGACCCGCACATCATGAAGCAGTTCGCTGAGGCGACGTTCTTCTCGGACTACCGCGACGTGGTGCCGGCCGTGCTCACCTCCTCGCTGATGGTGGAGTGCAGAGACGACATCATCGCCCCGATGGAGGTGACCCGCTACGTGGAAGAGCACCTGCCGAACACCACGCTCAGGGTGCTGGACGTGGCCGGCCATTGCCCGCACATGAGCCACCCGGACGAGACCACGGCGGTCATACAGCAGTACCTTTCGGCCCACGGGGCAGAGTAATAGGCGTGCCAATCCGTGAAGACGTTGCTAGAACCCGTTTGGGCACAAACGGGGGACGGTTCAGGGATTTTGTAGGACTGTGAGATTGTCCGCCGGACGTGAGAGATCACCCCTATGTAGCGCCGTTGGAGTCCAACGGCGCTACAAGGAGGATACAGGTCTTTTCAGAGAGCGAAATGTCCGGTGCTGCTGTGGGGCGGTCCTGCGATTTATCTCGCTGAGGCACAAGATCTCCAGCATTTCAGGTCTCCCCACTCGTTTGGGACACTCTTCAGGCACGTACGCACGGATCGATATGGACTCAATCCTAGACGAAGCCCCCTGCGGCTTCCTGTCGTTCACGGACGACGGCACAATTCAGGCCGTCAACGAGACGCTTCTTGGGATGCTGGATCGTCCTCGGGCCGAGGTGGAAGGGGCACACGTCGAAACGCTCCTCACGTCCGGCGCCAAGCTGTTTTACCATACCCATCTCTTTCCCCTCCTCAAGATGCAGGAGCGTCTGAACGAGGTGTACCTGTCGCTTCGCACCGGCGAGGACGAGGACCTCAATTGCCTCGTGAACGGCCGGCGCACGGAGCGGGCCGGGCGGACGGTCAACGACCTCGTGCTCGTGCCGTTTGAGGAACGCAACCAGTACGAGGACGAAATCCTGCAGGCCAAACAGGCCGCCGAGCAGGCCAACCGGGCGAAGGACAAATTTCTATCCACGGTCTCGCACGAGCTCAAGACGCCCATCAGTACTATCAAGAGCCTCTCACAGTACCTCGGGATGGGGGTGCAGGGCGAGGTGTCCGAGGGGCAAACCGATTACCTGCAGCGGATCGAGAGTGCGGCCGACTACCTGGGCACGCTCATCGACGACATGCTGGATTTTGCGCGGTTGGAGGCGGGGGCTGTCGAGGTGACGCTGGGGCCTGTACGGGTCACAGATGTCCTGACCCGCGCCGAGTCGCTGGTGGAGGTGCGGGTTCGGGAGGCAGGCTTGGCGTACGAGCCGGCTTCGTGTCCGTCCGATCTGTCCGTTCGGGCCGATCCGGACCGTCTGCAGCAAATTCTTCTCAACCTGCTGACGAACGCGATCAAGTTTACCCCGGCGGGGGGGACCGTGGCGGTTTCGGTCGAGTCCGGCGAGGACGACGTGTGCATCCACGTGCGCGATACGGGAAGGGGCATTTCGGAGGCGGAGCAGGAGCACATCTTTGATCCGTTCGTGCAGGGGCAGCCGTCGGAGCCGGAGCAGGGGACGGGCGTGGGCCTCGGCCTCGCGATCAGTCAGGACCTGACGGAGGCCATGGGGGGGACCCTCACCGTCGAGAGTCAGGAGGGGGAGGGGGCTACCTTCACGATCACCCTTCCGCGCAGCGAGGCCTCCCACGACGCGTAGGGACAGGGGCGTTTGGCACTGTACGGGTCTGTACGTTCGCAATCCGAGTGCCCGGACGTCGATCCTAAAATGCGGAGGGGAGCAGTCAAGGGCGCGAGTGTGACAGCGCGGTCTCGTCTACGGTGAAATGCGTATTTCATGACTATGCTACGCCCGGTTTCATGTATAACCGACGTGCGGGTTGTTTCTCGAAGCCGAAACGGTGTGCGTTTTGATTGGCCCCGTCTGTTGTCCGAAGGGGTCCATCCGGCGAACAATTTCATGAAGTCACAAGGGGGGGCTCGATCAGGGTCTGGAGTGACGATTGGAGAAGATTTTTCGGGGCCTTGAGAAAACTGTCCGGTCAGTAGGTTATATCGCCTCCACCACAACCAGGTGCTCGAGAGCGACGGGATGTATTGGGTCTTTGGATGAAGGGGAACGCAAGCAGAAACTTAGGGGGGCGCATTTGAAGTCCGGAGGTGTGCGGGAAAATTCAGTCGAACGGAACCTTATCCGTTTCCTCAACTACGGACAACGTGTGATTGCCCGTTCTTCAAATGACGTGCATCCTCTCGTATCCCGTGGTGGGACCGGGGACGGCTGCTGGCAGACCCGTTGTTCTGCGTGCCCAGGGAAGTCCTTTTGCCGTTCGGCTCATTGCGCACGTTTGCCCGCACGTGGTGCGTCAAGGTTCTCACGTCGCTTCAGGACATCTGTGTATCTTTTCGAGGTTAATTGCAGGACCGATCACCCTTGGTACCGGGCTTTTTTCTCTCTGGAAAGGTCTGCATTCTCTTCGTAGCGCCGTTGGAGTCCAACGGCGCTACGAAGGGGGCATCCCTCACGTCCGGCGGATAATCTCATAATCCTACAGAGATGTCTACGCTCGATTCCGGCAATCTAGATTGACTAGATCAAGTCTGGACATCTCAGAGGTTGAACATCTAGATGGCCTGGAGCAATAGATAGTGGTTTTTGAGTCGGCATCATCGAGTTTTGATAGGGAGGACTTCACCCCGCGGGCAGCGGCCCTCCTCCAGTCCGGACGCCAGATGAGAGAACACCGTTTCCTCACGTCGCCCTTCGTTTCCTCTCTTCCGAGCGCCTCTACTGGTTTTGATGCCTTCGACTAACGGTTCACCGGAGAACATTTCCGAGACGGCCGCCCTCTATCCCGACGTCGCCTCCGCGAACGGCGGGCCGTCGCCCCAAGAATACCTGCACACGCTGTGGCGGGGCCGGTGGGTGATCCTCGGGCTCGTCCTCCTCTGCGGCGGGGCGGCCTATCTGTACTACCAGAGCCAGCCCCGGCAATACCGCGCTACCACGGCTCTGCTCCTCAACGAATCGGACCGAACGGAGCGCATGGAAGAATTCCTTCCGGTCCAGCCCACCAACCAGGTGGGGCGAGAGCTCTACTTCCTCCGGAACTCACAGGTGTTCGCCCAGGAGGTGGCGCAGTCGCTGACCGAGCACGTGGACTCTCTGCAGGCCCAGGAGGGCGCGAGTCTCTTCTGGACGGCGGCCGGGACGCCCCGTTCGGAGCAGGCCCTCGCTGCCCGGCTGCCGGGGGCGGTCAGCGTGCAGCGGGACGCACAGGACGTTCCGGCGATCCGCATCAGCGTGACGAGCTCGCATCCGAAAGAGGCAGCCCTCGTTGCCAACACCTACGCCGAAGTCTACCGCGACCGCCTGCGCCGCACGACCAGTGCCCGGATGCGCGGCACCCGCCAGTTTCTCGAACAGCAGAAGGAGGAGCTTCACGATCAGCTGCAGGCGCTCGAAGACTCGATTTCCGGACGGGTGCGGGCGAGCGGCCAGCTCGGTCTCCTCAGCCCGGCCGACAGCGGGCTCGGCATCGTGGGCGAGGCCAGCCAGCTCGCCCAGAAGATCTCCGACCTGCGCGTGCAGAAAGAGCAGGTGCGGCTCGACATGGAAATGGAACGGGCCCTGCTCGATACGGCCGAGGCGCGCCTCCGTCGCATCCGGCCCAACCTCGCCGATCGGGCGGCCTCGATGACCCCGGAACGACTCCGGCAGACCCACAAGACGATCGCGAGTCTGGAGTCTGACATTCGGGCCATTCGGACCCGAAACGAGACCCTGTCTCCCGAAATGCAGGCGGAGGTCGAGAACATGCAGGCCCGCCTCGAATCGCTCCGAGAGCGGGCCGACCGACTGGCCACGACGTACGTCGAGGAGGCACTCTCCACCGACGCCATCAATCCGATGGGGGGAGAGGAGGGCGGGAGTATGTCGTCGGTCGTGGACCTGCGACAGCAAATCACCCAGCACCGCATTGCCATCACGCGCCTGTCCGCGAAGCGGGAGGTGCTGAACGAGCGGCTCGAGGAGCACCGGGCCGCCCTGCGGCAGTCGCCGGACCGCACGCTGGCGCGGCTGCGGCGTCGGAAGAGCACGACGAAGGAGTTGTTCGTGTCCCTTTCTAAGAGTCTCCAGCGCGCCCAGGTGGCCGAGGAGTCGACGCCCGAACAGGCGAGCACCATCCGGCACGCCGCGCCGCCGGCCACCCCGATTGCCCCTGAGGTCTGGAGCAAGGTTCTGCTCGCCACGCTGCTGGGCGGGGTGGGCGGCTGTGGCCTCGTGCTGCTCTACGACCGGTTCGACGACGTGGTGGAGACGCCCGAGGATCTCGAACGCCGTCCGAACGAGCTCTTTGGGGCGATTCCGGAATGGGAGCACGACATGGTCCCGGCGTCCGACACGGATCGGGCCGACTGGCCCGGCATCGCCTCGCCCTTCTCGCCGGCCGCCGAGGCGTACCGCCACCTGGCGACAAACGTGCGGCTGGGACTTCCGCACGCAGTGACGACGCTGCTCGTCACGAGCCCGGGTGCCCGAGAGGGCAAGACGACGACCGCTGCCAACCTGGGGGTGGCCCTCAGCGAGTCGGGCCGCGACGTTCTTCTCATGGACGCCGACCTGCAGGGTCCGACACTGCACAAGACGTTCGGCGTGGAGCGGACGCCCGGGCTCACGGATCGGCTCGCCGGGGCCGACGAGGGCCTTCACCTTCTCCACGCCTCCGATGAAGAGGGCAGGGAGGGCCGTGCGGCGCCCGAACGTCCGGACGGTGACGCGCAGTCCTTCCTGCACCAAACTCAGCAAGAGCAGATGGGACGGCTCGGTCTCCTGCCTGCGGGGACCGACGTGCCGCAGCCCGCCCTGCTCTTGCAGGAGTCGCACGTGCGGCCCCTGCTGCAGACCTTCACCGAGTCGTGGGACCTGGTGATCTTCGACACGCCGCCTGCGCTGCTTTACGACGACACGTTCCGGCTCGCCGCCTTGAGCGACCTGACCCTTCTTCTCGCCTCGGCGGGCGATACGCACCGCAGCGCCTTTCGGGACGTGCGCACGCGACTGGAAAAGGTGTGTCCGCAGAGCGTTGCCGCTCTTCTCAATCGCCACCGGCCCTCTCCGAACACCACCTACGGCTACACCTCGTACTCCTATCCATCGACGCGCGAGCATCCGGACGGGACGGACCGGTGGATGCAACGGGTCTCGCAGGGCGTGCGACTGATCGTGAAGGGGTGAGCAGCGCCGCACGGTGTGCTCTCCGTCGAGCGTCGGTGGTTGTTCGTTCCTTACTGCC
>JAHENZ010000218.1 GCA_018609755.1 Salinivenus sp. | reverse complement strand
TTGGCCGCCCGCGCCGCCTCCTCAATGGCCTCATCGTCAGCCTCTAGGCGGCCGTACCGGATGTTTTCGTGGATGGTGGTGTTGAAGAGGTGCACGTCCTGCGACACCGCCGCGATCTGCTCCCGGAGGGACTGCCGCGTGACGGTGCGCAGGTCGTGGCCGTCGACGGTCACGCGCCCCTGCTGTGGATCGTAGAATCGGGGCACCAGGCTCACGAGTGTCGATTTCCCCGCTCCACTCGGTCCCACGAGCGCAACCGTCTCTCCGGCCGCCACCTCCAGCGAAATGTCCTGGAGGACCGGCTGCCCGTCCTCGTAGGCAAACGTTACGTCGTCGAAGCGTACCCGCCCGTCCAGTCGAGGAAGGGTTGTCGCCTCGGACGCATCCTGGAGGTCCGGCGTCGTGTCCAGCAGTTCAAAGAGGCGTTCCGTAGCCCCGGCGGCACTGTTGAAGGTGGTGTAGAGCCGCGACACCCCGCTCACACTCCTCGCGACGTTGAAGGCATAGAAGATAAACGCCACGAGATCTCCCTCCGTGAGCCGCCCCGCCAGCACCTCAATGCCCCCGTACCAGAAGACCGCCACCAGGGCCGCAAAAAAGAGTAGGCCCACCGTCGACGTGAAGAGCGAGGACACCAGCACGCGGTACTTCGCCGTATCGAAGAGATCCTCCACCGCGTCGTTGTAGCGCTCGACTTCGTGGTGGGACCGTGCAAACGCCTTCACCACTCGAATGGCCGCCAGCGCCTCCTCCGCCACCGCCGTCGTGTCCGCGAGCCGATCCTGAATGCGCCGCGACAATGCCCGAATCTTTCGACCAAAGTAGACCGCAAATCCGCTCACGGCAGGCACCACGAGAAAGATGATGAGGCTGAGCCGCCAATTGAGCACCACCATGAGCACCACAGACCCCGCGAGCGAAAGCGACTGGGTCAGCAACTCCGACAGCGCCTTCGTCACGGCATCACGGACCGCACCCACGTCGTTCGTGAGGCGGGACGTGAGATCGCCCGTGCGGTGGTTGGCAAAGAAGCGAAGGCTCTGACGGTGGAGGTGACGGTAGACACGCTTCCGGAGGTCCGTCACCACGCGCTCGCCCGTCCACTCCAGCAGATAGGTCCCGCCGAATGACGCGGCCGCCCGCAGGACAAAGAGGAGGATGAGGGCAACTGTGAGCTGGTCGAGGAGGGCGCGGTTCCCCTCCTGAAAGACCGCGTCCACCAGCTCGCGCAACCCCAGCGGGACGACGAGAGCAACCAGTGACCCCAGCGTTGTGAGCAGCAGGGCAACGGCGAGGCGACGCCAGTAGGGACGGCTCAGACGAAAGATGCGACGGAGCGCCGTCCATAAACGCTCGGGGCGGAGGGCGTCTTCGCTGGAAGAAGGAGTTTCCGCCATGGGCACCGACGCCGTTCGACGTACCAGAGAAAAGAGTTCAAATCAGTGCTCTGCCTGTACCTGTGCAGATTGCCGAGGATTCGGCAGACGCCCGGAAATGCAGAGAGGACGGCAACGTTACGGAAACATGTCCTCCCCACAGGTCTCACCGTCCCTCCTCCCTCCGAAGTCGAAGACTCCCACTAAAGCTCTCAAACGCAATCGTTGGGCCTCCGCCCCCGATCGAAACTGCGCTTTCGCTTTCCGAGGTGGAATCCGGCACTGCAAAGTCCGAGGTGACACTGCCGCCCCACCCCGTATCGGTGCGCAAATTGAAGGCCGCGTCGGACGGAAGGATGATCTCAGCGCCCCCAGAAAAGCTGGCCAATCGGTACTCGCGCGTGAGGTGCTGGGCACGCACGGTTGCATCCCCGGAAAAGGTCGCAAAGTTAATCGGGCCTCGCACGCTGTCGGCGTCGAGCGACCCGGAAAACGTCGCGACGTTCACGACTCCCTCTATGTCGCGCAAACGGACGGGCCCAGACGCTCCCTCGACGTTGAGCTCGCCCTTCATGCCCCGCACCTCAACGGGGGCTGACTCGGTCGATACGGAAAGGGTGACGGTGGCAGGAAGCTGAAGGGTGTAGTTTGTCTCCGGCCCAGTCGGCCCTCCAAATCCAAGCAACGTCAGAAGGCCTCCACTGTCTTCGCTTCCGACGTCCGTACTGATGGTGAGCTGCCGGGCATCTCCCTGCATCTGCAATGTGGCTCCCTCCACCGCCTTTGCACTCTGTCCGGCGACCCGAACGGTCGCCCGAACGGTCGATCGGTCCCAGGTCGTAACCCGAACGTGTCCCGCCCCCACGCTGAGCTCCACCGCCCCGTCCGGATCCAGCCCCGCCTCTTTCGTGATTGTGCGGGAAGTCTGCGCCCGAACGTCGAGTCCCCCAAATGTGAGCAGACTCAGCATTAGGACCCCAAGGGCATAGCGGCTCGGCGTAGCAATCATACCGACACGTGAATAAGGTTCTACAATTGGTTATTGCTTGCGGCTGTACACGGTCCTGGAGATCTGTGTACCTTTTCGAGATTAATTGCAGGACCGAGCACCCGCGGCATCGGGCTTTTGCTCTCTGAAAAGATCTACATTCTTTTCGTAACGCCGTTGGAGCCCAACGGCGTTACGAAGGGAGCATCCCTCACGTCCAGCGGATAATCTCATAATCCTACAGAGATCTCCTCAGCTACAGCGGAAAATGATGTACGTACGTTCTCACGGATCGGTAGGACGGAAAGCAGTTAGTTCGTCATAGCAATATCTTCGTCTGCGAGCACCGGCCGATCCACCGTTTCGTCACGCTCCAGCCGGCCATCCCGGAGGCGAATGATGCGGCGAGCATGCCGGGCAATCTCTTCCTCGTGCGTCACCAGAAGGATGGTGTTGCCGCGGCGATGGAGCGCCTCCAACAGCTGCATAATCTCGTTCCCGGTCTCCGTGTCGAGGTTGCCCGTGGGCTCGTCGGCCAGCAGGAGCGCGGGGCGATTTACGAGGGCGCGGGCCGTGGCCACGCGCTGGCGCTGTCCCCCCGAAAGCTCGTTGGGACGGTGGTCGAGCCGATCGCCCAGCCCGACGCTCCGAAGCACCTCGGCCGCTCGCTCGCGCCGCTCCGCCCGCGAGACTCCGGCGTAAATGAGCGGCAACTCAGCGTTGCGCAGGCAGTTGACCCGCGGCAGCAGATTGAACGTCTGGAAGACGAAGCCGATCTCCCGGTTGCGAATCTCCGCGAGTTCGTTGTCCGAAAAGGTGCTCACGTCCTGGCCCCGCAGATGATAGGTGCCGCTCGTGGGCGTATCGAGGCAGCCGAACATGTTCATCAGCGTCGACTTGCCGGAGCCCGAAGGCCCCATGACGGCGACGTACTCCCCCTCTTCAACCGAGAGGGTCACCCCATCGAGCGCCCAGACCTCCTCACTCCCCATCATGTACTGCTTCGTGAGGTTCTCGACCTCAAGGAGTGCCCGCTCGTCACGATCTCCTGTCGTACCGTTGGTGTTATGAGCCGCCATGATTATGATCGGAGTTGGATCAAGAAATTCGTGATCGTCCATGCGTCGTGTGCCGAAAGACCCTCCCCCCGGTGCAAAGTCAGCGATCGCTCCTCCCTACTTACACACTTCCATACGTCCATACTTTCACACTTCCCATCGCTCACTGCGACGCTGCGACGACCTGCTCCCCATCGCCCCCCTCGTCTCCAGGCATCTGAATCTTCGTGCCGGGCGCCAGCTGCTGGCTCACCGCCTCGTACGGCCCCGTAATGACGCGCTCCCCGCCACTAAGCCCCGATCGAATCTCCATGTGGGTGTCGTCGGCGATGCCGGTAGTCACCTCCACCATGCAGGCCGAGTCGCCCTCGGCCACGAAAACGACCTTGCGAAGATCCTCGTTCATCGGCTGGCTGGAACCGCTCGAATCGGCAGACGCCTCGGGCCGCACCTCGTGAAAGTCGCGCACCGTAACGGCCTGAATGGGAACCGCCACGGCCTTCTCTACGGTTTCCGTCTGGATCTCGACCGATCCGCCCATGCCGGGCCGCAGCACCGGACCGCTCGTCTCGTCCGTCGGCACCTCGGGCCGGGTGATCCCGCCCCCCTCCCGTGTAGCCGTATTCGCAGCATTCGGATCGCCCAGGACTCGGATCGTAACGGGGAAGTTGGTCACCTGCTGCTGGCTCCCCTGATTTTCGATCCGAGCCGCATTGGCAATCTCCGTCACAATGCCCTGGAAGGTGCGCTCCGGATACGCATCGATGTCGATGGCGGCCGTGTCCCGCGACGCCACGTTTACTACGTCGTTCTCGTTCACGTCCACTTCCATCTCCATGCGGTCGAGCTGGGCGATGTTCATCATTTCCGTCCCGGCACGCTGCGCGGTTCCAACCACGCGCTCGCCGACCTCCACCTCAAGTTTGCTTACCGTCCCGCTCATCGGAGCGTACAGGCGCGTCTTCTCTAGCTGCTCGCGAGCGTCCTGCAGGCTGGCCTTCGCACTTTCGACCTGGTAGCGGGACGATTGCAACCGGGCCACGGCCTGCTGAAACGCCGATTCGGCATCCTGAAACTCGCTCTCCGAAATGACGCCTTTCTCGTAGAGCTTCTGCTTTCGTTCGTACGTGCGGCGGGTCTGCACCGAGTCGGCCCGGCGCTCGGCCAGATTTGCCTTCTGCTGCGACACCATGGCGCGCTGGCGCTCCAGCTGGGCCTGGTAGTCGTCGGGCTTGAGGCGGGCCAGCAGATCGCCTTTTCGCACCACGTCGCCCTCCTTCACCGGGAGCGCGACAATCTCCCCCGACACGTCCGGGCTGATCGTGACCTCCACCTCCGGTTGGGCCCGTCCGAAGGCCGTCACCACCTGCGTGACGGTGCGGCGCTCGGCGCGCTCCGTTTCGACTGCCATTCCGGACTCCTCGCCGCCGATCCAGCCCAGTCCCCATCCGATTCCACCTAGCAATAACAGAGTGACGAGAAAGCCTCCCCCCCAATACAAAATGTGACGAGATGTGCTTGTAGGTGCCATGGCGATCGTTGAATATCGTTGTACAAATCAGTGAGAGGCGAAAAAGAATCGACTATTGGGCCGACTGAGCACTCTGAAGCGGACGACGCGGATCGAGTCGACCGACGTAATAGTCGATCGCCTTCTGCTGAAAGAGGAGATTGTAACGTGCCCGAATCTGCTGACTCGCCGCGTCTACGTAGTCTCGGTTCGCATTACGAAGCTCCACGATCGAAGCCGATCCGAGATTGTACCGCTCCTGGGTGGCTGTTCGGGCTTGTTCGGCTGCTTTCAAGCGCTTGTTGGCCGCCTGGAGCTGCTGCACGGCATTCTTGTAGTCGAGATACGTCTGGCGCACTTGCAGCGCCACCTGCTGCCGCTGATCCTGCAGATCATATTCTGCGTTCTGGGCCTGGACCTGTGCCTGTTGAACTCGCGTGACGCGCTGAAAGCGATCGAAAATGGGCAAACTCAATGAAAGCGAGACCCCACCGCTATAGTTGTCATTTATCTGGTCCCACAGTCCTGGAGTCTGAGTCCGCGGCGGAGTGCCAGTACCTGATATCGGATACCGAATGGGCTCCCCACCATCTGCCCGCTCTAGAAGCGCTATTTCCGGATCTTCTCCTGTTCCAGGAATTGCTCGAACTCGCTGACTGGTCCAATCCGACCCGTAGTTGAATCCGATAGAGAGTGTGGGATAATAGCTAGCACGGGCAACTCGAACTCCTCGCTCCGCAGCCCGCTTTTCGGCCTTTGCCACTTGCAAATCGAGCCGATTCTGAAACGCCTCTTCGATGAGCGCGGATTGATCGTAATCCTCAGCAGCCTTGGTGTCCTCCAGCTCGGGGACCTGGAAGTCGTACGCACCCTGTGGGTTTAGCTGAAGCGTTTGAATGAGTTGCGTTTTGCTCACCTCGTGCTCTCGCTTTGCCTGCAGGAGCTGCTGTTCCGCTTCCGCAACATCGGCCTGCTGCTGGTACAGGTCGGACCTGGGACTCGCCCCAGCATCCACAAACTCTCGCGTCTGCTCAAGCTGCTGCCGCAACGCCTCAAGCTGCTCTCGTCGCACGCGAATCTGCTCCCGGCTTTCGACCAGTGCAATAAACTGATCCATGACCGTGAAGGCCACCTCGCGCTGCGCTCGATCCACGTCTAATTCGCTGGCTTGAGCCTGATTCCTGGCTCTCCGAAGGGACGCAGTGTTCTCAAAGCCATTGAAGACAGTAACGCCGGACGAAATACTTGCGCTAAAGAAATCAGTGGTCTGCGTGACAATCTCTCCCTCAAGCTGATTGAAGTTCCGCCCGAAGCGACGCGACAAATCGGTGCTAAAGTTCAAGTTCGGTGCAAAGTCCATCCACTCGGCCTGCACTTCCGCATTCGCCTGGCTCGCACTGGACTGGGCACGTTTGATGTTGGTGTTCTGGTCGAGGGCAATGCGGATCGCCTCATCGAAGGAGACCTGAGTGGTATCGGTAGAGAGAGGCCCCTGCTGAGCGTGCCCGACGCGGACCAGTCCGCCGAGCAGCAGCAACAGCATCCCCCCAATCAACCCGATGGACGCAGTGAACCGTGAGAAAGAGCGTTGAGACATAACGCACAAAGAATCTGAAGAATGAATGGTAGAACTTAGAACCTGTTTTAATTTACGGTCGCCTTTGCATTCGCGATCGCTTCTTTAAGTCCGTGTTTCAAACTGGAACGCATGCATTTGAACGTACGGATGGAATGGGCGCGTCTGCAGTCGTCACGCACTGGCAGCTTTGCAGCGTGTGAAATTAAAACAGCTTCTTAGAGCGGCGGTCTACTCGTACCGGAGCGACTCGATCGGGTCGACGGACGCGGCTTTGTATGCCGGATAGAGACCAAACACGAGCGCAATCCCTCCGACCACGATGAGACTTCCCACGGCCCAATCCCAGGGAATGGAGGCCCCAATGTCGAAGTAGACCGCCGTGCCGTTCCCCACCAGCACCCCGAGGGCAATCCCGATGCCCCCGCCGAGAAGGCAGAGCAGCAGAGCCTCCAGCAGAAACTGCCCGAGAATATCCCGCCGCTTCGCCCCCACGGCCTTCCGGATGCCGATCTCCTTCGTCCGCTCCGTAACCGACACCAGCATGATGTTCATGATCCCGACGCCCGCCGCAAGCAGCGCAATCGCCCCGATGCCCGCCCCCCCCTGCGTCAGGATCGACGTAAATTGCTGAAAGGAGCTTTGCATGGTCTCGTTGGTCGAGATCTCAAAGTTATTTGGCTCGCCGGGCGGCACCTCCCGAATCACGCGCATGTGCCCAATGACCTCGTTTTGTGCCCTCTGCATCTCGGCCATGTTCGGCGCACTGACACTGATCATCGAAATGTCGCGCTGCCCGCCGCCGTAGGAGCGCAGGAGATGGGTAATGGGCACGTACATGCGGGCATCGAAACTATTGCCGAGGAAATTGCCCTTCGCCTCCAAGACCCCCACGACTTTGTACTTCCCGCCTTCAATTTTCACCCACTTCCCCAGCGGCGACTGCGCCGGAAACAGCTCCGAGGCAATGTCCGGCGTAATGAGGGTCACCGCCCGCGCCTGCGACACGTCGGCTTTCGTCAACGATCGCCCCGT
>JAHENZ010000217.1 GCA_018609755.1 Salinivenus sp. | reverse complement strand
CGCGTGCGTCTGCATAAATCCTCGGGCGACCTCGAGTTGGTCGACTTCGCCGACGCATCGGAGGGACCGAATCCCCGATTCGTTTTTGCACAGGTTGTGCCCCGGCTCCACGATTATCATGACCGGAGCACCTATCCGTCCCAGGATCAGTGGGAAGCCTAACACCTCATCCGCTACGCCCCCGCTTCCGGGCTCCCACACGTTCGCTCCCCTGCTCCCGCGCCCCCACGCACCTGTGCACACCGATTGAGGAGAGCAGAGAGACCCCATCGGTCGCTCGTAGCAACGAGGTTGGCTTCCCTCGCTCGATTTTCGTTTTGAATGATTTTTTGCGCAAAGGAGGAGGTTTGAGCAGCGTGCCGTTGCGATCACCGGGGGTGCCCGTTATCTTCGCGTGATCTGTGTTGCATGTCCACCCTCTACGATTCCGGTGCGCGACGCCGTTGAGCGGGTCGCGGACGAACCGCCGGACGCCGTTTGCTCTTTCGACGAATACCCAGTGACGACATGGCTACCACGTCTGCCGATCGCGAGCAGTGGGGTTCCCGTCTCGGATTCATCCTGGCCGCCGCGGGCTCGGCCATTGGATTGGGCAACATCTGGCGCTTTCCGTACGTGACGGCCGAAAATGGCGGGGGGGCCTTCGTCGTGGTCTACTTGGCCTGTATCGCGCTCATCTGTCTGCCGTATCTGTTTGCGGAGCTGGCGCTGGGGCGCAACAGCCAGAAGAACCCGGTGGGGGCCATCGCGGCCATCAAGAAGGGGACGCCCTGGACGCTCGTGGGGGGACTCTGTGTGCTCACGGGGGTCTGTATCCTCAGCTACTACGGCGTGGTGGCCGGATGGGCGCTCGGATACATCTTTAAGGGGGTTGTGGCGCCGGGCGTCGACTCGGCCGCCTACTTCGGCTCGTTCGTGTCCGATGCCGGAACCGTTGTTCCGCTGGCCGCGATCTTCATGCTCATCACGATTCTGGTGGTGTACGGAGGCGTAGAGAATGGCATCGAGCGCTGGGCCAAGGTGCTGATGCCGGTGCTACTGGTGCTGATGCTCGTCGTCATTTTCCGCGCCGTTACGTTGCCCGGGGCGGGCGAGGGACTGCAATTCTATCTGAACCCGGACTTTTCGAAGATCGACGGGACGGTCGTGTTGGCCGGGCTCGGGCAGGCCTTTTTCAGCCTCAGTCTCGGCATGGGGGCCATGATCACGTACGGGTCGTACCTGCCAAAGCGAGAAAACTTGCTCGTGTCCGGCGGGTACGTCGCCCTCTTTGACACGGCCATCGCCCTGCTGGCCGGCCTTATGATCTTCCCGGCCCTGTTTGCGATGGGCAGGCAGCCCGAGAGCGGCGGCCCGGCGCTCATCTTTCAGGTCCTGCCGGAGGTTTTCGAGACGATGCCGCTGGGCAGTTTCATTAGTGCCGTTTTCTTTATCCTGCTCTCCATCGCCGCCCTCACGTCGATGGTGTCGCTGTTGGAGGTGGTGGTCTCCTACTTCGTCGACGAAACGTCGTGGTCGCGGGCGCAGTCGGTGTGGCTAGTAGGCGGCTTTACATTTCTTCTCGGCCTGCCCTCCGCCCTCGCCAACGGCGGCTCGACGTTTCTGACCGAGCAGGTCAGCCTCTTCGGCGTTACGGGCTTCTTCTCGATCATGGACTTCATCTGGGGCAATATCTCGCTTGCACTCGGCGCGCTCCTCATCAGCGTGTTCGTCGGATGGGTGTGGGGCACCGGCCAAGCCATCGAGGAGCTGCAGCAGGGGGCCGGCGACACGTTTACGGGCGCCGCCGCCACCACCTGGGCATTCTTCCTGAAGTACATCTGTCCCGTCGTCATTGCCGTCATTCTGGGCGGCATTGTGTTTGGCTGGGTCTAGCGGTTGCAATGTTCGCGCCGACGCCTGAGGGACCTGCATGTGAGGGCATCGTGGTGAGGCGTGATTCGTAATGCGTGAGATTCGAGTATGTCCTCACGATTCACGTCTTCACGCCTCACTCCACGTGGCGGTCGGGTGCCACTTGCATCTGCTTCCTGAGGCCTCGCGCGCTTCCCCCGTACGTTTCTACTGAATCGTTCTGTCGTCATGACCACCCCCGACTGGGTCAAGCACGCCGTCTTCTACCAGATCTTTCCCGACCGCTTTGCCCGGAGTGGGCAGGTGGATCATCAGGAAGAGATCGATCTCAAGCCCTGGGGCACACCGCCGGAGGAGCAGGGCTTTCAGGGCGGGGACCTCTATGGCGTCATCAACAACCTCGACTATCTGGACGATCTGGGGATTACGGCGCTCTACCTGAATCCCATCTTCGCTTCCGCGGCCAACCACCGCTACCACACGTACGATTACTACGAGGTCGATCCGCTGCTTGGGGGAAACGACGCGCTGCGCGAGCTGCTGGCCGCCGCTCACGCCCGCGGCATCCGCGTGGTGCTCGACGGCGTGTTCAACCACGCGAGCCGGGGCTTCTGGCCCTTCCACCACGTGCTCGAAAACGGGGGCGATTCCCCCTACGTCGACTGGTTCGAGATTGAAGACTGGCCGCTTCGGCCCTACTCGTCAACGGCCGAGAAGCCGTGCAACTATGCCGCCTGGAACGACCTCCCCGCCCTGCCCGAGTTCAACACAGACCACCCGGAGGTGCAGGACTTCCTGCTCGACGTGGCGAAGCACTGGATCAACTTCGGGATCGACGGGTGGCGCCTCGACGTGCCCGCCGAGATCGACAATCCGCCCTTCTGGCGCGAATTTCGAGACGTGGTCAAAACGGCCAATCCGGAGGCCTACCTCGTGGGCGAAATCTGGGACGAGGCGCCGGAGTGGCTGGAGGGGGATCGGTTCGACGCCCTCATGAACTACCCGCTGCTGAGTCCCGTCCTTAGCTTCTTTGGCGCGGAGACGCTGCGCGACTACACGAAGGCCCACCTCACGTTCGAGCCCCTCGACGCGGAGGCCTTCGCCAGGGGCGTGGAGGAGGTCTTGAATCTGTACGACTGGGAGGCCACCTGCGCCCAGCTCAACCTGTTGGACAGCCACGACATGGCGCGCGCTCAGTGGATCATGGGTGACGACCCGACCGCCCTCCGGCAGGCCACGCTCTTTCTGATGACGATGCCCGGGGCGCCGTGCATCTACTACGGCGATGAGGTCGGCCTCTCGTCCGACGGCGATCCGCACTGCCGAGAGGCGTTTCCGCAGGACGAGGACGACTGGGACACCGATCTACTCTCGTTTTACCGGCAGGCTATCACGCTTCGGCACCAGCACGAGGTGCTTCGCACCGGCACGGTCGAGTGGCTGTACGCGAACGAGCACACGGTTGCATTCCGGCGCGCGCTGGATAAGCGGGAGGCGGTGGTCGTCTTCAATGCCGGAACCACGGCCGCAACGGTCGACCTTTCGCCGGATGCGGTCCTGTCCTCTGCCCTGAGTCCGGCCTGGCCCCTCGACGCCGACGACGAGAACGGGCTCCACCTCAACGGAGCGCCCGAGCCCGTCACGATTCCGGCTCGCACGGCCCGCGTATGGGTCAACGAGCCCGCCCGGTCGTGATTGTGCCGGTTATGGGAGGTCGGGCGCCGGTTCCGTCTCGAAGAGGTCGTCATCGTCCGGAAGGGGCGTCTCCGCGGCGGTCCGGCGGCGGATGACGCGCGCGATGGCGTCGGGCGTCAGCGCGCCCTGGTACCGCTCGCCGTCTACGAAGAGGTTGGACGTGCGGCGCACCCCGCTCTGCACGGCCGCACTTCGATCCGCCATGACGCGGTCGTGAAGCGCATCGTCCTGAAGGTCTGCGTCGAACTGGTCGAGGTCGAGGCCGATGGCTGCGGCGTAGGTGTGCAGGTCCTCGTCCTCCAGGTGGTCCTGGTGGGCGAACAACTGCTCGTGCATGTCCCAGAAGGCCCCTTGCTCGGCGGCGGCCTCTGCCGCCACCCCGGCGTGCACGGCGTGCGGGTGCCGCTGTCGCAGCGGCAGGTGTCGAAAGACGTACCGCACCGGGGGCTCCTCGACGTCTCCCCGGGCCGTGAGCGACATAATCGACCGCTTCACGGACTGGTAGATCTGCCGGCTCGTGGGGCACTCGTAGTCGCCGTACTGGACGATCATAACGGGGGCGTTCTCGGGGCCGTAGGTGTGGTCCTCCGGCTGGACGGGCGGGTCGAGCGGCTGATGATCGTCCTCGTCCCCCTCCGATTCGGGATGGCCCGCGGAGTGGCCGAAGAGCCACTCGGTCCACGTCAGCTCCAGCTGGCCGCAGTCGCGGTGGGGAAAGCGGCGATCGCGGGTTTGAGAGAAGTTGAGAATGGCGACGAGGCCGACGCCGCCCACCGTGTTGCCCAGTACCGCCGGCACCAGGAAATCGAGGGCGAACGCCGAGACCGTCGCGCCCCCCTGAAACACGACGTAGAGCACCTCGGCCGATCCCACGATGCAGTGGGCCAGCTCCGCTGCCGCCACGGTGTAGATGAGGGTGAATGTGATGAGGAAGCGGGACGTCATGTCGCGGGCGGCGTAGTTGAGCCACACCATTCCGGCCACCAGCCACCCGGCAAAGACGCCTTTCCAGAAGAGGTCTCTCCAGGACATCTCCAGGAAGTGCGTCCCGAAGTCGTGCGCCACCGCTGCCATCTCCGGCGAAAAGACGCCGGTGGTCGCGAGCACGTAGGCACAGAGGGCCGCGCCTATAACGTTGGCGGCCAGCACCACGCCCCAGATGTGGAGGAGCCGCGGAATGCTTGCAATGCGGGTGAGCACGAGCGTGACCGGCGTCAGGGTGTTCTCGGTGAAGAGCTGGTAGCGCCCCATGACCACGAAGAGGAAGCCGAGCGGGTAGAGCAGAGACCCCACCAGCCGGGCCGCCTCGCCGGGCCAGAGGGCCGTGAGCGCCGTCATGCCCAAGAACGACAGGCTGATGGAGAGCCCGGCGGCCAGTCCACTGAGGAAGAGGAGCCGCGTGGAGCTGCTGAATTCTTCCTCGGCGGCAATGACGAGGCGGTGAAAGATCTCGTCGGTCGAGAAGAGATCCCGCAGGGCCTCGCCCGCCGCCGGTGCTCCGCTCTCCGAACGATCGATGACCTCTCGCATCTGGCGTTGCCGCCCCGTTTGTGCGTCGAGGCGGGGCAAAGACATCAGGGGCAGACCGTCCTCTTCGGACGGCGCAGAGGGGTCCGCCGTGTCGGGGCGGTCCGTCGTGGGCGTATTCATCTACGTTCCTCTATCGTTTGTTTAGACATAGGTCTCTCCCACAAATCCATTGCTCCGGGGGTTGCCGCCACGAGGGAACGATCGTGAAACGACCCTTGATTCACTGAGGATGCACTCAGCCCCGAGATCAAGAACCCTCTACGCCGCAGTCGACGAGGGGCTCGGCGTACTCGGCTCTCGGCGATTGGGATCCGGCGTGCTGGGCTCACGACGCGTCGGGTTGGGCACACGCGTCGGCTCCGAGGGCTGCCGTTTCGGTTGGCGCTTCGGCTGCCGTTTCGGTTGTCGTTTGGGCTGGCGGCGCGGGTGTGGGTTGGAAGGGGGGGAAGAACGAGCGTGCGTCATGGCAAGAAAGAGCATCTCGTTCGAATTCCTTCGGATTCAAACGTATGCGCACCGTGCTCGAGTGTTGGGGACTCGGGGCCTTCTCCCCGATATCGTTTCGAATTACCCTCAAGACACGGCCCGAATCCGGCCCGAAACCGGCCCGAAATAGATACGCAGTTGCACGTAATTTTGCTTCGGAAAGCTAATTCTATTTCTCTAACGTACGTATATCGCATGTAATCGCGGGTTGTGGTTTGCTCCTTGCTTCGGGTTGTGCACGACCGATGCTCGACCTCTTTGTCCAATCCGATCGGCCTCTCGTGAATATACCCATCCCTGACAATGAAGACGAACGTCTTGCGGCCCTCCACCGATTGAACCTGCTCGACACTGAGCCCGAGGCGCTCTTCGACCAGATCACGACTCTGGCCCAGCAAATTTTTGGGGTTTCGACCGCTGCCGTGAGTCTCGTAGACGACGATCGGCAATGGTTCAAGTCGATGTGCGGATGGGACCTCGAACAAACCCCTCGGGAGATCTCATTCTGCACCTACACCATCCTCGACGAGTCGCTTCTGGTCGTCGAAGACGCAGCGGAAGACGAGCGCTTCGCGTACAATCCGAACGTCTCATTGGACAAGGTCCGGTTCTATGCCGGGGCGCCCCTCGCCGTTGAGGGGGGGCTCCACGTCGGAAGCCTGTGTCTGATCGACGAGGAGCCCCGATCTTTTAGTGACGCCGAACGGGAGAAGCTTTCCACCCTGGCCGACGTGGTCGTCGACCTGCTTGAGACCCGGCGCATGAAACACCAGATTGGGTATTTGCACTCCGCGCTCGAGGAGGCCCAGGACGCCGTCATTATCACCGAGGGAGCGCCGCTCGATCCTCCGGGGCCCCGCATTGTTTGGACCAACAAGGCGTTCTCTCGGATGACCGGATATGAACGCGAGGAGGTGATCGGACAGTCGCCTCGGATTCTTCAGGGGCCGGAAACGAGCCAGTCTGTATTGGACAAGGTTCGAAGGGGACTCGAAAATGAGCGCTCTGTACACGCGGAGACGGTCAATTACCGGAAGGACGGCACCTCGTACATCGTGTCCTGGCACATTTCCCCCGTTCGCAACGACGACGAGGTCACGCACTGGGTCTCCATTCAGCGCGACGTGACCGACCAGCGACGGAAGCAGGCGCACCTCCAGCACGAGGCCCACCACGACTCTCTCACGGACCTACCCAATCGATACGTCGTCCAGCAAACGATCCAAGAACTCATTGCCGACTCCCCTGATCAGGAAACGGGAGTTCTTCTCTACCTCGACCTCGACGACTTCAAGCCCCTCAATGACGACTACGGTCACCAGCTCGGCGATCAGGTGCTCATTCGGACGGCCGACGTGCTCCGGGAGGTTGTGCGCTCCCAGGACACGATCGGGCGGATTGGGGGAGACGAATTTGTAGTGTGCCTTCCGACCCTCGACACACGCGAGAATGCTCGGACAATTGCAGAGCGCCTCTACGACGCCCTCCACGAACCCTTTCAGATCGGTCCTCACGAGATACAGGTTCGCCCAAGCATCGGAGGCGCACTCCACCTTTCCTCCTACGGGACGGCGGACGAAGCCCTTCACGTGGCCGACATGGCCATGTACGAGGCCAAAGCACAAACGGACCGAAAGGCCATTCTCTGGTCTCGCCAGGAAGGGAAAGACGCATCTCCCCGCCAAGAGGTCCCTACTCGTTCCACCAGCGCCTCTCCAGTGGGGTGATCCCTCTACCTCTCGCGCTTCTCCCTGCAAATGCACCGTACCGTTCCCGAATGAATTTGTCTCAACGGGGTCGTTCAGCCGGCGCCTCGTTCCAAACAGACCTTTCCGACGTTCTCCGCGCTTCATTCAAACTCGACGAACACACCGTCTTTGCCCCAGCGAGCATCGGGGGCGTCATGGGCCTGTCTCAGTACGACACCCTCGGCGAGGTGCTTCGAATCGCCGACACGGCCCTACACGAGGCCAAAGCGACTCCAAGTCAGGCGTTCGTAATCTATGAGCAGCGCATGACGCGCCGCGCAAAGAAGCAACTTTCGCTGGACACGGAGCTTCGGCAGGCCCTGGCTCGGGAGGAGTTTGTCCCGTTCTTCCAGCCCATCCTCGCCCTTGAAGACGGACGTGTGCACGGGGTTGAGGTGCTCGCTCGGAAGGGGCCTCCTTTCTCCCAGTGTGTTTCTCTCCACTGCTGAGGAGACCGGCCTCATCACCCCAATCGGCCACCAGGTTCTCCGCAAGGCCTTCGATGTTGTCCGTCGCATACGTGACGTTCGTCGTCGCACTGATCCTCGGCATTCTGTCGCCCACGATGACTCTGGCCTTCTTCATGATGGCCTTTGCTTTCGGCCTGGCCCTCTCGTTCGCGGCGGTGGCCCTCGAAGAGTTTTGGTTTCGCCGGTACGAGAGAACCACGGATCTTCTCCAGCTTTTTCTCCTCCCGTTTCTCGACAATTTTGGCTATCGCCAGCTCATCGCCTGGTACCGCATGCGGGGACTGTGGAATTACCTCCGCAACGTCGATTCCTGGGGCGCAATGGATCGAACGGGCTTCAATACGTCCTCTTAGCTTATGGCATATCTGCTGCTCATTTCGCTCCTCGTTGGTCCGGTCGGGGCTGCTCCTGTCGCCCCCGACGTTCCCTCCCTGGAGGCCAAGCAAGCACCCCTTCCGTCGGACTCGGGTCGCACGGTCGTCTCGACGCGCTACACCTACGAGTGGGTGTCCGAGCTTCAAAACTGGCACACCCGATCGCTCTCCCTCGAAACCCCTCTCCCGGTCGGGACCGTCGTCGGTACCCTTACCCAGCAGCGCCGGTTCGGTGAACGGGATTGGTCGGGTGGACTTCAGTACTGGGTCGACCTCTGGGGCGACTCCTACGGTCAGGTGCGCGCTTCTCTCGCCCCCAACGCCCTCACGATGGCCCAACGCCGCATCGGCGGCGCCCTGTATGAGGTCGTGAACGCCTGGGAGTTTTCTGGACAGTTCGAATGGCGTCGATACGCCGGGACGGACGTGTACGCGCTGGGCCCCCAGATTGCCCGGTACGTCGGCTCCTGGTACCTCCGCGTCCAGACCTCGTTCGTCGAGCGCGAGGGCCGGTGGGCCGTCATGCCGCGGGCCGCCGCCCGGTACTACTTGGGCTCGCCGGACTCCTACGTCGAGGGGCGGGTGGGCTACGGACGCACCATCGAACTGAAAGACGCGCAGCCGACCGCGCCCCTCGAAGACACGCAGTCGTATGTCGGGTCCGTGCGACTCCGTCACTTTTTCGGCACACACGTGGGCGTCTCCGCTTCGGCCACGTACAGCGCCGCCATTCGGCGCCGGACCGGCGTCTCGCTTGGCCTGCTCGCCCGCTGGTAATGCTCGGACACACGGCGGAAGGAGAAAGTAGAGGGACTATTTAAGCACGCATTGTGCTATATGTGGACGGCGTGTATATCTAGCTCTAATCGCTAGAAACGGCCACCATCGTCGCTCCTGGTCATCTGTGTACCTTTTCGAGATTAATTGCAGGACTGATCTCCCGGGACACCGGGTTTCGTTCTGAAAAGGTCTACATTCTCTTCGTAGCGCCGTTGGACTCCAACGGCGCTACGAAGGGACCGTTTTTCCTGCGTTCCGAAGCACTGACACAAGCCGTTCTAAGCCTGCTCCCCGTCGAGAGACGAGACCTCTTCGGAGGCGGACGGCTCCTTGTCCGGAGAGTCTTCGTCCGACGCCAGTTCAAACATGTCGGTGTGGGGGCGCGGGCGGTCCACCTCTACCGAATGCGGCTCGAAGCACTGGCGGCAGCGCGGCTCGTAGGCCTCCGTCGCGCCCACCAGCACGCGGTCCTCGCCCGGCACGATGCGCTGGGAATGGTTGGCCGGGGCGCCGCACACCACGCACACGGCGTGCAGTTTGGTGACGTGCTCGGCCACCGCCATGAGCTGCGGCATCGGGTCGAACGGCTCGGCGCGGTAATCCGTGTCGAGCCCCACCACAATCACGCGGTGGCCCTCGTCGGCGAGGGCCTGGCACGCCGGG
>JAHENZ010000216.1 GCA_018609755.1 Salinivenus sp. | reverse complement strand
GATTCTGCGGGTCGTAGCCGCTGCCCGATGCCTCCGTCGGCATCCCATTTTCCATTTCATAGGCGTCCACGAGGTCGGCCGTGGGCACGTTGAGGTTCTGCCCTCGCCCAGAGACCATCGACGCGGGAGCGAAAAACTCGTTCACCTGGTTCGGATGCGTGTTCTTAACGAAGTCCTTGTTCAGAATGACCTCGTCGTTGTACTCTGCCTCCGGAGTGAAAAGCTCCTCGTAGCTGGAGTGCAGGCTATATTGATTGAGGTCGATTACCGCCTGTGCCGATTGTCGGGCCTGCTCGTAGTAGCCGCTTGCGGCCTGCGAATTCCCGAGACGCTCGTTGCGGCTCGCCGCATACAGCATGGCCCGTGCCCGGATCCCCAGAGCGGCGCCCTTCGTGGCTCGTCCCTGATTTCCTCCGCTCCAGTTCGCCGGCAGCTCCTCGGCGGCCGTCTGGAGCTCACTCGCAATAAAGTCCCAGACATCATTCTGACTCGTCCGCGTTACGTCCGTGGCCTCTTCGAGGGAGATCGGCTTCTCGATGAGCGGCACGTCTCCGAAGAGGAAGGCTTGATGCATGTACAGGTACGAACGCATGAAGCGCGCTTCGGCCATGTGGTCGCTGATGGCCTCCGGGTCGCCCTGCTCAATGTCGGGAGCACGGGTGAGCACTTCGTTGGCGGCACGGATGCCATCATAGTTCGCGGCCCACCAGTTATCCCAAAAGTCGGGATCATTATTCGTAAACAGAGTTTCCGAGGTCTGCTGGCCCTGCGCAAAGGTGGCCAGATTGTCGAACGACCAGTTCGGCACCGCTTCGTCGGAGAGTGCCGATAGATCGAATTGGTACTCTCCGTACAGGTGGTTGTAGAGGTCGTTCGTGGCAACCCGAACGTCTTCTTCCGTCTCCCAAAATGTAGCCTCCGAGAGCGTCCCCGGCGGCTCGGTCTCCAAAAAGTCGCATCCGGAGGCGAACAACAGAGCAGCCACAAAGGACACGACGAGCGAGCGAACGAAAATATTCCGTCGAACAAACATAGAGTCAGTTCTGGGTTCTTAGAAACAGGGGTGAGAGGCGTCGTCGTGGAGAGCGCCCTGCCCATTCTGCTTGCGTCCGCAAACATCTGGACAGGGCCCTCACTGGTGGGCTCAGAACGACAGATTCAACCCGAGCGTGTACCGACTCGTCTGCGGGTAGAAGTTCTGACGTCCGGACACGAGCTCCGGATCGACGCCCCACTTCGTCGCCTCCGAGAAGGTGAGCAGGTCCGTTCCCTGCGCGTAGATCCGCAGCCGATTCGCGTTGATCGCGTCCGTCAGCGAAGAGGGAAGCGTGTAGCCCAGCTGCACGTTCTTGAGCCGAACGTACGACGCGTCAACGATCCACTGATCAGAGAGCTGGTGATTCTTGGTACTATACAACTGGGGCCGCGGAATACTGGCATCCGGATTGTCCTCCGTCCAGTAATCGCTGCAGGCCGCCACGACCGGGTTGTGCCAATTGCCGCACTCCAAGGGCGCCCCCGAGATCGTGCGATTCTGCTTCCCCACGCCCTGAACGCGGACGCTGAGGTCGATCCCTCGGTACCCCATCCGCGTCGTGAGACCGAAAGAGTAGTGGGGATCCAGGTTGCCGAGAACGGTTCGATCCTCCGGGGTAATATTCCCGTCCCCGTTCCGGTCCACGTACTTCACGTCTCCCGGATACGTGTTGCTCTTCTCGCGCAACGTGGGAGAGTTTTGCACCTCTTCTTCGCTCTGGAAGAAGCCGTCGGTCTCGTAGCCGTAGACGGCCCCGAGCGCCGATCCCACCCGCGTAATGGTATTTCCTTCGATGAAGGGGCCGGTGCGCGCCAGGTCCACCACCTCATTCTTGAAGTTGGAGAGGTTGGCCTGCACCCGGTAGTTAAACTCGTCGCCCACCTGATTCGCGTGCGACAATGACAGCTCCCAGCCCGCATTGTCCACAACACCAGCGTTCTGGGGCGGACCGTCGAGCCCGACAAGGTCGGGGATCGGCAGGTTCAGCAGAATACCTTCCGTTCGCTTCTGCCAGTAGTCGAATTGCATCCCGATCAATCCATCCCAGAGTTCGGTGTCGAACCCCACGTTCCACTGGGTGGTGGTCTCCCAGGTCAGGCTGCGATTTACCAGCGCGCCGGGGGCCGCGGTGCGGACGTTCGTGTTGTTGAGGCTGTAGCCCGTTCCAAGATTGATTCCCTGGAAAAAGGTGTAGGGATCAACCGTGTTGTTTCCGGTCTCCCCCCACGAGCCTCTCAGCTTGAAGCTGTTTACGGTCGAACGAATCGGATCCCAGAACTCCTCCTGGTCCATGCGCCACGCCAGCGAGAAGGAGGGGAAGAAGCTGTACTGGTTGTCTGCGCCCGTAAAGAGCGAGGACCCGTCCACTCGCGCGCTCGCCTCGGCGATGTAGCGATCCTTCAGGACGTACCGGACCCGACCGAAGCCGGATTGCAGTCGAATCGTTTCCTGACTGCCCGTAGCATCCAGATTTTCCTGTGACCCGGCATCTAGCACTCTAAGCTCATTGTTGTAGAACTGCTGCCGGTAGCCGTCCATCCAGTTCTCACTATTCCAGGTTTGCTCGTGACCGAGGAGGACCTCAACGTCGTTGCTTCCGAACGAAACGTTGTAGTTGAGGAGGTTTCTCCAGGTCCAGGTCTGATCGTTGTTTCTGAATTCCCAGAGGGAGTTCGGTCCGTTGCTCTGGACAACATTCCCCGTCTGCCAGTCGCGGATGTCGTACTCTCTCGTGAATTCGTCCTCGGAAATAAGATTGGCATTCCCCCCAAAATCCATGGTGTAGGACAGATTCTCGAGCAACTGCACCTCTCCCGAAAGATTGAGAGTAAACTTATTCGACGTGACCTCATAGGTCCCGGACTGCTCGGCCAGGGCGAGCGGACTTACTCCGTTCGTTCTGGTGAGCCCGTAGGTGCCGTCCGGATACTGGGGAACGGCCTCCATTCCGCCGTGCCACATGTTCCAGTAGATGCCATCAGCAGCCTGCGGCTCCTGCCGCGTCGACCGGCGAAAGCGCGCTCGACCGTCCAGATTAATGCGCTCGGAAACATCGACGTCCGCCTGTACACTGACGGCTTTCACGTCCTCATTGAAGCTGGGAATGATTCCGCCCCGATTCGAGTACTGGAAGTTCATCCGTGCACTGATGCGCTCGGTGCCCCCGCTGGCCGACAGGTTGTGATTGTGAACGACCCCTCGGTCATATAGCGCATCGAAAAACGGATACAGCGGCGGGTTCTCGTACTTCTCCTCGGGCGTATCCGGCCCCTCTCGGTAGGCCTGTATCTCCTCTTCCGAGAATCTCGGATTCCGCCCGCTATTTACGTACGCCTGGTTCATAATCTCCAGGGTCTCCATCGTCCCCAGCATCTCCGGCTGCTCCGACACCTGATCCACCCCGACGTAACTGTCGTAGGAGACCGAAAACTCGCCGGCACGGGCCTTCTTGGTTTCGACGAGGACAACCCCGTTGGCCGCGCGGGATCCATAAATGGCCGTGGCGGAGGCATCCTTCAAGACCGACACCGACTCGATGTTATTGGGATTCACGTCCGAAATACTTCCCTCAATCCCATTGATCAGCACGAGCGGCTGGAGCTTCGATTCCCCGGCGTCCCCGGTGTAGGAGGTATGCCCTCGAATACGCCATATGACCTCCTCATTACCGGGTGCACCTCCCTGGTCCCAGATGGATGCTCCCGCAAGGGCGCCCTGGAGCGCCTGCGTGGGAGTGGCCGGATTCATCTCTTCAATCGTCTCGGCGTCGGCCATAGACACGGCCCCCGACACCGTCTCCTCCTGTTGCGTGCCGTACCCTACGACGACTACGTCCTCCATCTGCTGCGCGGACACCTGCAGATTGAAATTCACCGTCGTCGTCTCTCCTTCGTTCACTTCAACGTTCGATTTCGTCACGCTGTCGTACCCCACGAAGGACGCCTGAAGCTCATACGTCCCCACTTCCACGCCGGAGATGGTGTACTGCCCTTGTGCCCCCGTGGCGGCCCCTTGCGTCGTCCCCACGATCATAACGTTTACCCCCGGAAGCGGATTGCCCGTCTCTGCGTCCGTGACGGTCCCGGTAATTGTGCCGGTTTGCAGTGCCCCCTTGTTCGCTTCTGCGTTCTCCGCGAGCCGAGCCGGCACCCGAGGTCTTTCGAGTCGACGGAAGCTCTGAGGCTCCACCCGCTCGGGCTCCGAACGCTCCACCAGGGCCAGGTGCCCCCCCGTGGTCGACACGAGACGGAGATCGGTTCCCTCCAGAATGTTGCGGAATGCATCGCCGACCGAAATTGACCCGGCCTGCATCGTGACGCTCTTCCGCCCGCTCACCGTTTCCTGAAGGTATCCGATGTCGAGGTCGGCCTTGGCAGCCACGTGGTTGAGCGCCTCTTCCAGCGTGACGTCCGTGAGGTTGACGGAAATGACCTGTGTAAGGGTTGGTACTTCCGTGCTCGAGGGCAGGACTCCCGTATCCTGAAGAGTAGAAAAAACGGGAGGGCGGTCCGAGGCCTCTTCTTGCTCATGCACGCCCCCGGGAGCCGTCCGGGCCGCGTAGGTCGTCTGTGCATGGGCCGCGGTGCCTCCCAACAAGCCCGCGCCCAGCAAGCACAACACCCCCGCTGTAACCGCTTCCTTGAGCGAGAATAATGACAATGATCGTAACATAACGGACGTATCCATCGATTCGATGATCGAGTCAATAACGAAATCGGCGAGTAAAGCATGAGCAGAACGCCATCCTGCTCTTCGGGCCGTCACTCCTCAGGCACGAAGCGCACTGTTTTCTGATTGAGCTGATATCTCAGCCCGAACACCGTACTGACCAAGTCCAGCACTTCCGGCAACGGCTGGTCTTCCGCAAACCGAGCGTTGAAACTTCCTTCCGGAGACGACATCCCTTGTCGAAGAGAAATTTCGATCCCGTACCACCGCTCCAGCTTTCGCATTACCTCTTCGAAGGGAGCGTTCTCGAACACGAGCTTGCCGTCCATCCACGCCAGATGCGCCGTCGGATCCACGCCACGACGG
>JAHENZ010000215.1 GCA_018609755.1 Salinivenus sp. | reverse complement strand
GAGACATCTACGGCCACCCCAAGAGTGCTTCCTCGCTGGCGATCTTAGCAATCAAAGATTGCCTGGATCGCCTTGCTCAGGGCGCTGCGACTTCGTGGATCTCGCGCAAAATGACTTCTGCATTGGAGATCGCGATCTCCTGGCCCGGTAGCTCCGCTAGAGGCACGCTAGCGTGCCAGCCTCATTTGGGCGCCATTTTGCAGCTTCGACCACTGTGTCTCGTCTTCGCATCTGCTCACCAGCTTCTGAAGCATTCAGGTCAACGTGTTGGATTCGGCCCCAGCGCCTTTGGCGTGCCGGACCACCGACAATCGGTCCCAACGCGTCTAGCAGACGGTGGTCACTCCGCCGCTGGAGTTGCGGCCTCGACGACTGGGTGCAGAAATGAGGCAATTGCCTTCGAAGAGGACGGGGTCGCGTCCGGCTCTTGTCCGAGGTGGGAGTGCACCACCTTGGCGACGTGGCAGGGGACCCCGTGCTGCGCCGCCACGTAGGCAACTGCGTAACTAGTTTGATCCCGCACGTCCGCCAGGCGTGCCCAGTAACTGAGCCCGTCCCCATCGTCCGGCGTGTGGTCCTGGCTCACCAGTGTCCCTTCGACATCCACGTCGTACGGGCACTCAAGTGGCATGCGGGGATAGGTTGGGGCTTCGAGCTCAACCCGATCGCCCTCAAGTACGAAGGACGCCCCGACGACCGTTCCCACCGAAAGCTCCTCCGCTAGGGCCGTGCACGTTCCTGTATGCACGAGCGCGTCCAGAGAGTGGGTTCTCAGTAGTCGCTCGGCGGCGAGTGTGGATTTGATTTTTCCAGGTCCCGTCACCGCAACCAGTAAATCGTCGAGTTCAATCGGCGCTCCTTCCTCAAGCGTATGATTCCCGGTGGTGTGCCGAGAGAGAAACGCAGACGCGTCTTCGGGAGTCGTGAAGACAATTCCAAGCATTGAACACCCGTAGTTGTGGAAGGTATGATAGGCGGTCGATGCAGACCGTCCCCTCAATCAAGCAAACGGCTCATCGAAAATCACCCATCGCATGAAGGTTACTGACCATCTAGAGCGGGCATCGGACACACTGATCTCCTACGAGATTATTCCGCCCAAGCGCGGGGGGTCGGCAGAGCAGATGCTCGACGTGGTGGAGGAGCTCATGCCGTTCGACCCGCCGTTCATCGACGTGACGAGTCATTCCGCGGAGGTCTCCTACGAACAAACGGAAGACGGCACGTGGGAGCGGTGCATTGAGCGCAAACGTCCCGGGACCATCGGGCTTTGCGCAGCCATTGAGGCCCGGTTTGACATCGACACGGTGCCGCACCTTCTGTGTCGTGGGTTCACGCGAGAGGAAACCGAGGATGCGCTCATTGAGCTCAACTATCTGGGGATCGACAATGTTCTTGCCATCCGCGGGGACGACACTGGGTTCAAGAAGCCCATCGATGGGGGACGCTCGCGCAACGAGTACGGCGTGGACCTCGTCCGCCAGATTGACGATATGAACGACGGTCAGTATCTGGAGGACCTGAAGGATGCCGAGCCCACGGATTTCTGTATCGGCGTAGGGGGATATCCGGAAACGCACTTTGAGGCGCCCAACCTGACCTGGGACATCATGCGCCTCAAGCAGAAGGTGGAGGCCGGGGCCGACTACATCGTCACCCAGATGTTCTTCGACAACGAGTACTTCTTCAACTTTGTGGAGAAGTGTCGGGACGTGGGGATTGACGTGCCCATCATTCCGGGGGTAAAGATTTTGAAGCGAAAGAGCCACCTCCGGCTCCTGCCGAAGTATTTCCACACGGAGATTCCAGAGGAGTTGACCGCTGAGGTTGATGCCGCCGAGCCCGAAGACGTGGAGAAAATTGGTGTGGACTGGGCCATTCGGCAGACGGAAGAGCTGATGGAGGCAGGCGTCCCGTGTATCCACTTCTACATCATGTCCAGTGCGCAGACGGTGAAAAAGGTCGTGGAGCCGCTGCGCGAGACTGCGTAGGGACCAGAGAATCTAGTGGGCTTGCACAAAACAGAAAATGGGCTCAGCCTGGTAGATGCAGGCTGAGCCCATTTGTATTGAGTCGAGAAGGAGGTGAGTGCTCCGGCGTTTTACCGGTGGGCATCCTTGTCTTTGCTTCGGAGCTTCGACTTATACTTCTCGAGCTGTCGACGGAGGTGGTCGACACAGAGATTGATCGCTTCCTGGTGAGTGCTGGCACTGTCCTCCGCCGAGAGGCGCTTCTGATACACGTCGATGTTGATCTCGGCCGTTTTCATGGATGCGGGAGAGTTATCCTCTCCGAGAATGACGTGCGCATCGGTGATGCCGTCGTAGAACTGTTCGAGCTTTCCGGTACGGTCCTCAGCGTACTGGCGTACCCGGTCGCTAACGTCTACGTGACGGGTCGTGATCTGGGTCTGAAAAGCCATGAGCAGGTCCGGATTGAATAAGCAGGATCAAGAAAGGAACGGCCCGAAGGACTCACGGAGTATCTGGCATTCCAACCTACGGAAGATGTTTCGTCAGCGTTATGAAAGTCGCCGGCCGAGACGGGACAAAGAAGTGAATCGAGACGGTTTCCAGGGGCGAGTCTCGGAATCACTGAAACGGGGGAGCGGGTCTTCAGGGCATGAGGGGCCGTACGGGAGGTCACTTGGCGCATACCTCCCGGTCCACTTCGGGGATAGTGCCGCACGTTCGAGAGGGAAACGGCGTCCGGCAGCGGATCTATGGGGTGGAAAGGCCTTCTACGACGACCTTTTGGGCGACCGGCTGGCCGATGAGCTGCTTTTCTCCCTCCACCGACACGACGTACAGGCCGTCAAGCGGACGCGTCTCCTGCATTTCAACCAGGGCGCCCGGCAGCAACCCGCGCTGTTCGAGGAGATCGAGCAGGTCCCCGTTCTCGTCGGCAATGTGATCGATCGTAGCGCTGTCGCCCTCCGTCAAGTCTGTCAGGGAACGGGTGGGAAGCTCGTCCATCGTTCCGTCCCGTTTGGGAATGGGATGGCCGTGCGGGTCTCGCGTCGGGTTCCCCAGCATCTCTTCGATTCGAGACTCAAACCGCTCGGAGATGTGGTGCTCCAGAATCTCGGCTTCCTCGTGGATCTCGTCCCATGAAAAGCCCATCACCTCCTTCAGGTACAGCTCTAACAGCCGATGATGCCGAATGACTTCCAGTGCCACCGTGCGGCCCGGCTTCGTAAGCGTAGCCCCCTCGTAGGCCTCGTACGTCAAAAATCCGAGATCGTCGAGGCGCTTGATCATGTTGGAGGCAGAGGCGGGAGAGACCTCCATCGACTGCGCCACGTCGCCCGTCGACACGGGAGGGGAGCCTTCACGCTCTTCGAGCTTGTAGATGGCTTTGAGGTAGTCCTCAATCGACGGGCTCCGCATGGGGACGACACGATTGCAGGGCGGTGCTACGTGTCGTCCTGGTACGTGCGGGGGGATCAGATGTTACTGCTGCAGAATGGGGCGTGGAAGCGCTCGGATTTCCGAAAGTGGTATCAAATTCAATGAAAATAGAGCGGCTCCGTCCGGCATCCCTCGCCGTGACGCCCTACGTTAAAACGCACGCACGATCCAGTTGACGGCGCGCGTCCTGTCGCCGTCTACGGTTACACAGCATTTTTCAGCGCCCCCTTCGGTCCATGCCCGACCCTGCCCCTGCGCTCGCCTCGATGAGCAAAGCCTACGATCCCTCGGACATCGAGAAAAAGTGGTACGACTACTGGGAGGAGAATGGCTTCTTCGCGGCGGACGCCGACAGCGACGCCGAGCCGCACGTCATTATGATGCCGCCGCCCAACGTGACGGGGCGGCTCCACATCGGACATGCGCTGCAGGATTCCATTCAGGATGCCATCACGCGCATTCGCCGGATGCAGGGGTACGAGACGCTCTGGATGCCGGGCATCGACCATGCGGGCATTGCCACGCAGAACGCGGTGGAGAAAGAGCTCCGCGAGACCGAGGGGAAGACCCGTCACGATCTCGGCCGGGAGCAATTCGTGGATCGGGTCTGGGACTGGAAAGAGGAGTACGGGGACATCATTCTCGACCAGAAGCGGAAGCTGGGCGACTCGTGCGACTGGAGCCGCCAGCGCTTCACGATGGACGAAGGCTTTACGCGGGCTGTGCAGGAGGTCTTTGTCCAGCTCTACGAGGAAGGACTCATCTACCGGGGCGACTACCTGGTCAACTGGGACCCGGAGAACGAAACCGCCCTCTCCGACGAAGAAGTCGAAAACGAGGAGCGACAGGGGCACCTGTGGTCCATCAAGTATCCGCTGAAGGATGCGGACGAGGAGTACGTTACCATCGCCACTACGCGCCCGGAGACGATGCTGGGGGATACGGCTATAGCGGTGAATCCCGACGATGAACGGTATCAGCATCTCGTCGGGAAGACGGCCATTCTGCCGCTCCTGAATCGCGAGATCCCGATTATCGCCGACGACCGGATCGACAGCGAGTTCGGCACCGGCGCGCTGAAGGTGACGCCGGCCCACGACGAGACGGACTTTGAGATTGGGGAGGACCATGACCTTGAGAAGATCACGATCATGAGTCCGAAGGGGGACATCAACGAGAACGGTGGGCCCTACGAGGGCCTGGATCGGTTTGAAGCCCGCGATCGGATTGTGGAGGACCTGGAGGACGAGGGCCTGCTGGTGGAGGTCGAAGACTACATGATGAACGTGCCGATTTCCGAGCGATCGGAGGCTGTGATCGAGCCGCTCATTTCGCGGCAGTGGTTCGTGGAGATGGAGCCGCTGGCCGAGCCGGCGATGGAGGCCGTGCGCGAGGACGAGATCGAGTTTTTCCCCGACCGCTGGGCGAACGAATACTTCCGCTGGATGGAGAACATCCGCGACTGGTGCATCTCCCGGCAGTTGTGGTGGGGGCACCGCATTCCGGTCTGGTATTACACCGACGAGAACGGCGAGGCCGATCCCGAGCAGGGCTACATAGTGAGCATCGACCAGCCGGAGGAGGGCATGGTGCAGGAGACCGACGTGCTCGACACCTGGTTCTCGTCCTGGCTCTGGCCCTTCGCCACGCTCGGCTGGCCGGAGGAGACCGACGACCTGGAGAAATTTTATCCCACAGACGTTCTCGTCAGCGGCTACGACATTCTCTTCTTCTGGATCGCCCGCATGATTATGGCGGGCTACCAGTTTACCGACGAGCCGCCGTTCAAGAATGTCTTCATCACGGGCATGGTGAAGGACGAGCAGGGCCGGTGGATGTCGAAGAGCCTCGGCAACGGCATCGACCCGCTGGAGATGGTGGACCAGTACGGGGCCGACGCCACGCGCTTCACGCTCACGCTTCTCTGCGCGCAGGGGCAGGACATCAAGCTCGCACCCTCGAAGTTTGAGATGGGGCGCAACTTCGCCAATAAGATCTGGAATGCGTTCAACGTCTTCGGGCAGTTCATGGAGACGGATGCGGACGGCCAGCCCACGAAAGAATATGAGCGTACCCGCTCGTTCGAGGAGCTGGAGCTCGTGGAGCAGTGGATGCTGCATCGCCTCAACACGGCCATCCAGGACATCGACGACTCCCTCGACCGGTACCGCCTCAACGAAATTGCCGAGCGCGTCTACGACGTCTTCTGGCGCGACTACTGCGACTGGTATCTGGAGCTCATCAAGCCCCCCCACGGCGAAGAGATGAGTGAGGAGAAAATCGCGCTGGCCACGGAGATTTACGAGACGCTGCTCAAGCTCCTGCACCCCCTCATGCCGTTCATCACCGAAGAGCTGTGGTGGAAGGTGCGGCCGCGAGAGGAAGGAGACGCCTGCATTGTGGCGGACTGGCCCGAGGTCGACGCGGACCTGATGGACGAAGCGGCGGCCGAGCGCTTCGAACTCATTCAAAAGATGATTTCAGGGATTCGCGGTATCAAGAGCGACTACGGCGTGGGCCTGGGGCACGAGATCGAGGTTACCGTGAGCGTACCGGAGCGGGCCGACGACTTGGCCGATACGGTCCGACAGTATGCCGATTACTTCGATAAGCTGGCGAGCGTCACGGATCTGACGGTGGAGCCGGGGGCAGATAAACCGAAAGCGAGTGCCTCGGTCGTGGTGGGGCGCTGCGAGGTCTTCGTGCCGCTGGCAGGCATGATCGATCTGGAACAGGAGCGCAAGCGGCTCCGAAAAGAGATCAACGAAAAAGAAGACTTCCTCGAAAGTGTCGAGAAGAAGCTCAACAATCGCCAGTTCGTGAACAAGGCGCCCGACGAGGTCGTGGAGCGAGAGCGGCAGAAGAAAAAGGACGCGACCGCCGAGCTGGAGCGCCTGCGGGACAACCTGGCGGACCTACAGGACGTGCAGGACGGGTAGCAGTGGCTCGTCCATTTGAGGTCGTGGGCGACCGCACGTTTGAGATGATGGCACTCTAGGCCTGTACGTAAAAAATAGACACGTCGGATCTCGTAGGTGCTCGGTTCGTGTTTCTGTCTCGGCAGTTCAAAAGTGAACTGATGAGTGTGTGAGCGTGATTGGCTGGAGTGCGCACGTGGAACCGTAGCTCAGGAGAATAGCCGGGACACGCCCGAGTGGATCTTCCAACGGACCCCGGGAATGTGTTCTTCTTGCATAGATTTTACCTTCATGGTGCCTTCTCAATCGATGATACAGCGACTGTTCGGTGCCGTTCTTCTCTTTATTCTTGGGGGAGGCGTTCTGGCGTGCGGGTCCGGACAGAATAGTGGAACGAACCTAGAGGTGATTAATCCCCGACTGGTCCAAACACCGGACGGACAACGGTCATTTACCGGCACTCTGGTTAATGAGCGGTCTCAGCCTTTAAGCATTGCCCAGGTGGAAGTCGCCCTTTATGATGAAAATGGATCTCCTGTTGAGACCGTGCGGATTGAAGTGAAAGACATTCCCGGGCAGGATTCCGTTGAGTTCAGCGGGACAATCGACTCTGACCGCCCATTTCAGCAGGCGCAGGTCAAGAGTGTGTTCACGCCCTGAAAAGTGGAGCGATCTCCAACATAACATGCCGGACCGAGGCTTCTGGTATCCAAGTCTTTTCGGCCGGTATTTCAGTCTCAGCGCAGTATTCTCCCGACCTCTGGTGGAATCGTCCCCTCCATCACGTTTGACGCGGTAAGAGGAGTCCGAAATGGCATTGAGGAGTTCATCAACGCCTCTCGGTAATGGGAAACGGCCCCTGAATCACTGGAAGTGTCAGGGTCTCATCCGTACACCTGAAATGGCCAGTAGTGGTGCCATCTCCTGAGTCTCGGGGAGGTACTGATGACGAGACCTGTCCTGAACGTTTGGGATTGTCCTTGAGGGGACAAAAAGGGTTGTGAAAGAGACGGAGAGAGTCCTGTGGGTAGTATATACCCATCTTCTGTCATTTCTTTACAGCAAACGGAGGTTAGACTCCCTAATTCCCGTTGGGATCCTTTTTTGAAGGAGTTAGAACGACGTTCTTCCGTCGGCGGAGTGAGTTCGGCGAGAATGGCCGAAGAGCAGTGCGAAATGATCCGCTTGCGTTGGATCTGTACCTTCCGGGTACGTTTCTCCGTCTGACCCCAACCAGATGTGCTCATTCCATGTCGTCATCGTCCCTTCGCTGGAGTTTTGGGATGTGTCTGATGGGCCTGGCTGTGCTTTGGGCAAGTGTTGGCGGGATGGCGGACCTTCGGGCCGATACTGTGCCCTACCGTCACTTCAAATCTTTCGACGGTCTCCCGAGCGAGAACATCACGGCGCTGGCGCAGTCTCCGAATGGACTCTTGTGGATCGGGACGGAAACCGGACTGGCCGTGTACGACGGCCAGGAGCTGCGAACCATCCCGCTTCCGGACTCGATTGGGACGACGTACGTCAGTGCCATCAAGGCGCTTTCCAGTGGCGCCGTCTGGGTCACACCGTCAACTGGGGAGGCCCTCAAAGTTCGACACCATGGCGTCGTTCGCACCGTTTCCCTCGGCGATCGTCTCGTTCAGCGGATTCTCCGACGGGACGACTCGCTGGTGTTCGTGACTCGGACGGCCGTGTGGCGGCTTCCGCCCGACGCGACCACTCCCAAACGACAGCCATTTCGCTACCCGATCCGTCCTGCAGAGGTGGGCGCGGGTGACGTCGGAGCGGGCATCTTCAGTGCGGCTCTCGGGCCGGACGGGACAATCTGGGTGCTGGACGGCCATCTTGGACCGGGGCGACTTCAGCCGAATGGATCCGTGCAGTTTATCGGAGCGACTCCGCAACCAAACGGCAGTTTCTGGTACGACCTGCAGTTTGCCGCCGATGGCACCGGCCTCGTTCTACAGGGGGAACAGCTTCATCGTCTGGATCCCGTTGCGGATACGCTCCGAACGACCCTTGATGGCCTCGGGGATCCGACGTACCTCTCCGTTCAGGGCACGCGGGCGTACGTAACTCGCAACCAGACCCTTCTTCGCTACGACGTGTCCACCGGACGCGAGCACGAGCATCTCGGGCCGGAGAAGGGACTCCCTGAGTTACAGCCGGTGGAAGTCCTTCACGATCAGGAAGGGGGGCTCTGGATCGGGACGAAAGAAGGGCTCCTGTATCTGATGGCTCCGGAGGCACGGCACGTAGAAACGGTCGGAAATGCGCCGGTTCTAAATGTCGGACAGTTTTTGCCGTCGGGAGACGCGCTGTGGGTTCGCACCTACGGCGCTGGACTTCTACAGCTCCGTCCGACCCGTCGACGCGTAGCGCCGGACGGGCTCGTCGGATGGCGCCAACGTGTAGAGAGCCGAGACGAGTATCTGCACGCACTTTCGTCGGAGACGCGGATCTGGTACCGGTGGGAAGCAGCCCGCGGCTGGACCCGGGTGCGATCCACGGAAGATGCGGTTGAAGGAGTCGTTACGGCCGACGGGATCGGGTACTTTCTGCAAGAGGATGGACTCGTGCGCTATCAGCCAGACGGCACAGGTGGGAGCCGACGATTGGACCAGTGGGCGTCCGACCACGTCCACCGCCACGATCTGGGGCTCCTGCCGAATGGGGACGTGCTTCACCGATCGGAGGGGGACTTTTTGCGGCGACGGTCTTCTGACGGAAGAGTGGTGGACACGCTCGCGACCCTTGAGGAGAATCGGTATCGGCAATTTCAGGAGGTGCTCGTGGGGCCGACGGGGAAAATTTGGTGTACGGCGACGTATGGGGGACTTCTCCGAATCGATCCTGCCACGAGTCGTCGGCGTGTGATTTTGAAGGAGCATCGGATGTGGAGCGCAGAGGCCGTCAGGGATAGCCTCATCCTGGCCAGTTCGCGACGAGAGGGGATGTATCTGGTGAGTGCGACGTCTCTCACCGTTCGGCGTCAACTTACGCGAGCGGACGGCCTTCGGTCAAATACGGTGCTGTCCACACATTTTACGCCGGATACCCTTTTCGTGGGGCACGACAATGGCGTGACGCGCCTTCCGACCGATCGCCTGTTTGAGGAGCAGCACTCGCCCCCAACACTCCTTACCGGGCTAGAAGTCAATCTGGAGGAGTATCCACTCTTTGCGGACACCCTGTTGGCCACGGGAGAGCGAAGCGTTGGCTTCGATTATACCGCTCCCAAGCTTGCCAACGCGAGCCGGGTGGGGTATCAGGTCCGTCTTCTCCCCCGAGATACGAGTTGGGATGCTACGTCCCGCCCGTTTACGCGGTACACAAATTTAGATCCTGGAACCTACCGGTTTGAGGTGCGGGCGCGGCTCGGACGACAGCCGCCCGGATCGCCGGTGCATTACACGTTCACGATCCCTCCGCACTTTTACGAGACGGGGTGGTTTCGCCTGCTCGTCGTGCTGGCGGTCCTGGGCGTGGGCATCGCGGCATTCCGGTGGCGAACCTACCGCCTCCGTCGACGGCAGGAGACGTTGGAGACGGCGGTAGAAGAACGAACGCATGAACTGCAAAAGCGCACGCAGCAACTGGCCGAGGAGAAGAAAACGACCGAGCAGCAGGCCGAGCGCCTTGCGGAGCTTGACGAGGCAAAAAACCGATTCTTTGCCCACGTCAGCCACGAGTTTCGGACGCCTCTTTCCCTCATTTTGAGTCCTCTGCGCGACGCTCTGCGGGAGGCGGCCAACGGGCGCGTGAGGTTTTCGGAACGACAGGTGCGGCGCATGACCCGCAGTGCCGAACGGCTTCAGCGCCTGATCGATCAACTCCTGGACCTGGCCACGCTGGAGGCCGGAGAGATGGAGCTGGAGCGGCGGTCCGGGGACCTTGCGGCCTGGGTCCGGCGCTCTGCGGCGGCGTTCCAGTCGAAGGCTGAGCAGCAAGACATTGACCTGTCGGTGCACACGCCAGATGCCCCCGTCGAATCGCAGTTTGATCCGGAAAAGGTGGAGACGATCGTGAGTAATCTGGTCGGCAATGCCGTGAAGTTTACCCCAGAAGGGGGACGGGTGACGGTCCGCGTTACGCAGAGACGGGCTCCCGACGGCCCGTCCGAAACTGCTGAAGAGGGCCTGTCGAATGACGATCTCCCGACCAACGGTGTGGCCCGCATCGAAGTGTCGGACACGGGGCCGGGAATTGATCCCGAGGTCCAGCCGACCCTTTTCGATCGGTTCGAACAGGCCCATCAGTCGTCCGACTCCGACACGAGAGAGCAGCAGGGAACGGGGCTCGGGCTCGCACTGAGTCGAGAGTTGGTGGAGCTGCACGGGGGGACAATCGACGTGGAAAGCATGCCGGGAGAGGGGGCGACGTTTATCGTTCGGCTGCCGCTGGTGCCGGTCGCGCGTGCAAGGGCGGAAAAAGAGAAAAACGGAATCAGGAAGCTGGGGAAGGAGGAAGAGGAGGGGCGAATAGGGGCAGTCGGGAGTAGAGCGACGGACAAGACCGACGCGGGACGGGGGAGAGAAGACAGAGACGAGAAGCCCACTCTTCTCGTCGTCGAGGATAATGCGGAGATGCGGGCCTATCTCCGGGACGAACTGTCTACGCAGTGGACTGTGCGGGAGGCTGCCGATGGGGCAGAGGGATGGACGGAAGTTCAGGCGGAGCCTCCGGACCTGGTTGTAAGCGACGTCATGATGCCGGAGGTAGACGGAATTGAGCTTTGCAAGCGCATCAAGAACGACGATACTCTGCGCACAGTCCCTGTTCTACTCCTGACGGCTCGGGCAGGGGGGGCAGCTGCCGTAGAGGGATTAGAGGCAGGGGCCGATGATTACGTGGCCAAGCCCTTCGATACCGAGGAGTTGCGTCAGCGAATCGAAAACCACTTGGCGGCACGCCGTCACCTAAAGGGACGCTATCAGGAGGAGGTTCAACTGGAGGGGTTAGACGCATTGACTGCGGTGGACCAGGAGGCGGTCCCGATACTGGAACAGGTGATTGAGGCGGTAGAGGGACGGCTGGAGAATCCGGACTTTACGGTGGGCGACCTCGCCTCCGCTCTGGCCATGAGTCGTCGCCAACTGACGCGTCGACTAAAAAACGCCGTGGGGGAGACGCCCGGAGACATCATCTATCAGCTGCGGATTGAACGGGCAAAATCCCTGCTCTCTCAGGCCGAGTCGGTCGCAGAAGTGGCCTACGCGGTGGGGTACCGGTCCCCGTCTTCCTTCTCGCAATCGTTTCGGAAGGCAACCGGCATGACGCCGTCGGAATACATTGAGACACAGTCAGAAGAATAGCGCAGGCTGGAGTCGCGCAGGTTCAGGGAGATTGTAAGAGGATAACCGTCGAGAATGGGGGCATGAGGGGGCTTTTGCCCGAAATCGTCGTTTTCGATACAGGAATTGTCTCAATATCGGGATTGAGGTCTCCTTTCTTACGGGTGTGTACAACCATTTCGATGAGCCCAACTTGTAAACGGGTGTTTAGGAAAAGCGTCGGGTGTGAACGGCAGCCCCGTTTGGGACCCGTTCCTCTTCGGCCCCGACCGATGCCCGCACAGGAAGAGGCACACTCCATATCGACCCATCCCATTTCAACATGACCGTAGCCCCAGCGACGGTTCTCGTCGTCGAGGATAACGATGAGATGCGCGCATTTCTTTGCCGACAACTTGCCGACCACTACCGCGTGATCGAAGCGAGGAATGGCGACGAGGGATGGCAGCAGGTACAGGAGAGCCAGCCGGACCTCCTGCTCAGTGACACCGAGATGCCCGGTCCGGATGGATGGACACTGGGGCGTCGGGTGAAGGAGTCGACGGACGTTCGCTCGATTCCTGTCATTTTGCTGGAAGGAGGACCGGGCGAATCTCAGGGCGCCGAGTCATCTTCGGCACAAGACGAGAATGGGCAGCCGTCGCCGGCGTCGAGAGAAGGGGGGGCACGGCAGAGCATCCACTCCTCTCCGAAGGCAGACGCAACGGATTTCCGACGAGAAAACCGAGAGCAGCGCACAGCGGCATCTGCCTCTCGGCCCGAGCCGGAGGTCGACGTCGTGTTGCAGAAGCCCTTTGTGCTCGATGAGCTTCAACAGCATCTGGAACGATATCTGCCCACACGAGGGCTTCCAGATTACGTTGATGCGGCTGGGGACTTTCTGAAGGAGGTCGTACAGACGATCGAGCGCCGACTCCACGATCCGGACTTCACGGCCGGCGCGTTGGCCGATGCGATGTCGTTGAGCCGGCGGCATCTGACGCGTCGGGTGAAGGCCGCGGCCGACACGACGCCCGCGGCCCTCATCCGCGAGCGTCGGATCGAGCGGGCGAAGGCCCACTTCGAGGCGGGCGATACGAAGGTGGTAGACGTGTGTGCAGCGGTCGGTTTTCGGTCGGCCTCCCACTTTTCACAGTCCTTCCGAAAGCACGAAGGATGCTCGCCAACGACCTACATTGAGCAGAACGGCTCGCGGGGAGGCTCGACGTGAGGGGCACTGAGTCCCCTCCAAAAAAATCCCCGTCAGACGCCTCCAGCGTCCAACGGGGAAATGATACGGGAAAAGGGGGCGCGCTTAATACTGCGGCACGTCCGGGTCAATCTCGTCGCTCCAGGCAAGGACGCCACCCGCGAGGTTTGAGGCCTTGTAGCCCTTCTCGCGCAGCATCTTCGTGGCCTTCGCCGAGCGGCCGCCCGAGCGGCAGTGGACGACGAATTCCTCATCTTTGTCCACCTCCAGTTCGTCGAGACGCTCCTCCAGCTGGTCGACCGGGATGAGCTGGTCGGCGCCGATGCTCGCGATATCGGCCTCGTACGGTTCGCGCACGTCGAGCACGAACGGGGCGTCGCCCGCGTCGCGGCGCTGCTTCAGGTCGTGCACGGAAATCTCGGGGACTGAATCGTCAGAGTCAGACACGTCGTCGGAAGAACCGTTTTCGGAGCCGTCGAAGTTGATGCCGCAAAATGCTTCGTAGTCGATCAGTTCCGTCACCGACGGGTCGTCGCCGCAGACGGGGCACTCGGGATTCGTCGGCACGTTGAGCGTGCGGAAGTTCATCTCCAGGGCGTCCGCCATCAGCAGGCGTCCGATGAGCGGCTTCCCAATGCCGGTGAGCACCTTGATGACCTCCGTCGCCTGAAGGGTGCCGATGAAGCCGGGCAGGATGCCGAGCACGCCACCCTCGGCGCAGGAGGGGACGAGGCCCGGAGGGGGCGGCTCCTCGTAGAGGCAGCGGTAGCAGGGGCCGTCCTCGGTGGCGAAGACGGACACTTGTCCTTCGAACCGGAAGATGGATGCGTATACGTTCGGCGTTCCCGTCATTACACAGGCATCGTTCACGAGGTAGCGGGTCGGGAAGTTGTCGGTTCCGTCCGCCACCACGTCGTAGTCGTCGATGATGTCGAGCGCGTTGTCGCTCGTGAGGCGGACCTCGTGACGTTCGATCTCGACGTGCGGGTTGAGGTCGTTCAGGCGTTCGGACGCCGCCTCTAGCTTGGGGCGCCCTACGTCGCTGGTGCCGTAGAGAATCTGCCGTTGGAGGTTAGACGCCTCGACCGTATCGAAGTCGACGAGGCCGATGCGCCCGACGCCCGCTGCCGCCAGATACGTGGCCGCTGGAGAGCCCAGTCCTCCGGCCCCCACGAGGAGGACAGAGGAATTTTTAAGCTTCTGCTGGCCCTCTCGCCCAAACTCCGGGAGCGTAAGGTGCCGGCTGTAGCGTTGCAGCTCCTCCGAGGAGAGCTCCGCTTCTTGCTGTTTTGGTTCTGCGGTAGTAGTAGCCATGTGCTCAGGTTGATCTGCTATTCGGGAAGTCGTTTCGTATTGCGTATTTCGTATTCCGTGCGGAATGTATGAGACAACGGTTTGGCTCAATACGCAACACGCAATACGCACAATCGATGAGCGCGAACCACACTCGGCGTGCGAAACGCAGCTACACCGATTAACATGCGGCACTCCGAATGTAAACTGTTCAGCCGCCGGCAATGGACGGGACGATGGAAATCTCGCTTCCGGACTCCAGCTTTGTGTTCACGCCATCGCCGAAGCGCACGTCCTCGTCGTCCACGTAGACGTTCACGAACTGGCGCAGCTCGTCATCTTCGTTGTAGAGATTGTCGGCGAGGTCGGGGTATTCGTCCACGAGTGCGCGGAGCGCGTCGTCCACAGTCGTACCCTCGACCTCCACGGTGCTCTGGCCGTCGGTGGCCGAGCGAAGGGGCGTGGGGATGCGAACAGTGACGACAGTTGCTTCAGTGGTTGACATGTGTTGACGTTGGACGTTGAGGGGGAAGCAGTGAGTGTTGGACGTTGTCGTCTAGGCAGCTTCAAGGGCATGGAGGGCGACCTCTTCACGCTGAAACTCGGAGCGGTCCGGGGCGAGGGTCCAGGCCGTCAGGTTCTTCGGATCGCCGTCGTGGACGGATACGATGACGTAGGTGAAGCCGGGAAAGGTGGCATCCTCTAGATCCGTCTCGGACGGACGGGCCGGATGGTCGGGGTGGGAGTGGTAGATTCCCACCACGTCGAGCCCCTGCTCGCGTGCGGCTTGATCCGCCTCGCGGTAGTCCTCCGCCGTCAGCTGGTAGCGGCGCGTCCGGCGCTCAGACCGCCGATTTGTGGCTCGCCGCGCCGTCACCACGCGGTTCTCGCCGTCGTCGGTTACGGTGCCGAGCAAAAAGCCACAGCCCTCTTCGGGGTAGGCGTCGGCGCCATGAGCACGAATGTCGTTGAGGACCGGTTCGGTCGTTTCCATTGGGGGAATGCGTCGGTGAAAAGGGGGGATTGATGTATGAAGCGTGACGAGTGAAAACACTCACGGATCGCGCTTCATGATTCACTCTTCAGTCCAAAAGTCGTCGCTCAGGTAGCGTGTGCCGGTATCGCAGAGGATTGTTGCCACGACTCCAGCGTCCAGCGACCGCGCCACCTCGAGGGCCGTCGCCACATTGGCTCCGGCCGAGGGCCCGACGAGCAGTCCGTCCTCGCGGGCCAGACGGCGGGTCATGGCGTAGGCCGTTTCGGTCGAGCAGGTCATATGCGCGTCGGCCTCGTCGGGGGCGTAGATGCCCGGGACGATCGCTGTTTCCATGTGCTTCAGTCCCTCCATTCCGTGCATTGCCGTTTCCGGTTGCAGCGCAATGCATTGGATGGAATTGTCGTAGTCCTTGAGGCGGCGCGAGACGCCCGTGAACGTGCCCGTCGTGCCGAGGCCCGTGACGAAGTGCGTGATTTCGCCATCGGTCTGTTCCAAAATTTCGGTCCCCGTGCCGTCGTAGTGTGATTGCCAGTTGGCGTCGTTGTTGTACTGATCGGGGTAGAAGTAGCGATCGGGCTTTTCTTGCACGATCTCCTTCACGTGCCGCTGCGCTCCGTCGGTGCCCTCCATCGGATCCGTCAGCAAGAGCTCGGCGCCGTAGCTGCGCAGCACCTTTTTCCGCTCCTCCGAGGCATTTTCCGGAAGGGCGAGCGTCACGTCGAGGTCCATCGCCGCCCCAATCATGGCGTAGGCAATGCCCGTGTTGCCGCTCGTCGCGTCGATCAGCGTCTGATGCGGCTCGAAGGCGCCGCTCTCCAACCCCTCTTCGATCATGCGGAGGGCCGGACGGTCCTTCACGGATCCCCCGGGATTCAGATGCTCCGCTTTTGCACACACCGTCACGGTCGACGGCAGATCGTCCGTCACACGGTCGAGGCGCAGGAGGGGCGTCTCACCTACATTGTCGACCACGCCGGACGGGGAGGTTGCGGCGAGGCCGGCGGAGGGGGGAGCGGAAGGCGAGTGTGGGGGCATTGCAGAAGGAAGCATCCAGGGGGCAACGAAAAAAGCCTCTCACGGCGGAGACCGGAGAGGCTGCAGACTCCAGAATATTTGACGCGGAGATCTACCGCGGGACGGACGCACCGTCATGTAGACGCAGCCTCTCGGGGGAGCACAGACACCAACAACAGGCTCCGGATGCATTCGGAGCAGTTGATCCCCAGGCCGCTATGACGGAGCGAAAGGCGTCCATCAGTTGTCAGGAGTAAGGAACTATCGTTTCAAAACCGAGGGCTGTAACATCGGGACCTTCGCCGACGTTCCGAACCCCCGTTTGTCCCATCCTTATCGTCACAATCCTAAAGAAAACTTTGCGTTTCGGCGGCAAACACGAGTCGCCACGATCCGAGAGGTCCCATTCCGTTAGGATAGACTTTGGCATCGCCGAGGATGGGTACGTATTCTGTTTTCCTGCACACGTCCATTTGTTTTGAGTCGCACATCATGAAAGAGCTCACACGTCGATCCCTGTTGCTGGCCCTGCTGATGCTCATTGGAATTGGGGGCAGTACGTCGCACGGACAAGTGACCCCCCGCCCCGACATGGTCTCCTACTACGAGACCACCGATCTACTGGGAGCGCTCCCCGCGAGTTTCCGCGAGGGATTGTTGGGCTACGGCAATCCGGCAGTCCCGTCGCTGGCGGGGAATCATTTCGTGGCGGCCTGGTCCACTGATGGGCGAGCGGCGGCGTCGGTAGATGACTGGGGCGTCTTTACGAGTGCCGGCGGATTGGGGGCGGGGATCCTTCGACGCACGACCGGACCACTCCGCACGACCGGGTACCACCTAAGTTTGTCCGGCGGAACCGGCGACGCGGCCTTCGGGATGGGGTATCAAGGATTCTCGGGCGACGCCACGGCGCTCGGGCGCTACAACCGGCTCACGGTCGGGACGATTGCGCGCCCCAGCTCATATCTCTCGGTCGGGCTCGTGGGCAACGTGGCCCTGGAGACGAACGACCGGGAGGTGGTTGGTGAGCTTGGGGTGCGACCTCTCGGAAATTCTCGACTTACTCTTTTTGCCGACGCCGCGTGGAGCGACGGGCAGGCGCTTGCGGACGTGCCGTGGAGTGTCGGGGCGGCGGTCGAAGTGATTCCGGGCCTCGATTTGCGGGGACGCTTGTTCGAGAGTGAGGCGTTCTCGGTCGGCCTGCGGGTGGAGCTTGGGCGGGCGGGCGTCGACAGCGAATCTCGCGTCGACCCGAGCGGAAGCTACACCCGGCAAGTGAATCGCATTCGGGCGGGCGACTATGAGCCCAGCGCCTTCGCCGAGGCGGTCCGGGACGGGCAGGAGCACGTCGAACTGTCGCTGGACGGCCCGGTGCGCTATCAGGAGGCCCGGTACGGAGACTTGTTTGGAGACGCATCCGTCCGGTTCTACGAGATCCTGCGCACCCTCCAGCAGGCAGGAGAAAATGATCGAGTTACGGCCGTTGCGCTCAACCTATCCGACCTCCAGGTCTCGCCGGAGCTTGCCTGGGAACTTCGTACCGCCATCGAGACGGCCCAGCGAAACGGCGTGGCGGTGGTTGCTCACATGGAGAGCGCCGACCTCACGAATTACCATCTTGCTAGCGCGGCGGACGTCGTGGCCCTCGATCCGCAGGGACTCCTCACGCTGCCGGGATACGCGTCGAGCCGCACCTTCGTGAAGGGGACGCTCGACAAGCTCGGGCTCGGCGTGCAGGCGTGGCGCTTCTTCGAGTACAAGTCCGCGTTCGAGCAATTCTCCCGTACAGACTACTCCGAAGCCGACAGCCTTCAGCGTCAGCAGTACGTGGACGATCAGTATGAACTCGTGCGGGACGCCGTGGCGAACTCTCGCGCCCTGAGTGTCGACTCGCTCGACCGCATCATCGACCGGAAAACGATCCTCACGGCCCGAGAGGCCCAGCAGGCGGGCCTCGTAGACACGCTGGCCCGCTGGCACGAGCGCGATGAATTGTTGAAGAGCGTCACGCCTGAGGAAACCTCATCGATCGACGCCGACGGCCTTAATGAGATTGCGACCGCGACTCGTGAGTGGGGAGCGAAGCCCGAGATCGCCGTCGTCTATGGCATCGGCGCCACGCAGGTGGACGGCGGCATGGGCAGCCGAAAGCTCAGTAAGCAAATTCGCGACCTGGGCGAAGACGACGACGTGGCGGCAGTGGTTTTTCGGGTCGATTCGCCGGGCGGATCGCCGGTGGCCGCCGCGCAGGTGGGCGAGGCCGTCAAGATGCTGGCGAAAGAGAAGCCGGTTATCGTGAGTCAGGGGCAACTGGCCGGGTCGGGGGGCTACTGGGTCTCCACGCATGCCGACACGATTCTCGCCGGGCCGAACACTGTGACGGGCTCGATCGGGGTCATCGGCGGCTGGATCTACGACCAGGGGTTTGGCGACAAGACGGGGTTGTCGAGCGACGTGGTGAAGCGGGGCGAGCGGGCAGGCCTCTTCAAGGGGCTTCAGCTTCCGCTGTTGGGCGTCTCGATTCCCACCCGCAAGCTCACCGATGCGGAGCTCTCGCGAGTGGAAACTGTCATTCGGAAGGAGTACGACCAGTTTGTGGCGACGGTTGCGGAGGGACGCGACACGACCGTCGCGCACATCCGGGAGGTCGGCGAGGGGCGGATCTACTCGGGGTTCGACGGCAAGGAGGTGGGGCTGGTAGACGAGATCGGCGGGCTGACGCAGGCGGTAGAGCTCGCTCGAACGGCTGCGGGGCTTGCGCCGGACGAATCGTCGGTTCGAGAAGTGAATCCCTATTCGGGAGCGTTCAACTTCGGGCAAATGCTGCCCGGCCTCCTCGACTCTATATTTGCAGATTCAACGATCGAAGAGAAGGCGTCCGCTCAGGACAATCCGGAGTTGACGTTCCTCCGCCTCATGCTTGAGCACCAGCCCGGTGCTCTCGTCCTTCTCCCGCCAACGTACTCATCGATGGCGGAGTAGGACGACCTGCTATGGGGTTGCAAGATTGTCCGCCGGACGAGAGCAAGCCCCCGTCGTAGCGCCGTTGGAGTCCAACGGCGCTACGAAGAGGATTTAGATCTTTTCAGAGGACGAATAGCCCGGTGTCGGTCCTGCGATTAATCTCGCAAAGGTACACAGGTCGTCCTTTCACCGCGGCCGTAGGCTATTCGCTCGCGCCCTGGTTCCGAAGAAACTCGGCCAGGTCGGCCACCTCCTGCTCCGACAGTCTAAGCTCCTTCGGGCCGGGCATCAGGCTTACCTCCAGCTGTCTGCGGCTCGCGACGCGGGATTTTTCCACGACGTGCCGGCGCCCGTGCGGATCCTTAATGACGATGTTGTCCTCGTTCTCGGCCATGAGAAAGCCGTAGAGCACGTCCCCATTGGTGGTGGAGACCATGGACGGCAGGTAATCGTGGGCGAGGCCGTCGTCGGGGTGGAGGATGGCCTGAATCATGCTGTTGCGCCCAAACATCTGCCAGGCATTGGTGAGCGGCGGCCCCACGTCCTGCCCGGCCTGCCCCACGCGGTGACAGGAAGCACACTTCTGGTAGAAGGTGACCTGCCCCGTTTGCGCGGAGCCCTCCGCCGGCACGTCCTCGACCGTCACCGGCTGTGGACCGGGGCGCTCCATGTAGCGATTCGCGAGCGTCCGCACCGTACGGTCCGGGTTGTCGTAGATGTGGGCCGTCACGGAGTCGCGGACGACGGTTGGCAGGCGCTCCTCAATGACGAGCTGCATGAGCAGGCGTCCGCCCGCGGGCTCCGTGGCCATCTGGACGGCGGCCTGCGTGCGTTTGGCAGAGGAGGCCCGGTCGTCGAGGAGCTGTTCTTTGAAGGACGTCATCTTCGCTAGTGTCGTGTCGGCGGGGCCGAACGTGTCCTCAGCGGCCCAGTCCTTCAGGTCGTGCCACTCGTTGGTGCGGCGGTAGTCGAGCCACCACCGGGCCCGCTCGGCCACGCGAGATTGGTCGGTCTGCTCGGCAAGCGCCGTCATCGCGTCTACAGCCTCCCGGGTGTCGATAAAGCCCAGTGCGACCATAGCGCGCTTTTGCTCGTCCCAGCTCACGTACGGGGAGGACGCTCGCTCGCGAAGGGCGTCCACCGCGTCGGGCGGATGCAGGCGCCAGACGAGATCGGCCCATGTCCGGCTCCACTCGGCGGGACTGGACGGGTTGAGTGCTGACTTCAGGAGGGTGTAGACCTCGTCTTCTTCCCCTTCGGCCGCCAGCCCATACGCTTCCAGCGCGAACCGATCGCCCGGATGGTAGTGGCGGGCGAGTGTGACCATCAAATCCTCGCTTTGGGCAAGAGGCACGTCGCGGAGAAAGAGGGCGACGGCCCGCCGGACGGACGGGGACGGATCGCTGCCGAGCGTACGGGCGTGGTCGAGCACGGTACTCGTGTCCTGTACCTGCCGCAAGGCCCGGAACGCCGTCGTCCGCATGCGCGGGTTCGAGTGATCGAGGAGCTCTTCCGTTCGGGCTTGTCCCTCCGGACCGAGATTGGCGAGCATCCAGACGCCGCGGGCACGGTGGTACGGATTCTCGGCGTCGAGCAGGCCCGCGACTTCGTCAAGCACGGCATCGCCCTGTGCCTGTAGTTTTCGAAAGCCGAGGTACCGCACGTTCTTCGCCGGGTTCTTCAGTGCTCGCAGCTGTCCCTGCGTGGTACTGAGGTCGAGATCGGGCGTGGTCAGCTCACGGTCCTCCGGGTGGATGCGGAAGATGCGGCCATAGCCGGTCGAGTCGGTCATGGCGTGGCCACCCACCCGCTCGTCGTACCAGTCGGCCACGTAGATGGACCCGTCGGTGCCGATGGCAATGTCGCTGGGGCGGTACCATCTAGTTTTGTCGTCCACGTCCCAGTTCTCGTAGGAGTCCGGGTCGAGGACGGTGGAGTCGGGGAGCGTGCTGAAGAAGCTCGTCTTGTCGAGGTCGAAGCCGGCGCCGTCGGGCGAGGGTCGATAGCCGAAGACCGTGTTCTTGCCGGAGTCCTCGCTCAGCAACAGACCGCGAAACTCCTCGCCCAGCTTGTTGCTCTCGTAGACGGTGAGGCCCGTGGGGGCGCCGGGCCCGGTCTTATCGCCGGCGGGCAGTACGCCCGGATCCTCCTGGTGCCAGTGCGCCGTGAAGGTGTTCTGGTTGGGCCGGCGGTCGGCGCCCCAGTAGCGGGAGCCGTCCTGGCTGAAGTAGCCGTAGTTGCCGCCCTCCATGGCCCAGAGCACGCGCGTAGAGGCGTTGCCGTCGTCGTCATTGTCGTTCATCCAGATGTTGCCGTAGGAGTCCGGCATGCCCTCGTAGGGATTCCGGTAGTTGTCGGACATCACCCGCAGGCCGGTGCCGTCCGGGCGGATGCGGAGCATGAGGCCGCCCGGATGCAGATGGCCGTCGTCGCTCACCAGGCCCGGCTGATTGTCCTCCATGTACGGCGTGCCGCCGGAGTAAATGCTGCTGGAGCGGAGCGTCCATCCTGCGCTGTCGGTGACGATGTGCGGGCCGGCGTTCCCCGTGGTGAAGAACCAGCGTCCCCCAGGCCCGGCCGAGATGGAATGCACCCCGTGGTCGTGGTCGAGTCCACCGAAGCCGGAGAGGAAGACCTCCCGCTTGTCGGCCTTATCGTCGCCGTCGGTATCGGTGTAGAGGTAGATTTTCGGCGAGGCCGACACCAGCACTTGATTGCCGAAGACCGCGATGCCGAGCGGTGCGGTGAGGGCGTCGTCCTGCACGAACGTTTTCGACTCGTCGGCCCGCCCGTCGCCGTCGGTATCATCGAGGATCACGACGCGTTCGCCCTTGGGGTGAGAGCGGCGGCCATCGGGGGAATTGTTGAAGTTTCGATAGTCCACCACCTCCACGGCCCAGATGCGTCCCTCGGGTCCCACGTCGATGTTTGTTGGGTTGTACAGCTGCGGCGACTCGGCCCACACGGTCGCCTCTAAGCCCTCGGGCAGGTACGTCGTGTCCGGATGGGTGGCGACGGGAAATTGGTCGGTGGGCGGGCCCTCTTGCTGGGCGTGGACGGGCGCGAAAACGCTTCCGAGAACACACACCAGGCCGAAGCTCAGGAGAAGGCGGGAAACGGGACGCATGGGTAGTGGGAGCGAGAAGAAGGCAAAACTTCATCGGCTCCAATAAAGATGTGAACCCATCCACTTTCAACTAAACCGTTACAAAATGCTCGGCTCATTGTCACCGGGAGGTCGAGTTGAAGGGAACGCTCAGGCAATGTTCGCCTGGAAATTGACCGAATCGGAGGAACGTACGCCGCACCGAGGGCATGAATGAGGGCCCACTTTGCCTGGGAGGATCGTAACGATGTCGATCCTGACTGTCCAAACCAATCGAGGTCGTGAACGGACGGCCGGACGGGGAGTTGGAGGGGACTCTTATCGTGTGCTCTCGGTGGAAAAGGATGTCCGTTTCCACGGTTTTGTGTTTGCTCCTGACTCTTATGACCGATTCCGCCTCATCCTCGGATTCTGATGCGACGTCCGAAACGGCCACCGGGTGGTCGGTTCGGACCAAACGTCTACTTGGCATTGGGATCGTTGCTCTCGTGCTCGTGGGCTTGGCCCTGCCCAAGCTCAATGAGGCAGACTCCTCGGAGGGGGGGAGCGGAAATGAGGACGCCCCACTGCGGGTCGACGCAACGGTTCTGCAGCCCAGCACAATGACCGAGCGTCTCCGCACGACCGGCACGCTGCGGGCGGACGAGTCCGTTGAGCTCACGCCGGAGTCGGGAGGGAAAATTACGAGCATTCAATTCGAAGAGGGGGCGCGGGTGCAATCCGGAGCATTGCTCGTGCAGATCAACGATGCGGAGCTGCAGGCCGAACGGAAGCGGTTGGAGCACCGGCTGGAACTGGCGTCCGCACAGGCCGAGCGGCAGAAGCGGCTCTTGGCCGAGGGCGGAGTGAGCCAGGAGGAGTACGACGCCACCGTGAACGAGGTGGAGGTGTTGAATGCGGAGCTGGAGCTCCTGGAGGCCCAAATTGAGAAGACGAAGGTGCACGCGCCGTTCGGCGGAGTCGTGGGCCTGCGGGCCGTGAGCGAGGGCGCCTACGTGACGCCCCAGACGCGAATTACGACGCTGCAGCGGGTAAACCCGATCAAGGTCGAATTCTCGGTCTCCGAAAAGTACGCTTCTCGCATTCGGGCCGGGCAGCCGATTTCCTTTTCCGTGCGGGGCATTGACCAGAGCCTGGACGGAGAGGTGTACGCGACGGACACGCAGGTCGACGCCGACACGCGCACCCTTCAGGTTCGGGCCCGGACGCCCAATCCGGACGGTACCCTCCGGCCCGGCATGTTCGCCGACGTGACCGTTACGCTCGGCACGATCGACGACGCCGTCGCGGTCCCCTCCTTTGCGGTTCTCCCCACGATTGATGGGCAGCGCGTCTTCGTGGTCGAGGACGGCACCGCCCAGCCCCGCAACGTTACGCTCGGCATCCGCACCGACTCCACCGTGCAGGTCACCGACGGCCTTTCCCTTCGCGACACCGTCATTACCTCAGGAATTCAGGAGTTGCGAGCGGGTCTCCCTGTCCAGATTGAGACGATCGAAGAGTAAAGATCGCACTCCCCAAATAGGGAGGAATCTATATACGACGCCTCGTTTCTGCTTGTATCGATCCAGCGAGCGTAGCGAGCGGTCGATCCTCAATACGGCTTCGAAGACGGAAGCCCCCGAGTGAGCGTAACCTCACGCTTCCCCGATAGCTTTCAGCCGATGTCACTCTACTCCCTCAGCATTCGACGGCCCGTTCTGGCGACGGTCTTTGCCCTGATCATCATGATCTTCGGGGCGGTGGGCTTCTACTTTCTCGGCGTGCGCGAGTATCCCGCCGTGGATCCGCCGGTTATCAGCGTGTCGACGACGTACCAGGGGGCCAACGCCGACGTCATTGACTCGCAGATTACCGAGCCGCTAGAGGAGCAGATCAACGGCATCGACGGCATCCGCACCATCGAGTCCGTCAGCCGCGAGGGGCAGTCTACGGTCACCGTCGAGTTTGCGCTGGGGGCCGACCTCGAACGCGCGGCCAACGACGTTCGCGACCGCGTGAGCCGGGCCCAGCAACAGCTTCCGCCCGACGCCGAGCCGCCCAGCGTGTCGAAGTCCGACGCCAGTGCGCCGCCGATCGTCTTCCTCAACATCAAGTCCGAGACGCGGAGCTTGATGGAGCTCACGGAAATAGCGGACAAGCGCTTCAAAGAACGCCTCCAGACCATCGATGGGGTCAGCCGCGTCGATATTTGGGGGGAGAAGACCTACTCCATGCGCCTATGGCTCGACCCGCAGCAACTGGCGGCCTACGACCTTACCCCGCTCGACGTGCGCAGTGCCCTGGAGCGGGCCAACGTAGAGTTGCCCTCCGGACGCATCCAGGGCGAATCGATTGAGCTTACAGTCCGCACCCAGAGCCGGCTGGAGACGACCGAGGACTTCAACTCCCTCATCCTGAAGCAGAGCCCCGAGGGGCAGACCGTACGGCTGGAGGACGTGGGGCGGGCGGAGATCGCCCCCCTCAACCAGCGCACGCTCCTGCAGCGGGACGGCGTGCCGATGGTGGGCGTCGTCCTTCGTCCCTTGCCCGGGGCCAACTACATCGACATTGTCGACGAGTTTTACCGGCGGGTGGACGACATTGAAGCAGATCTGCCGAGCGACCTGGAGCTGGGCATCGGCTTCGACAACACCGAGCCGATCCGCGACAGCATCGACGAGGTGCAACAGACCATCTTCCTGGCGTTTCTGCTGGTCGTCCTCATCATTTTTCTCTTCCTCCGCGACTGGCGCTCAACGCTGATTCCGCTCGTGGTGGTGCCCATCGCTCTGATCGGGTCGTTCTTCGTGATGTACGCGATGAACTTCTCGATCAATGTGCTGACCCTGCTCGCGCTCGTACTGGCCATTGGGCTGGTGGTGGACGATGCCATCGTGGTGCTGGAGAATATCTACAGCAAAATTGAGGAAGGGAAAGACCCCATCACGGCGGGCCTGGAGGGCACGCGCGAGATCTTCTTTGCCGTCGTCGCCACGTCCGTCTCGCTGGTCATCATCTTCGCGCCCATCATCTTCATGGGCGGCCTCACCGGGCAGCTCTTTGCGGAATTCGGGCTCGTAATTGCCGGAGCAGTGGCCATTTCCTCGTTCGTGGCCCTCACGCTCACGCCCATGCTGTCCACGCGCCTGCTGAAGCAGCGCGAGAAGAAGCCGTGGATCTACCGCAAGACGGAGCCCTTCTTTCAGGCGCTCACCGATGCCTACCGCCGCTCGCTGCAGAGCTTTATGGAGTACCGGTGGGCGGCGTTTGTCGTCATGGCCCTTTGTGCGGTGGTCATCGTCTCGTTTCACTTCACGCTGCCGCAGGAGTTAGCGCCGTTGGAGGACCGGAGTCTCGTGCGCATGAACGCAGCGGCCCGCGAGGGGGCCACGTACGAGTACATGAGTCGATACGTCGACAAGATGTACGAGGCCGTCAACGAAACCATTCCGGCCGAGCACCAGCGGTCGACCATCTCGGTCACCTCGCCGGGCTTCGGGGCGGCCACCTCGGTGAACTCGGCGTTCATGTTTACGCGCCTCGTGCCGCCCTCGGAGCGAGACATTTCGCAGATGCAGTACGCCGACAGTCTGCAGGCGGCGTTGGGGGAGCTCGAAGGGGCCCGCACGTTCGTCTCGCAGGAGCCGACGATCTCGGTGGGCGGAGGCGGGGGCGGGCTGCCGGTGCAGTACGTGCTTCAAACCGCGAGCGTCGACAATCTCCGCGAAACGCTGCCCACCTTCCAGCAGGCGGCGCGTGAGCAGGAGGAGTTGGCGTTCGTGGACGTGAACCTCAAGTTCAACAAGCCGGAGCTCCAGGTCGAGATCGACCGCGACAAGGCCGACAACATCGGCGTCTCGCCGCTCGACGTGGCGCAGACGCTGCAGCTGGCCCTGGCGGAGCAGCGGGTCGGGTACTTCGTTCGGGATGGAGAACAGCGCCAGATTATTGCGGCGGTGAATGAGGACAATCGGGATGAGCCGCTCGACCTCACGAGTCTCTACGTGCGATCGTCGAGTGGGAAGTCGGTTCCGCTCGATAATCTGGTGTCGGTGAGCGAGCAGGCCACCCCCCCGCAGATTTTCCGCTTCAATCGCTACATGTCCGCCACCGTGAGTGCCCGGCCCGCGCCCGGCTATACGATCGAGGACGGCATCAACGCGATGGACCGCGTGGCGCAGGACGTGCTTGGGCCGGAGTTTTCGACCACCCTCACCGGTCAGTCGCGCGACTTCCAGGAGACCTCCAATCAGCTGCTCTACGTCTTCGGCCTGGCGCTCGTACTGATCTATCTGGTGCTGGCGGCGCAGTTCGAGAGCTTCCGCGATCCGCTCATTATCCTCTTCACCGTACCGCTGGCGCTGGCGGGGGCCATGCTGTTCCTCTGGTACTTCAACCAGTCGATCAACATCTTCAGCCAGATCGGCATGGTCATGCTGATCGGACTCGTGGCGAAGAATGGCATTCTGATCGTCGAGTTTGCCAATCAGCGCAAGGCCGCCGGGCTGTCGATTCGCGAGGCCATTGAGGAAGCGGCGGCCGTGCGGTTTCGGCCCATTCTCATGACGGCGCTGTCGACGGTTCTCGGCGTGCTGCCCATCGCCCTGGCGCTGGGGGCCGGGGCCGAGAGCCGCGTGCCGATGGGCGTGGCCGTGATTGGTGGGCTGGTCGTCGGCACGGTGCTGGCGCTCTACGTCATTCCGGCCACCTACACCTTCCTCACGAGCGAGGACGCCGGTCCGGTGCTGGTGGGCGGGGACGGCGAGGCAGTGGGGGATGGGTTGCCCGAGGAGGACGTGGCGACGCAACAACAGGAAGTTTCTTCGCCATAGCCGCCAGTCGTCTTTTCAGTGCGTGATGCGTGAGGCGAGATGCGTGAGGCGAGATGCGTGAACCACAGTAGGAAAGCAGCCTCACGCTTCACGTATCATGATCACGTTCTATCCTGCACCTTATCCGCAGCACTGTTCCCCTGATGGATCACTTCCTTCGTTTCGCTCTAGGCCTTCTCCTTTTCCTCGGCGTCGGCTTTTTTCTCTCTTCCGTTCAGGCCCAGTCCGCCGCGTCCGCCGACACCCTCCGCCTCGACGCGGCTGTGCAGCAGGCCCTTGAAGAGAATCCGCAGGCGCAGATGGCCCGGCGCCGGGTCGACATTGCTGAAAACAACGTCTCGGTGGGGAACGCGGGCTTTCTGCCCACGCTGAGCGGGCAGGCGGGGTACACCGAGACCATTTCCAATTCCGAGCAGACGTTCCTCACGGGCGAGACGCAGAACACGGAGGGGGCGCAGTCGACGCAGGCCAACGCCGGGGCGGATTTTCGATGGACCGTCTTCGACGGCCTGCGTCCCTTTGCCACCTACGACCGGCTGGGGGCGGAGCGGGACCGGCAGGCGGCGGCGACCGAGGAGGAGATCGCGGTTCTGGCGTCCGACGTCATTGACGGCTATTACGACGTGGCGCGACGGCAGCAACAGTTGGCGGTCCTCCGGGAGGCACTGTCCATCTCGCGGGAGCGGCTGCGGATTGCCGAGTTGCGCGAGGAGCTGGGCTCGGGGTCTAGGCTGCAGGTGCGGCAGGCACGGGTGGATCTCAATGCCGACTCGGCGGCGGTGCTGCGACAGGAGACGGAGCTGGCCAACGCCAAGAGTCAGCTCAACCAGTTGCTGGGGCGGTCGGAGGATGCGTCGACCCGGTATGCCGTTACGTCTACGATTGAGGTCGACTCGGCCCTCGGCTATTCCTCGCTCCAGCAGAGGGCGTTTCAGGAGAGTCCGGCGCTCGCCCAGGCCCGCGAGGCCCTTCGAACGGCTCAGGCAGAGCGGCGAGAGGTGCGGGCGAACTTCTTTCCGACCATCGACCTCACCGCCGGCCTCGGCTACTCTCAACTCGACGCCGAGAGCGGCTTTTTGCAGGAGAGCCGGAGCACCGAGATCACGTATGGGGCCTCCCTCACGTTCGACCTCTTCGACGGATTGAATCGCTGGCGCCGCAGCCAGAACGCCGAGATCCGCGAGACCAACGCTCGCCTAGCGGTCGAGGACGTTCGGTCCCAGCTGGCAACCGCCCTCACGAGTGCCTATGAGCGCTATCAAAATCGCCTCCGGCTCGTGCGCCTGGAGCGAGAGAACCTCGACGCGGTGCGCGCCAACGTGGACGTGGCGCTGGAGCAGTTTGAGGTGGGCACCATCACCAGCGTAGAGCTTCGGGAGGTGCAGGAGCAGTTCATTCAGGTCGAGAGCCGGCTCCTGACTGCGCAGTTTGAAGCCAAGCAGGCAGAAGTGGAGCTGCTTCGTTTGAGTGGACAGTTGCTCGATCGAATGGGGGAGTAATACCAACTCCGCAAGCTCCGTTGGGTATGTGAGTATGGGAGTCTGTGGGTATGTTCGTGTGCCCCATACGCTTGTATCTGTACCGTCGGATCTGCAATTCTGAACTTTGCAGGCGGACTCGGTATAAGGCGGCAGACGACCGACGGCAGACCGCCGTTCACCTGGTCGAGTTGTGACACTGCTTCCTGTGGGAGGATTTCAACAGTGTGAAGTTGTTCGGACCGAGCGAGTCTCACCAGTTGAAACTCAAAAATAATCGTTCATCGACTCCTCCGGCCTTCAGAAAATGGCCGTCCGGAGGACCGACGGCGCGGAACGGCTGGAATTTCTCATGTCCGAGCACGACGGAGTCGGGCGAGTTTGAGAAATTTCAGTGTAGCGCTCGCGGGCCTCAGGCCATTTTCTGCCAGCCATGCCCTTTTTGTCCATTTTGGGGCTGCCAAAATGGACACCGGACCAGGAAGAACGCAGCCATTTTCGGAAAATGTGATTGCCGAATCTACGAAGCAAGAACAGGTTGGCTGTTTGGGCACGACCAAGCGATCCCTCCAAAAACAAATTCACACCATTGGGGGGGATTCCACATCCCGAACTCCACACTCGTCATTGCGTGCGGAGGGTGTTTGCCGGTTCGATTTGAGCCGCGCGGCGGGCGGGGACGATGCCGGCCAGGAGGCTGATGAGCACAGCGCCCCCCCAGATGCCGAGCGCGACGGGGAGGGAAATGTCGAAGAGCGGAAGCGGCGGCACGCCGAGATGATCGAGGTACCAGTTGAGGCTCCAGTCGAGCCCCGTCACCAGGAGACCGCCGATGACGAGTCCGGCCGCGCCGCCGAGCGCGCCCAGGCCCGCACTTTCGACCACGAAGAGACGCTGGAGGTCGTGTGCGTCTCCGCCCACGGCCATCATGATGCCAATTTCGCGCGTCCGCTCGCGGACGTTCATCATCACGGTATTGGCGATGCCGAGCACAGCGACGAGGAGGGCGATGGACCCGATGATGCCGAGGGCGAGGTCCAGGATCAGGAAGATCGACTCCAGTCGGTCATACTGTTCGCGGAAGCTGGTGGCGTACACGCCCATCGACTGGAGCGCGCGGCGCACCGCGGTTGGATCGGCAGTCTCCTGCAACTGAACGCGAACGGCCGAATAGCCTTCTTGCGTTCGGGAATGGCGGAAGAGGAGGTCGGCCGTCGAAAAGAAGGGCACTTTGCTGAGGGAACGACCAAACTCCAGAGGAAGGAGAACGCGCAGGAGGCCCGACACGGGTTGCCCCGCTCCATCGAGCACGCCCGCTACCCGCACGTTGTAGGGGCGTTGTCCCATCGGAAGCGTGCGCAGCCCCCCGCTGAACAGCTCCGCCATGCGGCGCAGCTTGTGGAAGTTGAGGGACGCGGTGACGAGGTCCAGCGTGTCGCCCACGGCGGCCTCGGCGGACGGATAGCCCAGTCGCTTCGCCATCGACGTGCTAATGAGGACCGCGGCCGTATCGGGCGTCTCAAAGAACTGGCCGTGGCGGGGCTGATAGGCCGAGATCGACTGGAACGACATCGGGATGCCCTCGGCCGTGACGACGAGCGTGCGGCCGTTCCCCTTCAACTTGGCGGGGAACTGCATCTCCGGATACGCGGCGAACACGCCCTCCAGGGCGTCCATCTCGCGGACGAGACTGTCGGTGAGGGGCACGCGGTCACCGCGACGGCGGAGGGAGTCGACCGGTTGGGAGAGGGCTGCCCCGGTGATGCCCGGAATGGGGTGGGAGGTGACGCGGAGGGCTCGATCCAGCTTGAGCGTGCGAAACTCCCGATCGGCCGTCTGCTCCAGCCCGGTGCCGTACGCGAGCAGCGTGAGAAGGGCCGCGACTCCGATCGCAATGCCGGTGCCCGTCAGGAGACTGCGCGTGCGGTTCCGCCACAAATTGCCCCAGGCCAGCATGAGCAGATCGGCAAGGCGCATTACCCTTCGGGGTCTGGACGTATGTACGTGTGGAAGTATGGATGTTTGAGGAGGTGGAGGTCTTTCGCTTCCACACTTTCACACCTACATACCTCCATACTTCCGTACCGAATCGCTAGATTCGACACGTACGAATGGTGGTGATGATAATGCCGCGGGCGCCGAGGTCGTGGAGATCGTCCATAATCTCGTTGGCCCGGGAGCGACGAACCATTGCCTTCACGGCCACCCAGCCGTCTTTGCTGAGGGGCGAGACCGTGGGCGACTCGATGCCCGGTGTGATCTCCCGAGCGTCGTCCAGTTTGGCTTTGGGCAGGTCGTATTCCACGACGACGTACTCGCGCGCGACGAGAATGCCTTTCACCCGCTCGGCAAAGCGCTGCGCTTTCTCTAGCTGGGCCGTCTCGCCGTTTTGTGCCACCAGAATCGCCTGCGAGTGCAGAATAGGATCACCGGTCGTCTTCAGTCCGGCCTCGTCGATCGTGCGGCCGGTTTGGACCACGTCGGCAATGGCGTCGGCCACGCCGAGTTGGATGGAAATTTCCACCGCGCCGTCGAGCTTCACCACCTGAGCGTCGATGCCGCGCTTCTCCAGGTCCTTTCGCACGAGATCGTCGTAGGAGGTGGCGATGCGGGTGTCGCTCGTAAACGTGTCCGGCGTCACGTCGCTGGATTTGGGCACGGCGTAGCAAAAGCGCGCTTTACCGAAGCCGAGATCCATGACGTGCTCCACGTCGGCCCCGCTGTCGTGCGTGAGGTCGAGCCCGGTGACGCCGAGGTCGATGATGCCCTTGCTCACGTACGTCGCGATGTCGCGAGGGCGGAGAAAGACGAACTCGACGCCGTGATCGGTATCGCGGACCGAGAGTTCACGTCCGCGGCGGCGACAATGGTAGCCGGCCTCGTCGGCGAGGGTCACGGCTCCGTCCGAAAGCGCGCCTTTGTTGGGGAGGGCAATCTGTAGCATCCGAAGGATTGGCTTAATGGTTAGGCGAAGGAGGCTCCGTGCCTCCTTCGAACGAAGGCAAATGGTTTGGGAGTATGGGCGTATGTGAGTGTGTGGGGCAACCAAGCTGATGCTCCCATACCCCCATACTCACGCACGCCCAAACGCAGTCGGTCAAAGATGTTCGTACACGTCCTCCAGGTCCAGGTCGCAGGCGATCATCATCACCTGAAGGTGGTAGAGGAGCTGCGAGATTTCCTCCGCGGTGCGTTCCTTTCCCTCGTGTTCGGCGGCCATCCACACCTCCCCGGCCTCCTCCAGAATCTTTTTTCCGATGTCGTGCCGTCCGGCGTTCACGGCCTGTACCGTGCCGGAGTCTGGATCCTGGCGGTCTACCTTCTCCTGCAGTTCGGCGAACAGCTCCTCGAAGCGTTTCATGACAGAGGGGAAAGGTCCGAAAACGTAACCACCGAACAGGATAGGGGAGGCAGGGACGCGGCGAAACGACACTGGCGGTGATTTCCGGAGAATTCAGCCCGTCTCGACGAGACCTCCGTCCCGAAGATGGAAGATCTGCTCGGCAACCGATTCGATCTCCGCTGGGTGGTGCGTGACGACGATGACCGTCCGATCGTCCGTGCGGTGGAGGCGGGCCAGCAGGTCGATGATCTGCGCGCCGGTGTCGGCGTCGAGGTTGCCGGTGGGCTCGTCCGCCAGCAGGAGCGGCGGGTCGCCGACGAGGGCGCGGGCCGTCGCCACGCGCTGCTGCTCGCCCCCGGACAGCTCCGCAGGGCGGTGGTCCATTCGGTCGGCGAGGCCCACCTGCTCCAGTGCCCGAACGGCCTGCTGCGAGCGCGTCTCCGGGTGTGCGCCCGCCAGAATCAGGGGGAGTGCTACGTTCTCGCGGGCGGTCATGGTGGGGATGAGGTGGAACTGCTGGAAGACGAGCCCCACCATCGTGCGACGATACCGGCTCTCGTCGGCAGTGTCGAGCGCCCCGAGCGTCCAGTCGCCGACCGTGAGGGTACCGGCGGTGGGGTGATCGAGCGCGGCGAGGAGGTGTAGGAGCGTGGACTTGCCCGACCCGCTCGGGCCGGCAACCCCCACAAACGCTCCGTCCGGTACGGACAGCGACACGTCGCGCAGGGCGTGCACCGGCGAGCCGCCTCGCGCATACGTCTTGGTGACGTTCTGGACGCGGACGAGAGGGGAGGGCATGTTGGGATTTTAAGATGGAAGCTCAGGTGGCGCTGGTTTCCGGAGCGGAGAAATGAGATTGGACATTAGCCCCTAGAGTACGGGGCTTCAATGTCGAGATCCGGAATGGGCTCGTAGTGCTTCTCGTTGAAGGTGTGGAGAGAGACGCCGAGATCGACAGCCATCTGTCCGATGAGGACGTCAATCAGCCCAGTTCCGTGACTCAAGTGGAGGTCAGAAAACACTTCGAGAGCTCGGTGACCTGTTTCGGGGCCGGGCCACTCTACCTGAAATTTTTCGATCTCCTGTAGTAGAAGGTCACATTCCTCCTGATTTTGGCATCCCTGAATGAGCTCCATCACAACGAATCCTGGAAGGACGACTTCCTCTTCTGAGACGGAGTCCAGCCACTGGAGAGCAGGGCCGTGGCCTCTCAAAATGTCGATCATCACGTCCGTATCCAGCAGAAGCATCTATGACCGGCGGTGTTGAGCGGCCTCACGGAGAGAACGGGCATACTCGGGACTGGCCGGGAGATCCGAGCGGTTCGGCCAGAGGCCTGCAAGAGGAGATGTCCGAAGTGTTGCAGCGGTGCCCGACCCTTTCGTCTTTGCGGGTCGCCGAACGACAAACACTTCCACATCATCTCCTTCCTCAAACGGAAGATCACGGATGGTAATGCTTCGCTCCGAATCGACCGTAACCTGAGAGTGATGAGTGTTCATGGCAGGGGGAGCTTGAGAAGCATGGACCATAACATCATACGCGGACGGTCACTGATGGGATTCTTGGAGGAGTTCGGACGTTAACGATTTTCCTTCTCTGAGTCGGGAGAAGAAGGCCGGTCTGGCCCCACACTCTCTTGAATCAGCTCCAGAATGCGACGATACTCGTCCGACCAGCTCGACGGTTCCTCGAAGCCGTGCCCCTCGACCGGATAGAGGGCCAGCTCCCAGTCCTCCTTGCCCAGCTCAATGAGGCGCTGCGTGAGGCGGAAGATGTCTTGCGGCTGCACGTTCGTGTCCACGAGGCCGTGCGGCATGAGCAGCGGGTCCTCCAGCCCCTCCGCGTGGTAGATGGGGGAGGAGCGGGCGTACGCGACGGAGTCGGTTTGCGGGTTGTTGAGGATGTTGGAGGTATACACGTCGTTGTAGTGGGCCCAGTCGGTTACCGAACGGAGCGCCGCGCCGCCGCCGAAGTGGTCGGGGGCATTGAAGAGGGCCATCAGAGTCATGAATCCGCCATAGGAGCCACCGTAAATGAACTGTCGCTCGGGTGGAATGTCCTCCGTTTCCGTAAGCCACTCGGACGCATCCACGTAGTCCTGGAGGTCGCGCCCGCCCATGTGGCGGTAGACGGCCGTGCGCCAGTCGCGCCCGTAGCCCGCCGAGCCGCGGTAGTCGACGTTGATCACCGTGTAGCCCAGGTCCGTAAGCAGGTTGTGAAACATGTACTCGTGGAAGTAATGGGTCCAGTCCTTCACCACGTTCTGCAGATAGCCGGCGCCGTGGACGAAGAGGACGGCTGCCCCGTTCGGGTTCTCCGGCCGGAAAATCTGCAACGGTACCTCCACCCCGTCCGACGCCTCAAAGCGGGTAATCTCCGGATCGCGCCAGTCGTACTGAGTCCACTCGTCCGTGGGGGAAGACGTGGCGTTCGACAGCGACGCATCGGGCGAAGTATCTTTCAGGTACACCTCCGGCGGGCGGTTCGTCGTTGCGTAGAGCACGCCAAGTCGCTCGCCGTCAGGGCTCACAGCGGCATGGTGCGTGCCCGTCTGTGTCGTGAGGCGCGTTTTTTCCCCACCCTCCACCGGCATGCTATAGACGTGGCGCTCGTAGGGAGAGTGGGCGGAGCTCGCAAAGATCCAGGTGGAGGCGTCCTTCGAAAGGCGCGGCTCGTAGATCTCAAACTCGCCGCTCGTGAGCTGTTGCGTCTCGCCAGTCTCGACGTTCACGGTGTAGAGGTGACTCCAGCCGGTGGCCTCACTTTGGAAATAGAATTTGTCGGTTTCAGGAATCCATCCGACCGTACCGGGGCCGCCGTAGGCGCTGATGCCGGGCCCGCCGATCCACGCGTCGTCGTGCTGGCGATCGAGCACCGTCAAGTCGCCAGTGGCCGGATCGAGGCGGGCGATCCAGCGATCCTTGTTGTTATCGGACCGCACCACAAGAACAGCGTGGTCGCCATCGGGACTCCAGAAGGGACCGTAGCTATAGAGGGACCGCTTAGATTCGCTGGAATCCAGTTCTACTCCCTTTTCTCGTCGATATTCGGGGATCTCGTACGCGCCCGGCAGCTGGTGCAGATTCACGTCGTAGGTTGTGTCCCGCTCCAGGTCCTGCAGGTGCAGCGAGAAGCCCTCCGGCGGAATGCCGACCTTTGGTCGCGCGTCGAGCACCTCGGCGTGGCCGTCGAGGGTTACGTAATCGATGACCTGGGTAGGGGCGGCGGCGTCCGGCTCCGATTGAAGCGTGAAGGAGGCGAACCGGCCGGACGGGTCGAGGCGAAGCTGGTCGATCTCATGGTCTTCAGTGTAGAACGTCGGTGGCGGATCGTCGGCCTGCCGGTCGCGTTTCTGCGCCTCTTCTTCCATGTCCTGTTCCGCCTTCTGCTCCCGCAGCGTTCGGAAGAGCTCCGTCTGTTGCTCCTTTAAGAATTTCTCGCGCGGGGTGAGCTCCGGCTCTTTCGGCTCTGTGCCGGACCGCAGGTCCGTCCGTTGGCGCACGAGGCCCGACGAGAGATCCAGAGCAAACAGGTTATTGTCGCGCTGGAAGATCACCGTCTCGTCGTTGGGACCAAAGCGCGGCGACGACTCCTCGGCGCGTGTGTCGGTGAGGCGGGTTTGGGTGTCGGTCTGCCGGTTGTAGAGGTAGAGGTCGCCGTCCTCAGCGTAGACCGTTCTGCGATCGTCGTCGGTGTAGACCTGTTCCCCGTGGTGCCAGCCGTCGAAGACGGGCGGACTCGATCGTCGCTCGTCCGGAGCCACCTTGGTTGGCTCTCCACCCCCGCGGGGCACCTTGTAGAGCGAGTCGCTTTGGAATTGTCCCTTCGGGTTCCAGTCAAAGTAGAGGGTCTGGCCGTTCTCGTGCCACCGGAGATTTTCGGGCCAGTCGCCGACCCACTCCTCCGGTTCTTGCATAATCTGGTTGACGGAGAGGGGGGAGGAGCGCTCGGCGGGCTGTGCGGTTGCGTTGGGCCCCCAGAGGAGGAGGGCAGCAAGGAGAGGGAGGACGGAGCGGTAGCGCATGCAACGAACGAATAGATCAAGGGACGTGCGAGCATCCTCAACATAGGCGGACGCGCCTGGAATGTCGATCAGTTAACGGACGTAACAGTTGGTCAATCGTTTGCGTATTTCGAGAGGATCGCCGACAGTTGAGGCCGTTCTAAACCGTCACGGATGGATCTTCGATCTCGTCTTCGCACACTGGTTCGATTTCTGCGGGCGTGTCCCTTCGAGGCGTACTTCTGGACACTGGCCCTCGCGGGCGTCGCAAGTCTGGATCCGGAGGGGCCGCCCCTTTTGAATCTCTGCGTCTTTGAGAATCTCGGCCTGTGGTGTCCGGGCGACGGGCTGGGGCAGTCCATCGCGCACCTTGCCCGGAGACAATTCGCGGCCTCGTGGAACGCACATCCGCTCGCTGGACCGGTGGTTGCCGTCCTCGTTTTCCACGTTGGGCGCCTCTGCAGTCGGACGCACCGTCGGATCCCGATCGCCTGGTCCTAATTTCACGTCACACACCCATTTCGTTCTTCATGTCCAAAGTTCTTCGACACCTCCCCGAGCTTGAAGGCGACGAGCAGGTTGAGGTCGCTCGTCTACTCAACAAATTGAGCGACGATCAGGCCGAGCACTTTGCGCGGATCTATCGCTCACGGCGCCGCGACCCGCTGCACATTCTCGTGCTGGCGGCCGTCGGATTCGTTGGGGCCGCGGGGTTGCAGCGGCTCTACATGGAAGAGATTGGGCTCGGCCTCGTGTATCTCTTCACGGGCGGACTATGTCTAATTGGAACCGTATACGACCTCATCAAATACCGGGATCTTGCGCTTCGGTACAACCGGGATCAGGCGATGGAGATCGCCGAAACGGTCCGATCCGTGTATGACGACGAAGATTGAATTCGATGTCGAATCAGCCTACGCGATTCGGGTCCGTGCTTCCTCCATGAGGGCGTCCTGCAGCCCGGGCGTGCCCTCCGTGTCCGGTGTGCGCTGAAGGTACCGACCGTCCGATTGGAGTTCCCACGCCGTCGTGTCTTCGATGGCATATTGGAGTGCGCGGCGGAGCCGCTCCTGATGGCTTGGGTCTTGCACCGGCACGGCCGCCTCCACGCGGTCGTCGAGTCGGCTGCGCTGCCAGTCGCCGCTCCCGATGTAGACCTGTGGGGTTCCGGCATTTTGGAACCAGAAGACGCGATCGTGCTCCAGGAAGCGACCCACGATGCTCACCACGCGAATGGACTCGCTGAGATCTTCCAGCCCGGGTCGGAGGCGACAGATGCCGCGCACGATGAGGTCGATGTCCACGCCCGCTTGGGACGCTCGGTAGAGCTCACTGATGATTCGGCGGTCGCCGAGCTCGTTCAGCTTTGCGATGATGCGTCCGTTGTTGCCGGCCTCTTCGTGCTCGATTTCCTGTCGGATGAGGCGGAGGAACGAGTCGCGCATGTCCTGTGGAGCGACGAGGAGGCGGTCGTACGTCTGCTCCGGTGCGTATCCGGTGAGATAGTGGAAGAGGTTGGTGAGATCGCGCCCGATGGCACGGTCGCAGGTGAGGAGGCCGTAATCGGTGTAGCGGCGCGCCGTCTGCGTGTTGTAATTCCCGGTGCTGATGTGGCAGTAGGTTCGGAGTCCCCCGTTTTCACGTCGCACCACCATGGCGGCCTGGGCGTGTGTTTTGAGGCCCACCAGTCCGTAGGCGACGTGCACCCCGGCGTCCTCCAGCTTGCGCCCCCACTCGATGTTTTCCTCCTCGTCGAATCGCGCCTTCACTTCCACGAGCACCGCCACCTGCTTGCCCCGCTCGGCGGCGTCCACCAGTGCGGCCACGATGGGCGACTCGCTCGACGTGCGGTAGAGGGTCTGTTTGATCGCCAGTACCTGCGGGTCCTGTGCCGCCTCCTCAATGAAGCGCTGCACGCTGCCGGTGAACGACTCGTAGGGATGGTGGACGAGCAGATCGTCGTCGCGAATCACGTCGAAAATCGAGTCGACTTCCGGCTCTCCCCGTTCTTGATGCAGCCGGGGCGGTACCACCGGGGTCCACTTCGGAAATCGGAGGTCGTTCCGGTAGCGCTCATCGGGAATGTGCAGGTCCGCGAGTGCCGTTACGTCGGAGTAGTCGATTAGGCCCTCGGACACGTACACGTCCTGCGACGAGATCTCGAGCTTGTCTTTTAAGAAGGTGCGCACGGACTCGGGCGTGTCGGGCTCCACCTCCAGCCGGACCACCGGGGCAAACCGACGCTCGCGGAGACGCTCGGAGATCATTTCCAGCAGGTCGTCGGCTTCCTCTTCATCCCGTCGCACGTCGGCATTGCGGGTGACCCGAAAGGCGTACACGCCCTCCACCTCCATTCCGCGAAACAGCTCGTCGGCGTGGTGGGCAATGACCTGCTCGATGGGCACGAACTGGAGGGGGGCCTCCAGCGGCAGCCAGCGCTTGCGGCTCGTGGGCACCTTCACGCGGGCGAAGTGCTGCGAGCCGCGTTTCGGGTGGCGGAGGAGGACGGCCAGCGAGAGGCTCATGTTGGAAATGAAGGGGAACGGGCGTCCGGGATCGACCGCCAATGGCGTGAGGATGGGAAAAATGTTTTTCCGGAAGGTCTCTTCCAGTTGGGCCTGCCGATCCGGTGAGAGGTCATCGTAATCGCGCACGTGTAGGCCAATCTCCTCCTCCAGGGCGGGGGCAAGTTGCTGTTTCCAGGTCGTGCCGAGCGCCTTGTACAAGGGTTGGATGGCCTCTGCAATCAGGGCGAGTTGCTCCTCCGGCGTGCGACCGTCGGGGGAGAGGGTGGATACGTCCGCCGCAGCCTGCCGCTTGAGGCCGCCGATCCGCTTGCGCACGAAGCCGTCGAGGTTGGAGGCGGCAATGCCGAGAAAGCGCACCCGTTCCAGGAGGGGCGTGCGCGGGTTCTGCGCCACGTGCAGGATCCGCCAGTTGTAGTCCAGCCAGCTTAGCTCGCGATTGAAGAAGAGGCTCGGGTGGTCGAGGGCCGCGTCGGGCGGTACGGGTTGGGGGACGACGGCCCGAGGGAGACGCTCGGTGTCCGTCGGAGCCACGCCGTCCCCGCGTCCGGGAGCAGGGCTTGGCTCGTGGTACGCAGGTGCATCGGGCGCTGCCGGAGAGGATGAGGGCATGTAGGGAGGCACGAAGCAGCAGAGAGCAGGCGAACGCTCTGTCTAACTGCGGGTGGGGGGGAATGGATTCCGCAGGTGCGTGTTTGCGTATGGGAGTGTGGGCGTATGTGAGTTTCGATCGGTGAAGCCAAGTGTGCGGATCTGCCCTGTCTGGGCCAGGAGACCGCCCAATCGCTCGGTCCACTGTCCTTCGGCTCCACGTGAATGAAATTTACCGGTCCGTGAGAGGGGGCATGAAGACCGTTTCTGCTGAAATATCGGACAGTCCGGGAGATTTAGATTCCCAGCATTTCAAATCGCCTTCCCTCACTTTGGAAAATGTTCAGATGCTTTCGCAGGGATTGGTAGCAGACAGATTCGGAGCTCATGACTCAAAGCTGAACACCAGCACGAGCGATCCGCTCTGTAAAGCCGATTCATCAGAGCAGTCCGCATCACACTCCCACCCCACACACTCCCACACGCCCATACTCAGTCGTCGAGAAACGCCCCCCGCTGGATCTGCTTGCGGAGTTCCTGGAGCGACATCATTTTCTGCTGCAGGCGCTGCACTTGCTCCTCGTTTCCGTCCTGGCTCGCCTCGTACGCCCGGTCGCGAATCTCGGCGATGGCCGCCTCCACGCGGTCGAGCTTGAGCAGCTTCATCGCGCTTTCCGCTGCGACGTACGGACGGTCGTTGAGCTTCGGTACGGGAATGTCTTCGCGCTCGGCCCAGTTCTCCGACGCCTCGTGTTCCTCCATCATCACCGACGCGGCCAGTTGCTGGAGCCGCTCCCCGTGCTCGCCGTCCAGAAAGGAGTCCGGCCGCACGTCGTTGTTCTGGTACATCTCGACGAGTTTCTGCACAAGTTCGCGGGGTGGCCCTTCCGTAAACTCGTCGAGCGCCATGTGGCCGAGGACGTACTCCACCATTCGCGTGCCCTGCTCCAGCATGAGGCGCAGGAGCACGCGTTCTTCGGGCAGCGGTTCGGCGGGCGGGGCAGGCTCGGACGACTGTTGCGACGGGGCCTCCGATGCGTCCGGTGGGGGAGGCTGTGGACGGTCGGCGCCGCCGTCGGGGACGGAGGCCTCGGCGGGGGCAGGGGCACGGGATTCTTGCTGTTCCTGGGCCTGGCGCTCCTGTCGTTTGGCTTCCCGCTTTTGCCGGCGCTGGGCCTGCTGCTCTAAGCGCTCGCGCTCTTCTTCCAGCATCCGGAAGAGGTCGGCGTCCGGCACGTTCACGACCTCGCTCGTGCGCGTCACGTACTCGCGCCGGAGGTTGGGGTCCGGAATGCGAGCCACCGACTCGATGATGCTGCGCTGCACCTCGACGCGATCTTCCGGCGTTTCCAATTCCCCCTGGCGCCGGGCACGCTGGTACGCAAACGAGGGCAAATCTTGCCGGTGCGTCTCCACGTAGTCGTCGAACGCGTCGCCGCCGTGTGTCTGCACGTAATCGTCCGGGTCGTTCCCCTCCGGAAGCTCCACGGCGTAGGCGCCCATGCCCTGCTCCAGCACGCGGTCCATGCCGCGCATGGTGGCCCGGCTGCCCGCCTCGTCGGCGTCGTAGAGCAGGAGCACCCGCTTGGCGTAGCGGTGGAGCGTTTCGACCTGTCCTTCGGTGAGGGCCGTGCCGCTGGACGCCACCACGTTTTCGACGCCGGCCTGGGAGAGGCTGATGACATCGGTGTAGCCCTCGACGAGCATCACCTCGTCGGTCTGCCGAATGGCGCGCTTGGCCTGATTCAGGCCGTAAAGGACCTCTTTCTTGTGGTAGACTTTCGTCTCCGGCGAGTTGATGTACTTCGGCTGGTCCCGATCGCCATCGGGATCCAGGATGCGCCCGGCGAAGGCCAGTACCTTCCCGATGTGGGAGAAGATGGGGAAGATGATGCGGCCCCGATAGCGATCGTAGTAGCCGCTGCCGTCGTTGCGCTCCACCACCAGACCGGCTTTCTCCAGCGTTTCCGGATCCAACTGTTCGTCCTCCGCTGCATTGAGCAGGGCATCCCATTCATCCGGGGCGTAGCCGAGGCCAAACTGCTTGATGGTGGCAGGGGTGTAACCTCGGTCGCGGAGGTAGTCGAGCGCCGGCTGCCCTCGGTCCGTCTGCGTAAGTTGATGGTAGAAGAAGCGAGCTGCAAAGCGAAGAGCATGGAGGATGGATTCTCGCTCGTTTGCTGCCTCCTGATCCACCTCCTCCTCAGGTAGCGGAATGCCGTAACGCTCTGCTAGGATGCGGACCCCCTCCAGGAACCCGACGCCCTCAATTTCCTGGACGAATTTGAAGACGTCGCCCCCGTTCTGGCAGCCGAAGCAGTAGTACAGGTTCTTTTCCGGATCGATGCTGAAGGAGGGCGTGTCCTCGTTGTGGAAGGGGCAGAGGCCCATGAAGCGAGAGCCGCTCCGCTTCAGCTGGACGTAGTCGCCCGCCACGTCCACGATGTCGGCCGCGGCACGAACCTCCTCAATTTTCTCGTCCGGGATGGGCATGGCAGTGAGTAATCATACGATCCCGAGCCGATCAGTGTGTACGACATGTGCAGGCTCGGGATTCGACGGGAGAGAAGTCCTCTTCTCTGAAAGGCGTTACACGTGAGCCGAGCGCTCAGCGGACGGCGTCACGTGGATTTGGGCCTGTTCTTCCTCGCCTTCCACCGGCCCAATGTCCGGTTTGTTGGCGCACTGGCACGAGGAGAGACCGGCGCAGAGCACAATGGCCGCAAAGATCAGAAGGCGCTTCATAACCGCTTGCAGGGTCGTTGGGGGCAAAGGCAAATTCATTCATCAAGAATAGGGGGAAGCGCCGCCGGTCGCAAGAGTAACGCCCGGTGTCAAGCAGCTGTCATTCCGTCTTTTTGCCATTTTCCCGGATCGGGAGTGGACGAGAGAGCCGGACGGAAGTCAAGTACGGACTCTTCCCTTTTCAGGAACGGACATCTTTAAAGATGGGATCAGTGTTCAGAAGCTCCCAGATCTTGTCGGGGTGGAACAATGCGTACAGGAGAAGCCCGACGAGGGAAATGAGGAGAAGGAGCCAGTTGCTTTGGAGAAGCATGTTTAGGAGGGGAGGAATACCGTAGGCCATGAAGGGAGCCGAAAAGATGGCGAGGACGATCGCAATCGACTCTGGAGAGTGGATCCCGACTTTGAAAAGAGAGGGCGGGGGATTCTTTTCAGTAATCGCGAGCAACAGGCCGAGGATGAGGGCAGGAAGAACCCAGATGAGGAGGGCTACAAGCAAGAATGCGAAAAGACGAGGATGAGACTGGAGGAATCCAGAAAAGGCATCGAGGAAGTCGGCTTTCCGTATCCCGGATGTGAGGAGAATCGACATCGGGCGGAAAAGAAGTTGGGAAAGGCGGATCTCAGGGATACATAGACTTGCAGAACCTGAGGGTGATCCGGGCGCGTCACCAGGACCTTTTTCCTTGGCTTGTTCGGAGAGAGGCGTCTGGAAATGACTTCTCGCCTGCCGGTTGGATGAATTGCCGTCCACCTCCGTCATGGACCTTTACAATGCGCGCCGTGCTTCTCAGCTTCACAACGGCACGAACGATTCGTTCTGCCCCATCCGACTTTTGCACCAGACCGACGTTCAACATCGCATGACCGAGCTCCAAGAACGCATCGAAGACCTCGTCGCTCAGGGGGACGCTGTCAGCCGGGGCGACGCCGGCGACGCCGTGGCCGATCTCGTGCAGGCCCTCAACGCGGGAGAGGTTCGTTCTGCCTCACCGAACGAGGACGGCTCCTGGACCACGCACGCCTGGGTGAAGAAGGGCATCCTTCTCGGCTTTCAGATTGGCCGCATCGTGGACTATTCCAGCGAGCGGTTTCCGTTCTACGACAAAAACACGTTTCCCGTCAAGCCCCTCCGGAAGGCCGACAACGTGCGCCTCGTGCCGGGCGGCTCCTCGATCCGCACGGGCAGCTACGTGGCGCCGGGCGTGGTGTGTATGCCGCCGATGTACGTGAACGTGGGGGCGTACGTGGACGAGGACACGATGATCGACTCGCACGCCCTCGTGGGCAGTTGCGCGCAGATCGGCAAGCGCGTGCATCTTTCGGCCTCGGCGCAGGTCGGGGGGGTGCTGGAGCCGGTGAACGCCGCGCCCGTCATCATTGAGGACGACGTGTTCGTGGGCGGCAATGCAGGCATCTACGAGGGCTGCATCGTGCGGGAGGGCGCCGTGATCGCCGCGGGCGTCAACCTGACGTCGTCGACTCGCCTCTACGACCTCGTGAACGAGACGGTGCACACGGCCTCCGACGACGAGCCGTTGGAGATCCCCGAAAACGCCGTCGTGGTGCCGGGGGCCCGCTCGGTCGACTCCGACTTTGGGGACGAGCATGGGCTGTCGCTCTACGCGCCGATGGTCGTGAAGTACCGCGACGCCAGCACGGACGCCGCCACGGTGCTGGAAGAGGCCCTGCGATAATTCCGCTCACGAGGATGCAGGACAATGACGGACCTCCCCCGCCGCGACTTCCTCCGCTGGGCCGCCTCCTCGGCGGCGCTGGTGCCATTCCTTGGCCCGTCTCTCGTGCACGGTACCGATGGCGCGAGTCCGGATGATTTCGATCCGGCGCCGTACCGGGCGGCCATCGACCGCCGGCTGGCGCGTGTGCACGACGGCATCGGACAGGGGCCGTACGCGGCGACTGAATCCTCGCTCCGGCGCATCGACGAGGCACCGGAGTGGTTTCGGGATGCCAAGTTCGGCATCTACTTCCACTGGGGCGTCTATTCGGTCCCGGCGTTCGGCTCCGAGTGGTATCCCCGCAACATGCACGACCCCGATCATTCGACGCACCAGCACCACGTCGACACCTACGGCTCGCCCGTTGAAGCGCCGTATTCCGCGTTCGCCCCGCAGTTTACCGCTGAGCAGTTCGACGCGGCCCGCTGGGCGGACCTCTTTGAAAAAGCGGGTGCTCGCTACGCCGGCCCGGTGGCCGAGCATCATGACGGATTCTCGCTCTGGGCCTCCGAGGTCACGCCCTGGAATGCGGCCGACGTGGGGCCGGAGCGCGACCTCGTGGGCGAGCTGGAGCGGGCCATTCGGGATCGCGGGCTCCGCTTCGTGACGACGTTCCACCACGCCCGCAACAGCCTGCATACGGTTGACGGCGAGTGGAGCGGTCACTACGGCACGGCCAGGCGCCACTATCCGGCGGTCTTCGACGATCCGAAGCAGGCGTGGATGTACGGCGACATGGACCGGGAGCAGTTCCTGGACATGTGGCTCGCGAAGCTCGGCGAAGTGATTGGATTCTATCGCCCCGACCTCATCTGGTTTGACTCCTGGCTTCACGAGATTCCGTCAACCTACCGCCAGCAGTTTCTGGCGGCCTACTACAACGCCGCCGAGCAATGGGACCGAGACGTGGTCGTGACGCGCAAGCAGGAGGACCTGCCCCTCGAACTGTCGGTCAAGGACTACGAAAAGGGGCAGGCCACCGCCATTTCGGAGCGCCCGTTTTTGACCGACGATACCGTGAGTACCGGCAGCTGGTGCTACACGGAGGGCTTGGAAATCAAGTCGAAAGCGCGGGTGCTTCACAGTCTCCTCGACATTGTGTCGAAGAACGGGTGCCTGCTCCTGAATGTCTCGCCAAAGGCCAACGGCATCATCCCAACCGATCAGAAAGAGGTGTTGATGGCCCTTGGGGAATGGCTCGACCTGAACGGAGAGGCGGTGTACGGCACGCGGCCCTGGCAGGTCTTTGG
>JAHENZ010000214.1 GCA_018609755.1 Salinivenus sp. | reverse complement strand
TTAGATCGATAGAAAGGGTCATCGCGCTGATGTTGGTTTGGTTCTACTTTGGTGAGTAGCGTCCAAACCTAACGCAGCGCGGGGCCCTTTCTCATTTTCAATCGGGCCCGGACTTTTGCACAAAACTATGGACTCAACCTCCGCCTCGGTGATCGAATGCCAATATGGTAGTTTTTGAGCGGTCTGAGGGGCTGGAAGAGGCTATTTTCGCCATTGTAGTTCCTGTCATTTTGCAGGTGCGGAGTCTCGGGTGCAACAGTCGAGATGAGATCTCCTTGCCCAGGGCATTGCTACGCGCACGCTGTTTCATTCGGGTCACAGTCCAATATGACTCTCTCGCTGGCGAACCGTGTACCTTTTCGAGATTAATTGCAGGACCGATCTCCGGCGGCACCGAGTTTCTTGCTTTCTGAAAAGGTCTACATTCTCTTCGTAGCGCCGTTGGAGTCCAACGGCGATACGAAGGGGTACCTCTAACGTCCGGCGGATAATCTCATAATTCCACAGTGTTCGCCTTACTCGCTTGACAACCTCGGATTTTCATGCTCTCGGCGCAGCCCAGGACTACTTCCTCGCTCCGTGCGGTGCACTGCTCGGGGCGCAGTCTGAAACTACTTGGTCGCTACGCTCTCGGCGCCGGGGCCTGCCAGTCGAACTCGTCCTTCGTCATGTCCTTGTTGACCGGCACCGGATAGTCGCCCGTGAAGCAGGCGTTGCAGTAGCCGAGGTCGCTGTCGTTGGCCTTCTTCACGGCCTTCATGAGGCCCTCGACGGAGAGATACGCCAGGGAGTCGACACCGAGGTAGTCGCGCATCTCCTCGATGCTGTCGAACCGGTTGGCCAGCAGCTCGTCGGCGTCCGGGAAGTCCATGCCGTAGAAGCACGGGCTAATGACCGGCGGAGACGTAACGCGGAAGTGGACACTCTTGGCCCCGGAGTCGCGCAGCATGTCCACGAGGTAGCGCGCGGTGGTGCCCCGCACGATGCTGTCGTCGAGCACCACGACGGTCCGATCCTCCAACAGGCCCTGTACGGTGTTGAACTTGCAGCGGACCTTCATCTCGCGGCGGTCCTGACCGGGGGCGATAAACGTGCGGCCCACGTAGTGATTGCGGATGAGGCCGAGGTCGAACCGACAGCGGCGGCCCATTTCCTGGCATTCCTCCGCAAAGCCGAGCGTGGAAGTGTTGGCCGAGTCGGGCACCGGGACTACGATGGGCGTCTTTTCGTCGTCTTCGGCCTCCTCGGGAATCGGGGCCTCTTGGGCGAGCTGCACCCCGAGCTGGCGCCGCACCTTGTCCACCATCTCGCCGAAGATCTGCGAGTCCGGTCGGGAAAAGTAGACGTACTCAAAGACGCATTGGCTGACGCCGAACTTCGTCGGGATCTCGTGACTGTCGAAGTCCCCGCCATTGGCGCAGCCCTCCCGGTCGATCACCAGGATTTCGCCGGGTTTGATGTCGCGCACGTACTCCGCGTCGATCATGTCGAAGGCACACGTCTCGCTGGCGACGCAGTAGGCCGATCCCTCGTGGGTGCTTGGGGTGTCCATGCGGCCCAGGGCGAGCGGGCGGAAGCCGTTCGGGTCGCGGATGGCGATCATGTGGTCGTCCGTTAGCAGGAGCAGCGAGTAGGCCCCCTCGATCTGCATGAGGGCGTCGATGATCTGGTCGAGGTGATTCTGCCGTCGGCTCTGGGCCGTGAGGTGCAGAATCAGCTCGCTGTCGCTGGTGGTCTGGAAGAGGGTGCCGCGCTCGCTAAAGCTCTTCCGCAGCTCGCGGGCGTTGGAGAGATTGCCGTTGTGGGAGAGGGCGAGGTTGCCCTTTCGGTGATGAACGACGAGCGGCTGAATGTTGGCCCGATTGGCCGAGGAGCCACTCGTAGAGTACCGGTTGTGCCCGATGCTCGCGTCGCCGAGCAGTTGCTTGTCGAAGAGGTCCGGGTCGTCGAAGACGTCGAGCACGAGGCCGAAGTCCTTGTGGACCGGCATCACCGGCTCCTGCTTCTTCTCGTCGAAGGTGGAGGTGGCGATGCCCGCCGACTCCTGCCCCCGATGCTGCAGGGCGTGGAGCCCGTAGTACGTGTGCCGGGCGGCCTCAGGGTGATTGAAGATGCCGAAGATACCACATTTGTCTTGAACGGCGTCGCTCATGGGCGGCGGTAGCGGGAACCGCAGTTCGTGGAACGGGGACGGAAGCGGGACCCCCGTGAGCACTCGGCATGGTCCCGACGGAAGACGTAACACTACCGAAACTGCAAACAGGGGAGGTTGATCCCCGCTCGGAAATTCCTGGAACCGCTTCGAACCCCGGTTTACACAATTCTCTCTCTACAACCCCCGCTGCGGACGATCGGGAGTGGAGCCGTTGGGGGAGCTCTCCTCACTGTTTGAAGGAACAGTTTGGGGAGACCAGCGCTGGAAATAGCAGTTCTCAGTGTCCCTTCTTCAACATCCAGCAATCCGATGGCGGATTCCGACGGTCCCCACCAGGGCCAACCCCTTCTCGATCACGGGGCCTCCCTTTCTGACGCCTCCGTGGTAATGATTCTTCTGCACGGACGGGGGGCTTCGGCGCGGAGCATTCTTTCCCTGGCAGATGAGTTGGACGTGCCCGACGTGGCCTACCGTGCCCCGCAGGCCGCTCGCCGCTCGTGGTACCCCGAGTCGTTTATGGCCCCCATCGAGCAGAACGAACCGGCGCTACGTTCGGCACTCCAGGTCGTGTCCGACACAATTGCGACGGTGACCGAGGCTGGGCTGAGTGAAGAGGAGGTCGTCCTGCTTGGGTTTTCGCAGGGCGCCTGTCTGGCCACCGAGTACGTCGCTCGCAATCCGCAGCGATATGGGGGCGTCGTGGGGCTTAGCGGCGGCCTCATCGGTCCGGAGGGCACTACGTTCGACTACGAGGGGACGCTTGACGGCACGCCCGTCTTTCTCGGGTGCAGCGACCAGGACCCCTACATTCCGCTGGAGCGGGTGGAGGAAACCACCGACGTGCTCCGGGGCATGAGTGCGACGGTCACGAAGCGGATCTACGAGGGCATGGGCCACACGACGAACGAGGACGAGATCCAGCACGTCCGATCCCTGCTGGGCCGCTACGTCGACATGCCCGCTACAGCAGAAACGGCCGATGATGACGACGAAGAGTAGTAGGGTCTTCGTTTGGAACGGTGGGGCCCTCGTACTTGGGATTATTCTCCTCGGGCTCGCGCTGCAGTGTCGAGCGAAGGCCGCAGCCCCGTCCTCGTCGGATTCGTTGACGGCCGCGGCGATCGCGTTTCAGCTTCGCTACAATTCCCCGCCTGCCCCTGCCCCGACTCCCGATCGTGCGCCGGCTCGCGGGCGCTGGTTCGGGCGAGATAAGGTGCAGCACGTTCTCTTTAGTGGCCTCTGGACGCTCTCCACGCAGTACGTGCTCGTGAACAAGGCCGACTGGACGGAGGACGATGCCCTGCCTGCGTCCGTCGCGTCGGGTGCGGCCATCGGCATCCTGAAGGAGCTCTACGACGCCTCCCGTCTGACGGGCACAGCCAGCGGCAAGGACCTCGTGGCCGACGCGGTGGGGATTGGACTCGCCGTGATGGTCATTGAGCTCTGAGGGATCGGGAGGACAAGTGGCTGTTCAGGCTGAGTGACATCCGTGTTTGTTGCTTTTGGAGCCGGCTGACCGCCGACGACGGACCGCCTCCTAACGTCCATTCCGGATGATTACCGATAAATAAGTTTCTAGAATTCGCTTTTTGCTTACGGCTGTACACGGTCCTGGAGATCTGAGATCTCCCCAGCTACAGCGGAAAATGGGTTGCGTACTTTCTCACGGATCGGTAGAATCGTTCTCAGGTTGCTTGAGATGTCGTGTTCGGCGGTTCGCGGCGCTGTGAGTAAGGACAAGCTCAGCTTGTCCACGAACAAGTACTCCTGGGGTGTCTGTCGTCCGCCGTTGCTTCAAATCGCAGGACTCCGCCCGCAATGGGCTGCTTTCTGCGAGACGAGCGGACCTGTGATTTTTTCGATGGGACGCGGCCGCGGCCGAAACTCCGCCCCGTCCCCGCTGGGTTGAACCGCCGATATGGCTCCATCTCACACCGCACACGACGTCGAGGTTGAAGATCAGGCCGGGTACTGGGCGCTCGTCTCCGGCAACACGGACTTCCGTCGCCTCTGGATCGGGAATCTCATCTCCCTGTTGGGCGACTGGTTCAACACCATTGCCCTCTACGTGCTCATCACCGAGCTCACCGGCTCGCCCCTGGCACTGGGGGCGGTCTTCATCACCAAGATGCTGCCCTGGGCGGTGGCGGCGCCCTTGGCGGGCGTCATCGTGGACCGCTACAACCGGCGCCGGCTCATGATCGGGACGGACATTCTGCGCGCTGTGATCGTGCTGGGTTTCCTGCTCATCGACCAGCCGGCGGAGGTGCCGTGGCTGTACGTGCTGCTGACGGCGCAGGTCGTGGCCGGGGCTGTCTTTAACCCGGCCAAGAGTGCCGCACTTCCCAACATTACCACCCCGCGAGAGCTGCTGACGGCCAACGCGCTGATGTCGGCCACGTGGTCGACGATGCTGGCCGTGGGCGCGGCCCTGGGCGGCTTTGCTGTGGAGGCGCTGGGGACGGAGGCGGTCTTCTGGATTGACAGCGCGACGTACCTCGTCTCGGCCGTCTTCATCCTCGGCACCACCATTCCGCAGGACACCGAGCCGGCCCAAACCTCTCTCCTGCGTTCCGCCGCTCGTGAGGTGTTGGACGGTTGGGCACACCTCCGCGCCCATCCGCGCATCGGACGGTTTGCGTTCGCGAAGGCGACCTGGGCGATCGCGGGCGGGGCGCTCGTCTATATGCTCGCGCTGCTGGGCGATCGGATTGCCCCGTCCGCTCTGGCCGCCGGCATTGGCATTCTCTATATGGCCCGGGGCATCGGCACCGGCATCGGACCCATCGTGGTGCGCCGGCTCTTTCCCGATCGGCACCAGTGGCCCGTCGTCATCGGCGGCGCCGTGATCATCAGCGGACTCTGCTACGTGGGGATTGGGCTCGTGCCCTGGTCGTCCAACCTGGCGATTATCGCTATGGTCTGCGCGCTCGTGGTGTTAGGCCACGCCGCCAGCGGGGGCAACTGGGTCCTCAGCACGGTCATCCTGCAGAAGCGGACGGAAGACCGTTATCGGGGCCGCGTGTTTTCGACGGACTGGCTCTTCGTTATGAGTGCGGAATCGCTGTCCATTCTCGTAGGCAGTGCGCTGCTGGAGGTCGGATGGCTGACGCTGGAGAGCGCCGTGCTAACGTTTGCCGGGCTGCAGGTGGCCTGCGGGCTGGCGTGGCTGGTGATCGTGGTGCCGCGCGAACGGCGGGACGATCGGACGGAGGCGGCTGCGGATGGCGGACCGCGGACCGCCGAATATGGTGCTTGAGGAGAATCCGGGGTCCCGAGTTCTGACTTCGGTTGTCGGATCCTGGAGACGACTCTGCTCGTTTTATACCAGCTTCGCAAGCTTCGTTGGTGCACGGAAGTTTGGACGTATGGACGTATGAATGTGGGAGTCACGGACATACATCCACACCTCCACACTTCCATACCCGAATCCTGCAAGCGGATTCGGTAGTAGCAGATCCGTTTCTTCTTGTCATTTCTGCTCGGATCCGACATGGCGACAACCGTAGCGTCTCCTCCCTCTTCTGACGTTGCCCGCGAGCCGTCTGCACGCCCGCGCCGATTTACGCAGGAGGAGTATTTCCGGATGGTGGAGGTCGGCATTCTCGACGCGGACGATCGGACCGAGCTCCTGAATGGTCACATCGTCGAAATGACTGCCCAAAACGCTGCTCATCGCGCCGTCATCGTTGAGGCAAATAAGCTCTTCGTCATCGTCCTCCAGGAGACCGGGTACTCGGTGCAGGTTCAGTCGACCCTTCCCCTCGATGACAATAACGTCCCCGAACCGGACCTCGCGATTTTCCGCGGATCAGGAAATGACCTGTTAGAGGGAGAGCCGGACGAGATTCCGCTCATTGTGGAAGTAGCGGATACGTCATTGGAGACGGATCGGACGACGAAGCTCCGGTGCTATGCGACGAACGACATTCCGGAATACTGGATCATAAACCTCCGGAGCGAGACGGTGGAGGTCTACCGCGAGCCTGCTGAGGGGGAGTACCGGCGGCGCGAGACGATGACGCGGGGCGAGAGGATGAAGCCGCTTTTTGATAATGCCTTGTCGCTTGACATTTCCGATCTTCTTCCGGCCCGTCAGGATACCGGAAGCGAGTAGCAAAGAAGATGCAGGACCGAGAAATTTGGATCACCGTCGGTTTATTTCTCATTCCAGAAACGCCTTACACATTTTCGTCTCCTACCGGCTCCCATGGCTGTTTCGGTTGCACCCATTTCTCAACCTGATGTAGGCGAGACGGACCGTGCACGTCGATTTACAAGCGACGAATACCTGCGCATGGCCGAAACGGGCATCTTAGACGAAGGGGGCCGAACCGAGCTCATCGACGGTCACATCCTTGAAATGGCTCCGCAAAATGTCCCGCACCGTGCCGCCGTCGGCAAAACGTCAAAGGCGTTCCAGAATGCCCTGGTCGACTCAAATCACTGGGTGCAGACGCAGTCGACCCTTCCCCTCGATTGCCGGAACGTCCCCGAGCCGGACGTAGCGGTGTTGGAAGGGACGCCGGATGATCTGCTGGACGGCGAGCCGGACGAGATCCCTATCATTGTGGAGGTAGCGGACACGTCCTTAGAGAAGGACCGGACGACGAAGCTTCGCTGCTACGCCACGAATGGCATTCCGGAATACTGGATCGTCAATCTCCGGAACGAGACGGTGGAGGTCTACCGCGAGCCCGCCGAGGGAGAGTACCGGCGGCGCGAGACGATGACGCGGGGCGAGGCGGTGCGGTCGCTTTTTGACGACTCGGTGTCGTTTGCGGTGGACGCCCTCCTTCCACAGCATCCGTCCGCCGAAGACGAGTAGCCGGTTCGTGAAGCGTAAGGAACCGGCGTGCTCTTCGGTCACGGATTCACGAATCACGTCCTCACGATTCATGGTCTGGCCGGAAGATCAAGAGGCCTCGGATGTCGAGGCGGAGCGGTCCGACCGCCGGTCGAGAGCATTCTGAATCGCGGTGCGCACGTTGCGCTTGAAGCCGTCGAACGTGGCGCGCTTCACGGGGCTGGCCTCAAAGCGGCGCTCGAATTCGTCGAGGTTCATCTCCGCCCAATCCTCCAGCGCCGTGTCCGTCACCCCGTCGCGCGGCAGGTAGCGATCCTCGTCCGTCGGCTGGCTGAATTTATTCCACGGACACACGTCCTGGCAGATGTCGCAGCCGAAGAGCCAGTTGCCCACGTCGGGCTGAAGGCCATCGGGCACGTCGTCGGGGCCGTGCTCGATGGTGAGGTACGAGATGCAGCGGTTGGCGTCCACGGCATAGGGCTCGTAGATGGCGTCGGTGGGGCACGCGTCGATGCAGCGCGTGCAGGAACCGCAGTGGTCGGCCGTCGGATCGTCGGTCGCCATCGGCACGCTTACGATGAGCTCGCCCAGGAAAAAGAACGAGCCGGTCTCGCGGTTGAGGACGTTCGAGTGCTTGCCCTGCCAGCCGAGGCCGCTCCGCTTGGCCCAGGCCTTGTCCATCACCGGCGCACTGTCCACGAAGGCGCGCCCGTTGATTTCGGCGTCCACCGTTTCCTGCAGCCACTGGTAGAGGAGGTACAGCTTCTCCTTCATCACCTCGTGGTAGTCGGTGCCCCAGGCGTACCGGCTGATCTTGCCGACCTCCGGATCGTCGGGATGGTCGGTGGGCTGATAGTAGTTGTGCAGCACCGAGATGACGGACTCGGCGCCATCCACCAGCTTCGTCGGGTCGATGCGCTTGTCGAAGTTGCGCTCCATCCAATCCATCGAGCCGTGGCGGCCCTCCAGGAGCCACTGCTCCAGCCGAAAGGCCTCTTCGTCGAGCGGCTCGGCCTTTGAGATGCCGCAGCCGTCGAAGCCGAGGCGGGTGGCCTCCAGCTTCGTGGCCTGGGCCAGTCGCTCTTGGCTGGACGTGTCGAAGCCGGGCATGGATGGGGAGAGCGCACGTCAGCGAGACAGGGAAGGACTGGAGTGTACGCCCGCTCCGTGTGCACGTTCGTGCAGGGATGGAGCATGTCCGCAACGGAGACGCGCCGACGGCGCGTCTTACGGGGAGCTCAGCTCGCGCCAGCCGTCCATCTCGGCGGCATCCCGATCGAACGTCACCGTTTCGGTGCAGCTGGCAGCTTGGTTTAGGTGCCCGAGGAGACAGTCGGGAAAGCCGGCGGGAAAGCCGGCCGCCTCCCGTCTGTATTGCTCCAGCGCGGCACGTACCTGTAGCAAGCGTCGAACCGTCCTTAGCAAATGCGCCTGAGGGATGGGTCGACGAAGGCGCTATGGCCGATGTATCTGATCAGGAGGACCGGGCGCTCGAAGAGGGAGTCCGTCGATTGCGCCAGAACTCCACTAAGACGGCGCCTAACGTGGAGGAGGACGAGCGGCGAATGCCGGATTATGAGGGGACGATTTTTCTTCTCCCCCTTTCTCTAGTCGACCGATGACTTCGTTCTCTCGTATCTTTCTCCCTCTGGCCGCTGCGGGCCTACTCACGGTGAGTCCCGCGTGGGCGCAGAGCAGCAACACCGACACCGGGGGCTCCATTCCCCAGAGTGACGTCTCCGGCCTTATCGAGGAAGGGGGCGCCTTTGACGTATACTCGACCAACGCAACGTCTGGACAATCGGGGCCCGAAGAGGCCCGGTCTGCGGTAGATGATTCCCTTCGAGTGGATCTCCGCATTCCAATGTCAGAGTCGGGGCATCTCCTTCCGATCCAACAGGACCGAAGCCATCCCGCCTCTACCCTTAACACCCCCACGGGCTATGGCCAGGGCTGGGGACGCGTATATGCGGGGGTAGGGTACCAGGAGCGCATTCGGTACGACGATTGGACCGACGGGGTTGCCTCCTTTGGGTTTGGTCTTGGCAATCCAATGCGGTCCGTCGGACTCGACGTGGCGATCAACGTGCTGGATACCTACACGGAATTTGCCGAGGACCGGAGCCTGAGTCTGAAGCTGCACCGGCGGCTGCCCTATCGGAGTGCCATTGCCGTGGGCCACGAAAACATCTGGCACACGGATGGCACGGACGGCGGAAGCAGCCGGTACGCGGTGGCCTCCAAGGTCGTCTTCTTACGCGATCGTCCTACGTCTCCCCTCGGCTCTGTCGTGATGAGTGTGGGCCTGGGTACGGATCGATTTCTGTCGGAAGACCGGTTTATCCGGGGCGAGGACGGAGTGAACATGTTCGGGAGTGTCGGAGTGCGCGTCCTGCCACCCGTGAACGCCATTGCCAACTGGACCGGGCAGGACCTCGCCCTTGGCTTCTCGATTGCTCCGGTGCCGCAGTGGCCCCTCGTGATTTCCCCGGCACTGATGGACGTGACGGGCACGGCGGGCGACGGCGCGCGCTTCTCGATGAGTGCGGGCCTCAGCTACGACTTCCACAAGTAGGAGTCGTAGTATCCCCGCTGGGGGCGTTGACGGAGGCTCGCTTACTGTTCGCGACGGACGCCGTGCAGTGGGCGCAGGGAGCGAGTTTCCGAGCGGGTCGCTGTGTTGGAGGCGGGAAGTGAAACCGTGCCTCCGACCCGAGTGATGGCCCCGAAGAATCCAAAGCCCCCCTCCACACCGGAGTGGGAGATTTCTTTATCCCGATAGGCCATGAGATTGGAGTCGACGGCTGTGATCAAGACCTCGTGCAGTCCCGGCTGAAAGGTGCCGTACGATCCGTCTCGATCGATTGTGACGGAAGTGTCGCGCGAGGTGGTCAGGAATTGCCATTGGTCGTCGCCGTTCTCGTACCGGCGGACGCGCAGTCGGTAGGCCGCGGCGCCTGCGCTTGGGCTCCAGTGGACCGTCATGCCGTCGACACTTCCGCGGAAGGCGCCGGGCACCTGCACGGTGCCCATGACGGTCTTCTCCTCCCGTGTGACGCGGAGGTCGATGGTTTCACCCGGAGCGACGTGGAGCGAGTCGGTCCGATAGTTTGCCCGTTCTTGGCCGGGCGGGGTCAGCGGTCTATATCCCCCAGGCTGAATCGAGTCCTCCGGGATGACCGTCAGTGTCTGCCCGCCGATCTGTACCGTGGCGTCCTGCACGAACTGGAGCGGCCGCTGGTCCGCGGCGCGGGGCGTGGTGACGACCGCGTACTGGGTTGAGTCCCAGGCCCGCACGGCGGAGTAGACCGCCAGCGAGTCCGGCGGTTCGGGAATGGGCGGCTGGACGGCGGTGTCGCAGCCGGCGGCAAGAAGCAGGGCAAGAGCGATCGGAATCGCGTATCGGCACATTGGGAAACGCAATGGAGACCTGGAGAAGTTCGTCGGAACCGTCAGCGGAGTGCAAGAAGAGCGGAGCTAAAATGCGAACTCTATCCCTACCGTCGGGACGATCGGAAGCGACCGCTGGGCTCCCTGCTGTTCCCCGCCTCTTGTTTCGTCAATCCCAAACTCGTAGAACTCCCCGGGGTTGATCCGAAGGATGTTGCGTCGATTCAGCAGATTGAGGGCCTGCACGTAGAGCGTCCAGTTGAACCAGTCGGCGGTATAGGTACGCCGGAGGGCCAAGTCCACCCGGGCGTAAGTGGGCACCCGCTCGCTGTTTTTCTCACCCAGCAGGTACCGGTCTTGCAGCCCCCCGGTGGGTTGCTCGATGCCGCTTATTCGACCGATGGCCGGCGTGTAGGGCAGGCCGCTGCGGACGAGGCTGGAGGTTTGAATTTTCCACTGGCCCAGCTGTAGCCCGAGCATCGCCCGCAGGGAGTGCGGAATGGACCACGACGGCGGAAAGCGCTCACCGCCCAGCTCGGTGCGCACGTAGCCGAGCGAGTACGACACTTGGCCCGTAATCCACCCCCGCGACTTTTCGGCCAGGAGGTCGAGCCCGTACGCTGTAGCCGTCCCGTAGCGAAACGGAAGGCCTTCGGACGCAGAGGGGGCCGCTTCGCGGAGCCGGGGGAAGCGGTCCATCGTGCGTGCGTAGACGACGGCCCGCACCCGGTAGGCGTCTCCGAGGTCGGTCGTCAGGCCCGTCGTATAGGTCCAGGCCGACGTGGGGCGGTCGAGCGGCAGCAACGGCTCGGCCACGTTGAACTCCTGTCCCTCGTAGCCGGTGGCCACGAACTGGGCGTACCGCTCGGCGCTTGCGTGGACGCGGAGCGCGGACGTGGCCTGCACTGTAGCACGGACTCGGGGCTGAACCACCGCTTCGTCCTGCCATACGCCGTCCACGCGGAGTCCGCCCCGGAGTGTGAGACGGTCGCCCAGTAGGCGCTGCTCAACACTGGAGTATCCGGACAGAAGGGAGCGCGCCTGCCGGGTCTCCCACGTAGACGGGAGCCCGAACGATGACTCCTCCACGCCCAGTCCCCCGTACAGCACGCTCACTAGCGTCTCCCGCGAGTCCGCGGACCAGCCGTAGTCGAACGACCGCCGTTTCCACTGCCCCCCGAGGCGGACCCGCGTGCGATCCCCCGTGAACGATCCGTCGTAGTGCGCCGTCCAGTCGCGGAGGACGTTGTTCAGGGTAATCGACGGCGTCCCCACGTCCGTGACAGAGCGGACGAACGACCCGGTGAGCTCGTGCCGGAGTGCCCCCTGATCCGCGCGGAGGCGAAGGGCCCCGAGCGCATTACCCCACGTCGTCACGGTTTCCTGCCGGTTCTCCGACGAGCCGCCGCCCTCGAACGGTCCCTCCTCGCCCGTTACCGAAAGGTGGTCGCGTTGAAGGAAGCCGAGGCCGGTGACGGTGACGTTCTCACTCAGAATGTGGCGCACCTTTGCGTTCGTGTCGAGAAAGCTGTAGCCCATCGATTCCCCTTCCGGGCTCCCCACCGCGGCCAGCACCGGATCGAGGTAGGTGCGCCGCACGCCCAGCACCACGCCGGTGTTGCCCCATTCCTGCGCGTGAGCGCCGCTGAGCGAGGTGAGGCTCAGGTTGGCCCGCGTGTAGCTGCTGTCCGACGGCGTCCGCGTGCTAACGTCGATGACGCTGCTGAGCCGTCCCCCGTGCTGGGCCGGAAAGCTGGCGGCGTGCACGGTCGTGTTGCCCGTGACGTACGGATTGTACGCCCCGTAGAGCCCGAAGAGATGAGTCGGATTGTAGATCTCGATGCCGTCGAGCAGGTACTGGTTCTGGTCGGAACTCCCGCCGCGCACGTTGAGCCGAGCGTCGATGTCGTTGGGCTGGGAGATGCCCGGGAGGCTCGCCGCCGCGCGGAGCACGTCCGGCTCACCGAGGGCTGGGACCTGCTTCACCGAGGCTGGTCGGATCGTGTAGCGGGAGGGATTCTGGTCGGTGGCCCGGCGATCGGCCGTCACGGTGACGTGGCCGAGGGGGACGTTCTGCGGTCGCAGTTGCACGGTCATCCGTACCGAGTCCTGCCTGGGTGGAATCCGGCGGGTGGCCGTGGCGTAGCCAACGGCCCTGATGCGAAGGCGCTGTACGCCCCCCGGGGCGGAGAGGGTGAAGCGGCCCTCGTTGGAGGCAGCCGCACCGGCGTAGGTGTCCGCCGCCCGGACGGTGGCACGGGGCACCGGATCGCCCGAACTCGAATCGACGACGGTGCCGGTCACGACCGTCTGGGCTCGGCTCTTCCCTGCCCCCGCCGTGACGAAAAGGACCCCGAGCGCCAACAGAAGCGTGGTTCTCATATCGAATCAACCATTCGAAAATGTTCGAGATAGCTCATTCCACGAAAAAAGACGCCCATGACTCCCAACTTGTGATGCCAGGCCATTTCCGTCCTGCGTTCATCGAAATTAATCAATTATGAGTCTTAGATTAAAAAGGAAGCCCCATCTCCACCCGCACGTCGTAGCTCCAGGCCGTCGTGCGGCTTGGCACGTGCAGCCGTTCGACCCCCACGCTGGGTCGAACTGCCGCTCCCCAAATCGGCACCTCCACCCCAACCCGGCCAAACTGCGCGTTCATCGTCGCGGAGGTCTCCTCGAAAAAGGTGCGGGGGGCCTCCTCCGGCTCAAAAGACGGCTCGTCCGGGGTCTCCGGCGACTGGAAAGCCCTGAAATCCAGGTAGTAGGAATCGTTCCCATCTCCAAGAGCGGCTCCCACCCGCCCAAAAATCCGGATCGGCCCCCACTCTTGCCGAAGTGGGACGTACAGCGAGTAGTTGATTCGGCTCAATGACCCTGAAAATAGACTGCTCTTCGAGTCATGGACCATGTGAGAGGACAAGTGATATGCCGCTCCCACTCCAATCCAGTCCAGGATGAAGTATTCAGCCTGGACGTTCCATTCGTTGTAGAACCGGATCGTATAAGGGAATGCCCGTGTGCCATCCTCAAACCGAAACCAGTGGTTCGACGACTGTATGCCGTCGCCCTGCCGGTAAGCGACAGACACTTCCGCCCCTCGGACCTGTAACGCCAACCCGATCCCGTAGTAGGGAATTGCATGTGAGAGTCCTCCCCGCACCGGACGCTGGAGGTACTCAAAAGACTGGTTCGTAATCGGTAAAACGTCCTGGTCGTGCTGCTCCACCCCGCCCAAAACCTGCACGCCCAGCTTCACGTCGTTCACCAACTCAACCAAAGCTCTCGGTGCCCCTGAGTTTTGGGCAAAGAGAGATCCCGGTGTTAGGAAGACGGACAAAAGAGTCAAAACGTGTAAGATTGCGCGCCATCTCATAGCGTATGGACCTCTCTGCAGCAGGCACTCACCAACTGTAGTTCCGTGAAGGGTACGGTACTTCTGTCCCTGTGGAGGCCGGTAGGATGAGCGAGCCTCTCCCTCACTCATCCTGCCGACCTGACACAGTTGCCAAAATTTCCCCTTTTCAATCTCTCGACTCGACTCGAAAACTCACCTCATGATCTCCGTGGTCATACTTATCGTCATCGTCTTCAAACCTAACCACACCATCCCCATAATTATCACAGTCATAGTTGTACTTTCTGTCGAATGTATATTCCTTTCGGCCTACTGTCCTCGTCTCGGCATGCGTGGAGGCCTCATCCTCATCATACTCATAGAAGAACCAGAGGACTCCTTCACCTCCATTTTCTTCCGTCCAGGTAAAGGCTTTTTTGTTAATTGATTCCCATTCTTTTTCATCGTTCGCTCCTATTCCCTCAGCGAAGAGGTTATAACCAATCCCTCGGTTGTCGGACCCAGTGTCTGCCAGGTCTCGAGCTCTAACTCGGACCTCGGGATCTCCATTGTAAAAGAGTTCATGTTCATCTTCGAGGTATACTTCTTCCAGGTATTCGTTATCACCATACTCACGCGGGTCCTCGCTGGAGCCACCTCCGCCCCCACCTCCCCCACCGCCACACTTCGCGGCGGACTTTATCTCGATGCACTGCTTTGACTCCGCATCCTGGTAAGCAGCCCGGACCTCGCCGGACGCAGTGGTGCGTTCGTTGATGCCGACCACAACCACGGGTTCGTCTGGGGCTTCCTGCGCATCGAGCCAGTGGACGTTGCCCTGCGCGTCATAGGCCTTGATCTGCTTGAGCTTCGTGTCGTCGATCTCCTGTCGGTGATGAAAGGCCACCAGCGGCGTCGTCTCGTTCGGATTCCACTTGTCGTGGTGCACCGGAACGCCAATATCAAACTTCGGAATCGCCTCGGCGTCGGATCGGACGGCGGTAAGAGCATTTTGTAGCGATTTTCCGGACTTGGCGACTCCGGCGCGCTGCTGAGCCAGTACCTGCGCAAAGGTTGTGGTCTGTCCGCTTTTCGAGAGGCCCTGCACCTCTTTGTCAGCGATGGTTTGGAACAGCACGTTGCGCTGACCGGCCAGTAGCTTCCCGGTCTCCTTCTTGACGAGGGTGCGGACGGACGGCTTCGCGAGAGCAGCAGCCACGTCCTGCGCCATCGCGTCGAGGGCCGCGTTCAGCTTCTTTTCCTGTGCGGTCGGCGTCGGCTCTCTCGATGTCTCCGAGTCCGTCGGGGTCTTCACCGCCGATTGCTGATCGCAGCCTACAAGAAAAAGGAAGATTCCAGTTGCTGTGAGAACAAGGAGCTTCGAGAACGAGTAACTACGCATAAGTTTCGGTTGGGTAGGTTGTGAGAGTCGTCGAGCCTTTAGGGAGGCGAGTCTTGCGACCTACCTCATGGGGCCTCGTGCTTGCGGCGCGAGGCCCTTTCTTTATGTGTGCCATGCATACTCACAGGCTGGAGGGTGAAAGTCCCGAGTGAGCCAAGTCGTAAGGAATCATTAGCAGAAGGCAAGGCGCTGCCCGTGAGGGCAGGACTGAAAGAAGCCGAATGCGAAAAGGGGTTTCGACGAAC
>JAHENZ010000213.1 GCA_018609755.1 Salinivenus sp. | reverse complement strand
TCAAAGATACTCCTCTCATTCCGACAATGGGGGGCTGCTACTTCTCCGGCGCCCAACGGACTGCTAAAACGCCATCTGGAGCAGCATCCACAGGCCCGCGAGAAGAACAAAGCCCAGGGTGCCCATGAAAAAGGTGAACGCCCAGCGGGTCGTCCGATCGTCGTTCGTAGAGTTCGAAGAATTAGCCATTGTGAGAACCTCGCAGTTATGCCGTCAGAATACAGTGCGGGCACAAACATGTCGTGCCTGAAGTCAAGCAGGGAGTCCGCCGCCGGACGGGCGACGGAAATCGACGGGTCGGGTGCACTCTTCCCACGACCTCCTGTGAGCAGGCAACGGAAGAACACTCTCAGGAGAGGATGGCAGCACCCATGCGAGGATCAGCACAGAAAGACGCACAGCACCGGACACGACCGCTCAGCAAGCGGCGTTCGGCCGGGGCGAGAGGTGCGTTCGAGAAATGGAAGCGAGAACGCGGTGGAGGATGCCGAGACGGACGTACGCCCGGACCCTTCTTCTCCGTCCGCGTCCCCCGAGAGTCGGAGCTCTCCTACAATGGGCAGGCGCCCCGACTGGGGCAGCAGTGCAAACGGCGAGGTCGACGCCTGAAGGGAAACGGTCACCTGTCCTCCGGAAAAGGAGGGAGTGGCAGACGAGACCGAGAGGTCCTGCGCGGGCATTCCTCCCATCAAAACGACAACCCAGAGGACAATGACCCCGGTGCAGGCCGAAATGCAGCGCGAATAGTCCATGATGCTCACTGCCGGTCACAGTATTGACGATGCGTACACCGAACCGGCGTCGAAACGGTTCCCTGATGGGAGGACGTCGGGTTCTCTACTCCTCGGGCGAGGTCGTGAAGCCGATCGTCTCCTTGAGTCGCTTCACGCCTTCGACGGCGCGAACGGAGAGGGTTTCGGGCACGTAGCGGCGCACCATGAGCACCGAGCAGGCGGCGCGGTCGGCCACCACGTCGGGGATCGATCCGAAGAGCACCTGGCGCAGGCTCCACTCGCGGGAGGCCCCAATGATGACGAAGTCGTAGTCGGTCGTCGCCATCGCAGCTTCGACGCCTTCCGTGACGCTGTCGGCCTTTTGAACGAGGTATCGGACGTTATTGTCGCTTCCCACGAGATCGGTGACCGTATCTGCGAGGGCAGTTTTTTCCTGTTCGGCGTCCACGTCCTCGCGCACCACCCGCAGCAGGTTCACCGTTGCGCCCCGGGTGCGGGCCACACGAAGCGCAATCTCAAGGCCGAGCTGGGCGTGCAGCCCGCCGCCCCAGGGCAGCAGAATTTCGTCCATTTGGTCGAACCCGCGGTCCTTCAGCACGGCCACGTCTGACGTCACATTCTTCATGACCCGCTGAATGGGGCTGTTGTAGATCCGTCCCACGTTGAAGCCGCCCTGCCACCCCATCAGCAGCAGGTCGGCCTCCTGGGTGCGGGTTTCGTCCACGAGGCCACCGAACACGTCGTGGGCCACGTCGATCACCGACTCGATGGTGGTGTCGCCGAGCGGACGGGCAGCGGCCTCTCCGTTTTCGGAGGTGCGTGCCTCAGCCTCCTCGGCCAGGTCGGCGATGGCGCGCTCCAGGGACGGCCGCTCGGCAAACTGTGCTCGGGCCGATCGGAGAGGGGTTTGCAGCGGCACGTCGACGAGGTGGATGCCGGCGACGCGACCGCCCTCGTCTCGCCCCGTGGCAATGTAGCGGCCCAGTTGCAGGAGGTCGTGCTCGTGTTCGGGGTTGGCCAGGGCCACGGCCACGCGCCGCGGCTCGTCGGCGTTGATGGCACGCTCCCCCGGCGAGAGGGCCTCCGGCAGCTCCACGGCAAACTCGGTCGCCGGCGCCGTGAGTGCGCCCCAGCCCTGTTCGGCCCACTGCGCACGGAACTCGGGCACCGCATGGTCGATGTCGACCCGGCTGCGGCCCCACACGGCGTACCACGCCAGGCTCATCACGATGAGCACGACGATAGCGATCTGGGCGAAGGGGCCCGAATACAGGATGATGCCCAGACAGGCGAGCGCCGCAAAGAGCTGAGCAAATGGGAAGCCCGGCGTGCGATACGAGGGCTCGTACCAGTCGGGCTGTGCCACGCGGAGGGCCACACAGCCCACGTTGAGGGCCGCGTAGCTGTAGAGCTGGAGCACGCTGGCGATTTTGGCGAGCTGCTCCAGGCTCTCAATCATCAGGAAGCTGAGGGCGAGCACGCCGGTCAGCAAAATGGCGCGATGCGGCGTGAGGAGCGTCTCGTGGATGGCGCTCAGCCAGTTGGGCACCATGCGGTCGCGCGCCATCGCCAGGTTGATCCGCGAGGACGCCATGATGCTGGCGTTGGCGGACGACACCGTGGCCAGCAGGCCCGCAAAAATGATGGCCCCGGCGCCCACGGGCCCGGCCAGGGTGCGGGCCGCCTGCGTGAGCGGATCGCGGACCTCCCCGATCGTCTCCTGCTCGAAGATGCCGCCGATGACGAGCAGGATCACGACGTAGAGCACCGTCACGAGCGCCACCGACCCGATGAGCGTGCGCGGCAGGTTCTTGGCCGGGTCCTTAATTTCCTCCGCCACCGCCGCAATCTTAACGAAGCCGAGGAACGACACGAACACGAGCGCCGTGGTGGACGCCACCGGCGCCCCGCCGAAGGGGAAGAACGGGGTAAAGTTGCTCCACTCGATGTAGAACGCCCCGATCCCGCAGAACGCCCCCAGAATGCCCATGAGCGTGAGCACCACGATCACCTGCATCTGCCCCGACTCCTTGGCGCCGTAGACGTTGATGGCCGTGAGGAGAATCCCGCCGCCAAAGGCGCCCCAGAATGGGGTAATGGGCAAGAACTGCGACAGGTACTCCCCGAGGCCGAAGAGGTAGAAGGAAATGGCAAACGTAAGGCTCAGCCAGATGCCGACGCCCGAGATGGCCCCGAGCGCCGGGCCGAGGGAGCGGGACACGAAGTAATAGTCGCCGCCGGAGGTGGGCATGCCCGTTGCCAGCTCCGCCGCGCTGGCCGCCGTAATCATACACACGATGCCCGCCGCCACGTACGAGAAAATAGCCGCCGGCCCCGTCAATTCCAGGGCCACGCCTGCCAGCAGAAAGATGCCGGCCCCGATCATGGTGCCGGCGCCGATGGTCAGTGCGTCCCAGAACCCAAGCTCGCGCCGAAGATCATCCTGTGCCATGTGCCGATACGGATCTGTGGAAAGACGACAGCCGCCCCTTTCTCATTCGCTACCGCACATCCGTACTTCTATCCGCACTCTCTGATTCGTGCGGCCTGAAATCCCTCCCCTCGTGTTCAACAAAAGCACCCGCGAACCTTCCGGACAGAAACGAGCGGCCCCGTCCCATACGACCGTTTCGCTCGCCGTTCCATTTCCCTAATACAAAACTGCCCCCAGTGCAAACGACACTGCCGTCACGAATTGGAAAGAACGTCCTCAACCTCAAAAATTTCAGAATTTCCGGATGGTGCCTTGGAGTCCGTTTGACGGTCGGTCGTCTCACGCACGTCGGGGCCGGTGCCTACGAGGGCGAGCAGCCGTTCCTCCGGCCGAAGCTGGAACTGACTCATCTCGGAAACGACCTCAAGTGTGTCGTCCGACCGAAGAATAAAGAGCGGGATGACCGTAAAATCGTCGTACTGCGTCGACAGGTCCTCGTAGGTGTAGTACTCCTGCTTTTCCTCTTCGGAGAAGTCCTCGGCCAGCCGAAGGACCTTCACCTCGTCTCCCCGTTCGACGTGCTCTTTCAGCGACTGGTAGCTGGTCGCTTCTCCAAAGAGGGGCCGACCGCGCAGGTGTTGGGGCATGACCTCTTCCGTGCCGTGCCGACTGTCGGGGGCCGCGGCCAGTTGGTAGATGTCCGTCGTCTCGAACACCTCCGAAAAGTGAAGAGCGACGAGGGAGGCGACCTCGTCGTTGGGGATGGTGATGAGCAGGTGCCCGATGCTGCTGAGGTCGAGTTCATCGAGGACCGACTCCGAAAGGGCGTTGGCCTGTTGGGCCGTGAGCCCGTTCTCTTGGGCCTTCTCGACGTGGGTGGCGTTGTTGTCGACGAGCGCAACGGGAAAGCCCAGCTTCTGGAGGTGGTGGGCCACGGTGCGCACCCACGGCGTGGCCCCCACGAAGAGGATCCCGTTCGGGTTGGGGTCGGCCAGGCCGAGCCACCGGGCCAGGGGGGCGGCCGTGAGGCCGTAAATGGCCACCGTTCCGACAATCACCGCAAACACGACGGGCACCATGCCGTCGATCGCGTCGGGGTAGACCGGGCTCAGCTGATAGGAAAAGAGCGACGCCACCGCCGCCGCAACGATGCCCCGGGGGGCCATCCACGACAAAAAGGTCTTTTCCTCCCACTCCAGCTTCGTTCCGATCGTCGAAATCAGGACCGCAAGGGGGCGCACGAGCACGACCAGGATGCCCAGGAAGATGAGGACGTTCACGTCGATGTAGTTGAGGGCGCTCAGCTCCAGACGCGCACTCAGCAACACGAACAGGGAGCCGATGAGGAGCACCTGCAGGTTCTCTTTGAACTCGATGATGCGCTGCACCGACACGTACGGCTGGTTGGCGACGGCAATGCCCATGATTGTCGTCGTCAGCAGTCCCGACTCGTGCTGGAGGACGTTGGACACGACGAAGGCCACGACCACAATCATGAGGGTCACGGAGTTGCGGAGGAAGTCCGGCACCATGCGCCGGCGCAGGATGAAGATGAGCAGCATGGTGGCGGCCACACTCACGCCCAATGCCACAAAAATTTCGAGGCCCAGCCCCACGACGACGTGTTCGGCGGCCGCTGATGCACTCGCGCCTGCGCCCACGCCTTGCGGATCGTTGAGTAGCAGCAGCGTTTCCAGAACCAGCACCGACAGGATGGCGCCGACAGGGTCAATGGTGATGCCTTCCCATTTTGCAATTGTGCTCACCCGCCCCTTTGGGCGTACGTGCCGCAGCAGCGGAATGACCACCGTGGGACCGGTGACCGTGAGGATCGCTCCAATGAGAATGGCCAGGTCCACGTTGAACCCGAGAATGTAATGGGCCGCGAGCCCCCCCAATCCCCACGTAATGGCGACCCCCAGGGTGATCAATTTCGATACGGCACTTCCCACCTCGCGCAATTCGGAGAGGCGGAGACTCAGTCCGCCCTCGAAAAGAATAATTCCGATTGAGAGCGAAACGAACGCAAAGAGCCAGTCGCCCTGCAGCGCCTGGGGCTCCAGAAGCCCGAGGACCGGCCCCGCAAGAAACCCGACCACCAGCAAAAGCAGGATGGAGGGCAGCCGAAAATGCCAGGCGGCCCACTGCGCCCCAATGCCGAGAAGAACGACGACGGTGATGTCGAGAAGAATCGTTTCCGGCACGAGTTCTGAAGCCGTCCGATCGAAGAGACTGTCGAAAGAAGCGCGTCGTTGTCTACCGGCGGCGCTTCCCAGGGATCCTCTCTTTCCCATGCCCCTTGCTGTCACGTGGGATTCGGGCGTTCCTCTTGCCGTGTCAATGCTCATTCTTACTGCGCCCCCGCGATCTCAAAATCCAAGGCAGGTCGCTCCGAGCGGAGTCGAGGAGCCTCCTTGAAGAGGGCGGCTTCGACTGGAAGATTTCTCGACGCTGCTCGAAATGACGTGCCCAGGTTTTGGATTTTGAGATCGCACCTACCTGCACAATCACGCCTGACACTGCACTCTCGGCCTTCTGTTTTTTCTAGAACACGATCTGCACGCATCCCCGCTGAAACGTCCCCTGCCCCCTCCCGTTGTCGACACGGCTGCTTTCCCATTTTTCCCGAACCGTCTACTCCGCTACATGCCGAACTCGTCCTCGACCGCCGCGCTCGACCAATCCCCCGTCATTGAGCTCGACGTCTCGGCACGGGCTACGTTTATCTGGCGCACGTACCTGCACGTCGTGGCGGCCATCCTTGGGTTCGCGGGGCTGGAAGTGGCGTTGTTCACGACGGGCCTCGCCGCTCCGATTGCCGAGTCGATGCTGGGCACGAGCTGGCTGCTCGTCCTCGGCGGCTTCATTCTCGTCGGCTGGATGGCCCGCGGGGCCGCCCACCGGGCCGAGTCAACGGCGCTTCAGTATCTTGCCCTCGCAGGGTTCGTCGTGGCACAGGCCCTCATTTTTGTGCCACTTCTTTACGTCGCGCAAGCCCAGGCGGGCGGTGGGGTCATCGAAAGTGCGGCGTACGTCACGCTGATGGGCTTCGGCGGGCTCACTGCCATCGCCTTTTACACGCGCAAGGACTTCAGCTTTCTGCAGCCGTTCCTGATGTGGGGCGGCGTGGTGGCGCTCGTGCTCATTGCCGCCGGGACGCTCTTCGGCTTCCAACTCGGCACCTTCTTTAGCGTGGCGATGGTCGCGTTCGCCGGGGCTGCCATTCTCTACGACACCTCCAACATTATCCACAACTACTCGGAGGACCGCTACGTAGCCGCGGCCCTGGAGCTCTTTGCCTCGGTGGCCCTGATGTTCTGGTACATCCTCAGCCTCTTCCTCTCGGGCGAGTAGGGTGCAAAATCTCTCTCCCGGAACGCCTTGGACATCAACGGGGCTTTCCCATTTAGACCACAGGCCCCTTCGTAGCGCCGTTGGAGTCCAACGGCGCTACGAACAGGCATTCCATACGTCCGGCGGATAATCTCGAAATCCTACACTCCAACGGCGCTACAGGGGCGATTTGTACGGAACCGCTAAACATGTCCTCCGGCGCGTCGCGACTATAACTCCACAGCCCAACGGCGCCCCGAATGCAATGCGGACGTGCTCTAGTGCTGCGTCACGTTTTCCGTGTCGGGTTGAGCGTTGCCCATTGAACCGTACTCTCGTGTCAGACAGCAACTTTCGGAGATAGAGTACAATTCGACACTCGCCATCCTCAACTTGACTGAGCACTAGGAGTGCACTTCGATTCGCATCACGGGGGATCTACACGTACGGATAGTCCATCTGCTCGGCGATCTGGGCCCGAGCGGTCGATCCCGCCAATCGCTCCACGACGTGCAGCCCCAGGTCGATGCTCGAGGACACCCCTCGGGCCGTGATGACGTCGCCTTCGTCCACCACGCGATCGCCGACCACCTGCGCGCAGTACGGGGCCAAGTCGTCGGTGGCGTTCGGATGCGTGGTCGCCCGCCGCCCGTTCAGAAATCCGGCGGCCCCAAGAAGCAGGGAGCCGGTGCAGACGGACGCTTTCAGTGCCACCGGCTCGGCGGTTCGCAGCCAGTCTACGAACGCCGCGTCCTCTCGAAGCGGGCGCGTGCCGTGTCCGCCCGGCACCACCAGGAGGTCGTACGCGTCCAGGGGAGGGGCCACACGATCGGGAGTGAACTGCAGTCCGCGGGCATCCGACACCGGTTCACGGAACGCGCAGAGGTCCCACGCAACGTCGTCCATGAAGCCCATCGATTTCAGACGAGTGATGGGATCATAGGCCCCGACGAAGTCCAGGGCGGTGAGGTCGTCGAAGAGGAGGAAGGCGGCATTCATTGAAGAGAGAGGCAGGTCAGCTTGGAGGTTCGTCTGGTAATCCACAAGGCGCGGGACGAGTAGAACGAGGTCATGCCTCTGGGGCATGCGTCCTACAAGGGGAGAGGGAGGCAAGAAAAATCGGTACGCACAACATGTCCAGAAAAAGAAAAAAGGGACGAACGGGGCAACGCCCGTCCGTCCCTTTATCGTTGGCAGCAAGTGCCGTGGCGGTTAGGCCATCGCCGGTTCGCGCACGTTTTCGGCGGCCTGCACCATGTTTTCGAGCGAGGGCTTCACCTCGACCCAGCGGCGCGTCTTGAGGCCGCAGTCCGGGTTGACCCACATCTGCTCTTCGTCGAGCACCTCCAGGGCCTTGCGGATGAGGTCTTCCATCTCCTCGACCGACGGCACGCGCGGGGAGTGGATGTCGTAAACGCCCGGCCCAATCTCGTTCGGATAGTCGAACTCGTCGAACGAGTCGAGCAGCTCCATCTTCGAGCGGGACGCCTCGACGGAGATCACGTCGGCGTCCATGTCGGCGATCGCCTCGATGATGTCGTTGAACTCCGAGTAGCACATGTGGGTGTGGATCTGCGTCTC
>JAHENZ010000212.1 GCA_018609755.1 Salinivenus sp. | reverse complement strand
TCGCCGTCCGGATCCGAGTCGTTGTCCAGGACGCCGGGAGCGGAGACGCTCAGCGTCTGGCCTTCCTCCGTCAAGAAGCTGTCGGCATCTGCGACGGGCGCGCCGTTGGAAGTGGTGCTGGTGACGTCAATGTCGACTTGAGCGGTGTCGGCGGCGCTACCGTCGGAGGCTTCGTAGCTGAAGGAGTCGGTGCCGGTGTAGGAAGAGTCCGGGTCGTAGGTAAAGGATCCGTCGGAGTTGAGCGACAAGGTGCCGTTCGAAGGAGTGCTCACGGCCGAGGCGGCCAACGAGTCGTCGTCCGGGTCCGAGTCGTTGTCCAGGACGCCGGGGGCGGAGACGTTCAGCGTCTGGTCTTTCTCCGTCGAGAAGCTGTCGGCGTCCGCGACGGGGTCGCCGTTGGAGGTGGTGCTGGTGACGTCGATGTCGACTTGAGCGGTGTCGGCGTCGTTTCCGTCGGAGGCTTCGTAGCTGAAGGAGTCGGTGCCGGTGTAGGAAGAGTCTGGGTCGTAGGTAAAGGATCCGTCGGAGTTGAGCGAGAGGGTTCCGTTAGAGGGAAGGCTCACCGCCGAGGTGCTCAGCGAGTCGCCGTCCGGATCCGAGTCGTTGTCCAGGACGCCGGGGGCGGAGACGCTCAACGTCTGGTCTTTCTCCGTGGAGAAGCTGTCGGCGTCCGCGACGGGGGCGCCATTGGAATCTGTCGTATCGGGAACTGCCGCGTGCAAAAACGAGGAGGGAGAATCAGCAGATGGACCGGTGTCAAACCGTGCCTGGACAGGCTCGACGCTCAGTGCAAGTATCGATAGGCTAAAGAACAGTACCGATAGAATTTGAAGCCATCTGGACGTTGAGTGGACCGCTGGCTTCAACGACTGAACGCAAGAAGAGGTGGAGTACAAACGAGCAGACATGAAATGGATGAAGCTTTGATGGGCGCGAGGTATGATGGGACAGGCCCTTCGGAGTCCTTGTCAGACGCCTCTAACAATCATGAGTATGTGAAAAGTCGCAGCAAGAACCTTACCGAAAAAGTAATAAATTGTGTTATGTTTTACTTATTTTGATACTAAATAATGTAAAGCTTTTTAGTTAAATTGAGAGGGGTATCTCTTGTGAGATCCCTTGGAACAGATTAGGCTTCCCAGAAGCAGTACGGATAGACCGTTCTCAACTTCGTCGATTTGGGACCGGATAGGGTCTTTTCTGTTTTTCCTCAACAATCAGTCACTGATCGACCGGGTCGAGTTGAAATCATCAATTTGGGGTGCAATGACACGGAGGAGCTTTCAAATCTTCCGGCTGCTAAGAAACTGGTGTTTTGGTTTCACGTCCTGGATCAGGAGCTTCCAGAACGACTACCGCATGGCCTTGATGACGGCACGTACGTCGTCGGATTCGACGTACCGCAGTTGGGTGCGGAGGCCACTGATGGTCGAGTCGGGTGCATAGATCCGCCGGGCGATCTGATGGGTATTCCGGTCGTACCGGCGAATAACCTCGGGTCGTTCGTCGGGGGGGAGGGCATGCAGCGTTTGGGCCCGCTGCCAGGCCGACGAGCGGGCTCGGGAGAGGAAGAGCGAGCACAGCGCCTCGTCGACGGGACCGCCCAGCACGTCGACGACCTTCATCCAGAGCCCGGCCGTCGCGATTTCGTCCTGAATCTCGTCGATGAGGGCGCCCAGCAGGTCGTTGACGGCGTGGAAGTCTTGTTTGAAGCCCTCCGGATCATGATTGTCGAGAATGCGGGCGGAGGCGATGGGCAGGTCGAGGTTGATGTGGGCGTTCATGCCCAGCAGGAGGTGCTGCAGGACGATGGGACGGTCGTCGCGTCCGGCCGCAAATGCGTAGGCCCAGGCCTCGGTGGGGCGCTGGCCGCGTCGCTGTCGAAAGTAGGCGTCGATGTACCGCTGCGCGAACCGCACGTCCAGCCGCTCCATCCGGGACCCGTCGACGTACAGTCCATTGTCCACCCGACGACGCACGCCGACGGTGACCCGACGGTACAACGCGGCGAAGTAGCCGAGCCGGCTCTTTTTTATCAGGCAGTCGTCGATGATTTCATCCAGCACCCGAACGACGCCGTCGATGGTCGTAGGCTCCGGGGTGGGAATCATGCGGTCGAATCGTTTCCCAAGGGCGTGCGGCGCAGGCGGCCCCGACTAGTTTTCTCCGTCGGCCGTCATCGCTTTTGCAAGCCGTTTGGCGAGCTCCATATTCGGGAGCAAACCGGCCTCGGGGAGGCGCTCGACGAGGGTTGCCCACTGTTCGTTCTGGGCGTACGCCCGTCGCAGGTACGGAATGGCGTCCTCCACGCGACCCTCGCTCGCCAGCGTAATGCCGACCCAGAACGGGGCTTCTCCTTCGGTCGCCTCGTCCGGCACCAGGTCCATGGCCTGGCGGTAGCTCTGCATGGCGGCCTGCACGTCGCCCTGGGTCACCTGCGCGTCGCCTTCGTTTAGCTTCCGGTAGGCCCGCTGCATGCGGACGAGCCGTTTGAGCTCCTCCACGGGCGTCTCGTGGTCCTCGATGCGGAGGTCGAAGAGCCGATCCTCCCAGCGACGCCCCGTCGGTTCCGACCGCACCACAATGAGGGCGGCAGACTGCTTGCCCCGGATGTCGCCCCCTTCGGCCTGGGCCGCTTCCAGCGCCGCCAGCAGGCGCGCGGCGAGGTCGCCGTCGGCCGACTCGTAGGCCTCGGCCATCGCCGGCCACACGGTATCGTTTTCCATCATGTTGGCCTGAACGGAGTACTGTGCCCCGACGTGGTGGCCCGCCTCCTGTACGGCATCCTCCCCGGTGTGGGCCGCCACATTCCCGTTTGCATCGACCATCGCCACCTGGCGCACCGCCCGCCCGCTGTCGGTCGTGACGAGCGCGTCCAGGGCCTCCTCCGCCGTCCGCCCGTACCGCATGAGCTCCAGGCCGAGCGGGCCGTAGCGCGGATCGACGAAAGACTGTGTGGCCACCGCCCCCACGCCGGGCTCGGCAAAGGGCACGACCGACCCCACGCTGAACCAGTGCGACTGAACGGCCACCCCTAGTTGCCCGGTCGTCGAGTCGCGGGCGACGATCGAGTAGGTGGCCACGGGACGTCGCGTCGAGATCCCGTCTACGTCGTGCTTCGAGGAGGGACGGTCTTGTGCCGCAACGGTAGGGGTGAGAGCCAGAGCGAAGAGGAAAATAAGGCCCTGTCGGAGCATAGTGAGCAGGCGCGTTTGCAATACGGAGACAATCGAGAAGACATCGGCAGCCGAGTCTCGTTAACATAAGAAGAAGGAGGGGCACCGCCAAGACGCTGTTTGGTCGGATCCCCCGAACCATGGCCCCTCTTCGGCGGTGTGACTATCGCGGCGCCGACGGTCCCGATTTGTCGGGAGTCGATCGTGCGTCGGCACCAACCCAATGGTGTGAAGTCATTTTCTGAAGGCCGGGGGGCGAGTATCGTGGAGACGTCGAATTTCAGCCGGAAAAGGCTCCTTCAAACAAACAACTTCACATTGTTGGCACCAACCAATTCGGAACGGAACGCCCGGATGCCCACACGCCCAAACCAGATGTTCGACAGAGGGTGCAATGGGCGAGATGGGCAGACCCTCTTTTCAATACCATTCTTCCTCCAATCGACTCATGAAAGCCTCCGACCTCCTCGTTGCTTGTCTCGAACGCGAAGGCGTGGAGCACGTCTTCGGCCTGCCCGGCGAGGAAATGGAAGACCTCTTGTTCTCGCTCCGCGATTCCGACGTGACGTTCGTGCCCACGCGTCACGAGCAGGGCGCCGCCTTCATGGCGGACGTGCACGGGCGCCTCACGGGCGAGGCCGGCGTCTGCCTCGCCACGCTCGGCCCCGGCGCCACCAACCTGCTCACCGGCGTGGCCGACGCGCACCTCGACAAGAGCCCGCTCGTGGCCATCACCGCGCAGGGCAGTCTGGAGCGGCTCCACCAGGAGAGCCACCAGGCCATCAACGTGATTGGCATGTTCGGGCCCGTCACGAAGTGGAATACGCAGCTCGACAGCCCCGACATCATCCACGAGTCGGTGCGCAAGGCGTTCAAGGTGGCCGAGTACGAGAAGCCGGGCGCCACGCACCTGGAATTGCCGGAGGACGTGGCGGCGAAGGAGACGGACATGACGCCGCTCCCCGCACGACAGAAGACGCGGTTCGCGGCCCCCAATGCGGAAGCCCTTAATCGCGTGGAGGCGCTCTTGTCGGACGCGGAGCGTCCCCTCATCATTGCCGGAAATGGGGCAGTTCGGACCCAGGCCGCCGGGCCGCTGCAGGAGCTCGTGGACGTGACGGACTTGCCGGTCGTGTCCACCTACATGGGGAAGGGCGCCGTGCCGGACGACGACCCGCACTCACTGATGACGCTCGACTCCGGGGCGGAAGGGGAGGCGGCCAGCGCGATTGCCGAGGCCGACCTCATCCTCACGGTAGGGTACGACATTGCGGAGCACGATCCGGCGGACTGGGGGCAGGGCGAGGCGCCCCTCGTGCACATCGACAGCGAGCCCGCCGAGGTGTACGAGGCCTACACCCCCGAGGTGGAGCTCGTGGCCGACATCGGGCGGACGCTGGAGATACTGGCCGACTGGTGCAGTGCCGCCAAGCTTTCGTTCGACCCGAATTGGTATGCCGATCTCCGCGAGAGCATCGTGGCGGACGTGCAGTGTGAGCTGTCCGGAGAGGCGCCCTTTGAGCTCAGCGACACGCTCCCCCTGCTTCGGGACGCGATGGCGCCCGAGGACGTGCTCATCTCGGACGTCGGCAGCCACAAAATGGCAATTGCGCAGAATTTCCCGACGTACGAGCCCAACACGTGCATCATCTCCAACGGCCTTGCCTCGATGGGCATTGCCGTGCCGGGCGGCCTCGCCGCCGACCTGGCGGTGGAGGCAAACGTCGTGGCCGCGACGGGCGACGGCGGCTTCCTCATGAACGCCGCGGAGATCGAGACGGCCACGCGGCTCGGGGCCGAATACACGATCATCGTCTTCAACGACGACGATTACGGCCTCATCTCGGAGAAGCAGATGAACCACACCGGCGAGCACTTCGGCACCGGCCTCACGAACCCCGACCTCGTGGCGTTTGCCGAGAGCTTCGGCATCGATGGCTACCGGCCCACCACGCCGGAGGGACTGCGCGAGGCCTTCGATGCGGCGATCGGCAACGGCATGAGCCTCATCGAGGTGCCGGTGGCGTAGGGCGCATTGGTTCGGTCAGTTGGGATACAAGGGTTTTGGCTCTGCTACTCAGATTTATCCGGAGTGCCAAGAGCGAATGGGAGAACGGGAGAAAGGGAGCATGGGGATTGTTCTCACCGTCGCACATCTACATTAGTCCGCTCAACTTTTTCCAACAGTCCCTCCGGCGCGGCGTCGAGGAAGGGCGACGGGCGGCGGGTGTAGCCGCGCTCCTGCCGCGGATAGGTAAGCACGAGGTGGCGCTCGGCGCGCGTCATGCCCACGTAGAGCAGGCGGCGGCTCTCGCGACGCTCCTCCGGATCGCGCGCAAAGTACGGCGGAAAGGCGTTGTCGTACACGTCCATGCATACCACCCGCTCAAACTCGAGCCCCTTCGCGCTGTGGTAGGTGGAGAGGGTGACCACGTCCTCGCCGGTGGAACCCGCGGGATCGTCCCACAGGGCGAGGTGGGTGAGCAGCTCCTCCAGCGCGTCGCTCAGGAGCGGGCGGTCGGCGTAGGGCGAAAACAGGGCGTCGAGGCGGCGGGCGAGGCCCGGCTGCAGGCCGCTATCGGCGGTGGGCAGGGCGTCTTCCTCGATGAGCGTGTAGAGCAAGTGCTGTCGGAGGCGGTCGGTGAGGGCGCGCGGGAGGAGCGAGCGCAGGTCGGGGCCGGCGGGCGAGGCGTCGCGGAGCGCCCAGACGTAGCCCACCTGGAGCAGTGCCTCTGCGTCCGGCGACAGGGCGTCGGGCGAGGGGGCCTCGTAGGTGAGGGCCGCCGCGAGCAGGGGGAGCAGCGGCTCGTGGGCGTGGGTGCGATGCCGGCGGGCGCGCTCCTGTTGGAAGTGCTCCAGGAGACGTTGCTGATCTTCGCAGTCGGCGAGGGCGCGGTGGGCGGTTGACGCCTCGTCGTCCAGCAACTGTTTTCGGAGGGACTCGGCGTCGTAGCGGCGGAGGTCGGGGAAGAGTTCGTGGGCGGCGGGCAGGAGGTCGTACGTAGTGGTCCAGCGGGCGTCGGCGGCGTGCGTGTCGTCGAGGCGGCGCAGCACGCGGAAGTCGTAGCGCTGCCCGTTGTGGGCCACGAGCGGCGCGGGGCCGACGAAGTCGCAGAAGTCCGCCCACACCTCCGCCTCCGGCCGCGCGTCCGCAAAATCGGTGGCCGGGTCGAGCCCGCAGACCGTCCGGAGCGTCTCGCGCTCGTCGTCGGTCAGATCCTCCGGCAGTTCCACGAGGGCGGAAAACTCATCCACAACCGTGCCCTTCCGCACCTTGAGGGCACCGATCTCAGCCACTCGGCACTGCCGCGGATCGGTGCTGGTGGCTTCCAAGTCGACCATGACGTATTCCGGGAAGAGCGGCTCGGCGGCCGTCGGGCCGGTGGCGGCCTGCAGGCACTTGAAGAGCCGGACGGACGGGCTGTGAAATGTCTCCTCCCCATCCACCACGTGAACGTTGCCGGGGTCGAGGCCGAGCAGGGTTGCTCGCCCGTCCGACAGGGAGGCGTCGGGGGCGAGCAGAAGGATCTTCGGCGGCGCGTCCGGGTCGGGGAGGGCGCCGGTGCGGTCGGCCCAGCGGAGGAAGGCCTCCAGGTCCGTCGTGAGGACGACATCCTCCGGTCCCAGCGGCGGGATGCCCTCGTCTGCGGGGCGGGCGAAGAGGGCTTCCTGCGCCTCCGGCAGCGGCGCGGGCGGATCCGACTCCAGGCCGAGCGCCCGCCGCACGAGCTGCCGCCACAGCCGGGTGATTTGCTGCGTTCGGTGGTGCAGGAGCAGGCGGGGCGGATCCGACGAGTCTTGGGCCACTCGCCAGTCGGACAGCACGGCGCTGGCCGCTCGGATCGAAGGGGACTCGGCCGGGTCGCGGAGAGACGTAGTGTATTTCGACAGCAACTGCAGCGGACCACCGATTTGGCGCAGGGCCTCCTCCACGAAATTTCCGATGGTCCGGTCGTCGTTCCGCGTCATGGGGAGGAGGTTGCGGACTGTGGCGTAGACGCGGTCGAGCCGCTCGCCGGCGTGGTCGAGCCCCGCCGCATGCCGGGCACGTTCGCTAGACACGACGGTCTGAAAGACGGTCCAGGCGCTATGGTCGGGCATCTGCCGCCGCGAAAAGTCGCGAAGGCGAGCCGTGACCTCGTCCGGCAGCAGTTGGTCGAGCAGCTCGTTCATCGGCGTCTCGATGGGACGGTCGCGGCGCCGGGCGTCGATCACGCGGAGCAGGGCGTGGAGCGTGCGGGCGGGCGGCGTATCGAGCAGGTCCTCGGCACTGCTCGTCTCGCAGGCGATGCCGGCCCGCAGCACGTCGCGCTCCAGGGCGGCCAGGCGGCGATTCCAGCGCGTAAGGACCGCGAGGTCGCCTCGGCTCGTCCCCTCCTCGATCCAGTGTTGAATCTGCCGAAGGGCAAAGAGCCGTTCGCCCTCCCGGTCGTCGCAGGCCACGAGGCGCACCGGGGTCCTCCCGTTGCCCCGCGTGCGGATTTCGCCCCGTCGCTTCAGGCGCTCCTCACCGTCGAGCACCGCCTCGGCCACCGAAAAGATGGAATGGTCCGAACGGTAGTTCGTGGTGAGGACGTGCAGCGTGCCGTTCTCTTCTCGACAGTCGAAGTGGTCGATGAAGCGGTGCACGTTCTGGGGCCGCGCGCCGCGGAAGCGGTAGATGGACTGGTCGTCGTCGGCCACGCAGAAGAGGTGGACGCCGTGTTTCCCCATCCGGCGCACCACGTCGAACTGCACCGGGTCGGTGTCCTGAAACTCGTCGACGAGAATGGCGTCGGTCTCGTCGGCCAGGGCGGTTCGTACCGCCGAGTGGTCGCGGAGCAGGTCGCGGGTCTTGACGAGCAGGTCGTCGAAGTCGAGTGCGCCGCGATCCCTCATCATCTCGTCGTAGGCGTGCAGGCCCTCGTTCAGGCGCCCGGAGACGGCGTCGATGCCGAGCTTGATGCGGCTCACGCGCGTCTTGACCTGACGGTAGCTGCCCAGATAATTCCGCTCGCACCACTGCTCGTTGTCTTCGTACCACCGCTGCCAGAAGGCGTCGGTCACCGAGTCGTCGACGACGACGAAGTCCTCGGGCACGTCATCCCGATCGGGGAAGGCGTGGAGCGTTTCGTAGCAGAAGTGATGGATCGTGCCGGCGCGCACGTGCTGCGCCTCGGGGCCGACGATATCGGCGAGGCGGCGGGTGAGCTGGGCGGCGGCCCGGCGCGTGAAGGTGATGAGGACGAGGCGCGAGGGTGTGATCTCCTTTTCCGCAATGAGGTAGGCGGCCCGGCAGACGAGGACGCGCGTTTTGCCGGTGCCGGGGCCGGCCACCACGAGTTGGGGCGCCATCGAGGCAGTCACGGCGGCCCGCTGGTCATCGTTGAGGTCGGGCCAGTCGGTGGTTCTTGTCATTGAGGAACACGATTGTCGCGAGGGACAGGGGGAAATGCTACGTCCGACACTCTGGGCTTTGGTTCTGGGTAACGGTCGGAAGGGTGAAGGTCGAGGTGTCAGTTTTCGGTGTTGCGAAGGAAGGGGACGAAGCGGACGGGCGCGAGCTCGCGGGTCGAGATCTCACCGTTCTCTTTTGTGACCAGCATCAGGCGCTGCGTTCCCCCGGTCGGCCCCACCGGAATGATCATGCGTCCGCTGTTCGCCAGCTGTCGGGTGAGCGGGGGCGGAATCGTCTCGGGCGCCGCCGTCACGATAATCACGTCGAACGGCGCACGCTCGGGCCAGCCCTTGAAGCCGTCGGCGTTGCGGACGACGACGTTGTCGTAGCCCAAATTCTGGAGCCGCTTCGTGGCGGTCGTCGCCAGTTCCGGGAGGATCTCGATGGTGTAGACCGAGTCGACAATTTCCGACAGGACGGCGGCCTGGTAGCCGGAGCCGGTGCCGATTTCCAGGGCGCGGTCCGTCGAGTCGGGTTCCACGAGCTCCGTCATGCGGGCCACGATGTAGGGTTGCGAGATCGTCTGCTCGTGGCCGATGGGGAGGGGACGGTCCGAGTAGGCCAGCTCGGGGGGATGATTGGGGGCGAAGCGGTGGCGCGGCACCGACCGCATGGCGTCCAGCACCGCGGGATCGGACACGTCGCGCGTTGCGATCTGCTGCTTCACCATTTGCGTGCGGAGGCGCTGGTGTTTCCAGCTGGTGTCCGGGGGCGGGACGGTCAGAAGGAGAGAGGCAAGAAAGAGCGCGAGCATGCCATCAGTCCCTCATTCAGAGTTGCGTTCTGTTCAGGAAAAGTAAACGATGGCGGCCGATTCTCGTTCGGGGTGTATCCGTGACGGCTTTCCGTCTCGTTCCACTCTGCGCGTCTCGTTCGTTCGCGTGCCTTCTCCCGTCGAGGGGGGACGTGCAAAAGGGCCGACCTCGCGGTCAGCCCTTTGCTCTACACGTATGGATGCTCTCGATTTGGTGCCACTACGGGCTCATTGCGTTCAGGGTGTAGGAGGCCGAGAGCGTGATGAGCCGCCCCGTTTGGGGAGCGCCCAGCTTGTCCGGCACTTCCGTATCGAAGAGATTTACGACACTGCCCTGGAGCTCGAGTCCCGTTCCTGGGACCTCGTATCCGGACGACAACTCTGCGCTGAAGCGCGCCGGCACCTGACCGTCGTCATAGAAGAACTCGCTGTTCCAGTAACCGGCCCGGAACTCGTGGGCAGCTTTCCACCGACCGGAGATCCGGAAGAAGGAGTTGTCGAGTCCCACGTCCTGAACGAGGAGAGACCCTTTCAGCTTCGTCTCGGGCACGTTCAGCGTGAGCGAGGGCAGAAAGTCCTCCCCGGTTGCTTCGGCCTGTTCGATCAAGGAGAGGCCTCCGGTCAGGGTAAGATTCTCATCGACGGTGTACTCGAGACCAACGTCGAGCCCTCGAATGACGGCTTCGTCGTAATTGTAGTAGGTGAAGAGCCCAAACTGACTGATGAGCTCACCGTCCTGGAACCCGTACGTCGGTGCGGAGGCCGTCGGATGGATGGAGGGGTCGGGACTTGCCACCACCGTCAGCGGACTGATGAAGTTCTCGTACCAGGAATTGTATCCGATGACGTTGAAGGAAAGTGCGTCTCCAAACGTCCCTCGATACTCGGCCTCTACGGATGTCACTTTCTCCTGCGAGAGGGGATCGATTTCTTGCACCACCTCGGAGGTGGGCGACGGTCCGCTTCGAATCGTGTAGCCTCCGGAGTTGCCCCGGAACGCACTCACGTTGAAGTTGAGATGGAAGAGTTCGGGACTCTTGTAGGCCTGATTGTAGGAGAGACGAAGGGTCTGGTCCTCCGTGAAGGTGTATACGACCGCAGCTTTCGGACTCACCCGAGTGTCGTAGTCGGCAAACTGGTCGACCCGAACGGCCGTGTTGAACCGAAGGGTTTCGACCGGTCGATAATCGACCTGCAGGTACGCGCCTTTCTCTGTGGCCCGAACCTGATCTTGTCCGGTTCCATCGGCGAAGACGGTTCCGTCCGAGAAGGGGGCATACTTCCGAAGCTGCGCTCCCGTCACGAACTCGATCGATCCGGAGCCGAGGTCGAACGAGTTTTTGTACTGGGCTTCGGCGTCCCACAAGTCTCCCTGCAGTGTGAAAAGGGCACTGTCTCGGAGCGCCGGGACCTGGCGAAGCGTCTGCTGCCGTGCTTGTTCGGGGGGCGTTCCGTCCTGTAGTGCCGAAAGATACGTTCCCTGAGCAAAGAACGCGAGGGCTTCGAGGGTATAGGAAGTGCCTCCATCGTTGGAGGTGTGCGTCCCGCGAAACAGCCAGTTGTCGCTGCTGAGCTCTAGGTTTTGGTACCGGAGCTGATAGTCGCGGAGTCGAAGACGACCGAACGTGGTGGTGCTAAAGTTGTCATTGATGGAGAGGCCGTACTCCCCTTTGAGCTGCCACGAGTCGCCGAACCGGTAGTACAGGCTCCCGTCGGCTCGTAGCGAGGACACGCCGTAGTCCTCAACGAGAGTAACCTCGTTGAAGGCCGTACCGAAGTAGTGCGTGGAATCGCGTGCAGTGGCATTCGGTCCCCCCATCGGGGGCATATAGTCGGTGGCGGACATGTACTGTCCCGACACTTTCCACCCGAAATTGTCGCCGAGTACGCCGGCCGCACGGCCATTGACGTCCAGCAGATCTTGCTGGCCTCCTCGCACGTCGAGGGATACCCCCGACTCGTCCCACGGGGTTTTCGTAATCACGTTCACGACGCCCAGGTGGGCGTTCGGTCCGTACAGCGCTGAGGCCGGGCCCACGATCGTTTCAATTCGCCGCACGTCCAATTCAGAGGTGGGCGTGTAGGTACCCTGCGGAAGTCCCGTCCCGGGAGTTTGTGCGACATACCCGTCTTTCATCTGGACCAGGCGGGAATTGTAGTGCGAGTCAAATCCCCGCATCGAAATGGACTGCTGATTGATCCCGGTTCGGGAGTAGTCGATCCCCTTCCGAGTCGAAAGAGACGAGAAGAGCGTTTCCCCGGCAAACGTCTCCAGGTCTTCCGTCGTGATGACCTCCATCTGCACGGGGGCTTCTCTCAGACGCTCCTCCTGCCGAGAGGCCGTCACGACCATCTCGTCGAACTCAGCCGACTTCAGCGGCAGCACGACGTTGATCGTCGTGGTCTGGTTGGCCTGTACGGTTACGCTTCGCGTCTGCGCCTGATATCCTACGAACGAGATCTGGATCGTGTAGGACCCGACCGGAACGTTCCCTAAACGAAAGGTCCCGTTCGGATCGGTCGTCGTTCCAAGCGAACTATTTTGCAACGCGACGTTCGCCCCGGGGAGAGGCTCGTCGGTGTCGCCGGCCCGCACCGTTCCCTCGATCGAGCCGTTCTGAGCGTGGGTATTCGGTACCGCAAAGATTCCGAGAATGAGGATTGCAAACCAAGAGAGTAGCCACGTTCGTCGCATGACGAATATTCGGTTTTCGGAGAGGGCATACCATGAAATGGTGAGGTGTAGGGTGTAATTTGTGGAGATAAGTATGCCAGTGCTCTTCTCCAGTAATAAGGAGTCTAAGTTATAACCTTTATTACGTTGAAGTGGTTATGTATAGCGCTTGAGTTTAACATTCCTTCACCGTAGAAATCATAGCCTTTTAGGGTTTATTGTGTGCTGCTGGGGGTAAGTAAATATACGTACGCGAATTTTTGCAGCATCAACCGGTGGTTGAGGAGTGAGTATAATTTTGGGTTAAAATAATACTCATCTAGAATAGTAACAGGCAAAATGGATAAAGGTGCATTTTTGTATTTTTGTAGCTATGTGCAAGATTATAAGGGAGCGTGCACATCATACAATATTTCCACTTCACGTTAAAAATTGTACTCTCTGTCTTCACGACCGTAATTACTGGGGCGAAACGGACAGAGAAGATGAGTGAGACTTGCGAGACACACGGAGACGAGAGGAATCGCGCAGTCCGGCTGCGGAAACCACCTCTTCGAACCTTTGGAGAGAAGAGCGGACCTAGCAACCTGTTGCGCATTGGGGTTTGGAAGCTCCCCCGAGCGAATTTTTTGCGCTACGTATACCCTGAAAGGGAAAATTCCCTTTACCTGCCAAATTATAGCCAATGTATTTGGTGGTTTTAGAATCAAGTGTGAAGGTAAGTTTATGCGCAACAGCCTGCTAGTGACCTTGCACAACGACTCTGGCGGTTTCGATCGTCGGTCCCCTCACGCCACAATCGTCCGCGTTTGCTGGCAGCGGTCGATCCCGAGCATATTCCGCACAGGAGAGACAGACGGAAATACCGATCCGTGAGAACGTACCTAAACGACTTTTTTCAGCCTGTTGAGAACCGTGCGCAGCTAAAATCGAAACCAAACTTCAGAAACTTATTCACGGATCGGTGGCGTCACGAGATCTGCGAGTTCTCGCGTTTCAGTTGTGCAAACCCACTAGGGAAGAACGGGTCTTCCTTACTGGAAAACGAATCGCTCCGTCGATGCTTCTGGATTGCCTCTGCAGCCTTTTTTCCCGCAGCCCTCTCTCCCATGTCTATCTACACTGAACGATGGATTGCCCGTCCCAAGTGGTTGGCATTGTCCATTCCCGAACGAATTGCCTACCTCGACGAGATGGAGGCGGGCATGCGTGAAATCACTGAGGACGGCGCCCGACTCATCGGCCTCGCGTTGAATGAAGATCGTCGGCTCCACAACAGACGTTGCTGCTACGTTGCCGTCTGGGACATGCCCGATGAGGATCCTCAGGGTCGGCGACTGGACGCAGTACTGGAGGCGGCGGGGTGGCACCGCTACTTCAAGCGGGCGTCGGACGTTTTGAACACCGTGCAGACAGGGGCTGCACTACCGACGCGCATTGCTGCGAACTGACGTCGGTGAGTTCCCGGACGGAGCTACAGCCAACCCTGTGTCCGATACCAGTTGACGGTTTCGGCGACGCCCTCGTCGAGCGGAATGCGCGGCTGAAAGTCGAAGTGCTGTTGCGCTTTCTCGATGGAGCAGGCGGTGATCGCGTGGCGGATCTCGCGGGCCTTGTCGCGATTGAGGGGCGGATAGGAGCTCGTGAGAGAGCCCCACGCTTCGGCCAGGAGTCCCACGGCGCCCACGAGAACCGGGGGCACCGGCACGGTCACGGCCCAGGTGTCGAGCGCGTCCGTCGCGGCGCGTTTGACCTCGTTCCAGGCGTAGGGCTGCTCGCTGCCGAGGTGGTACGTTTCGTGCTCGGCTGTCGGGGAGCGGCTTGCGTCGACCATGCCTCGGGCGAGGTCTCGGGCGTGGATGAGGCTCAATGCCTCCTCTGACCCGCTGCCTACGACGGGACACACGTGCCGCTGCACGGCCCGGAAGAAGTCGAGGATGTCGCGATCCCGCGGGCCGTAGACCGCCGGGGGGCGCACGACCGTGATCGGCAGCGCGTCCCAGTAGGATGTCGTCATCTGGTGCGTGTGGTGCAGGGCCTCTTCCATCTGCGCTTTGCTCTTGCCGTAGCGGCTGACGGGGCGGAGGGGATGCTCTTCGGTCGCCCGTGCCGCATCGCACCGGCCCACGGCCGCCAGGCTGCTGGTGACGAGCACTCGTTTCACGTCCGGCGCCGCGTGTTTGAGGGCGCCCAGGAGGTTGAGGGTACCCCGCACGTTGATCTCGTAGAACGGCTCCCACTTCGGCGCGCGCGTAATGCCGGCCACGTGGTAGACGTGCGTCACCCCGTCGAGCGCCGACCACAACGTCTCCACGTCCGACAGGTCGCCGTGCACGTACGTCACGTCCAGGTCCGAGAGCCACTTCGGGTCGGAGCGCACCATGCAGCGGACCTCGTCTACCTCTCGGCGCAGCAGCTCTTCCACCAGGTGGCTGCCGACGAAGCCCGTTCCTCCGGTGACGAATGCGGTCGTGGGGTCAGGCACTTTTCAGAGGTGGATTGCTGATGGAAAGGGCGAGAAGTGAGGGGCGAAAGGAGAAGGGCGTGGAGCGAGAGGAGATGGGTGAGAGGCGAGAGGAGAGTGGAGGCGTTATGTCTGGCTGATCTTTGTGTCTTTCGGATAAGCATAGACTGGTTCAGTTGATCGGACACGTGGCATGGGACAGATCAATTCGTTTCGGGAGCTTGACGTGTATCAACTCGCTCTCAAGCATTCTCGGTCCGTCTACGACTGGTCACTCCAACTTCCAAAAGAGGAGCGATACGGGCTTTCGTCACAGATTCGCCGTTCTTCTCGGGCAGTAGGAGCGCTCATTGCCGAGGCATGGGCTCGCCGCCGGTATCAAAATGCATTCGTCGAAAAACTCACGCAGGCCCTCGCCGAAGCGAAGGAGACGCAGGCTTGGCTGGATCACGC
>JAHENZ010000211.1 GCA_018609755.1 Salinivenus sp. | reverse complement strand
TGATGCACATCTCGGGAAACGACAGGAGGTCGACGTCCTGCTCGTCGGCCTGTTCGGTGAAGGCGCGAACGGTGGCCCGATTGGCGTCCTTGTCGCCCGGGGCGTGGTTGAACTGAACGGCGGCGGCACGGAGGTCCTGCATAACACGTAGCGGAGGCGGCGAGAATCGGTCGGACGGTGGGGGCTACTCAACCACAGGCCGTCCGCTGCGTTCGGTTGCAGGCGTTTACGCAGAGCTGCTGGCTCCTTGGTGCTGTTGCTGCCACGGGCCGGTGATCGCCAGGGTCAGGCCCTCGTGCTGGATGTTCATGAAGAGGGTGCTGCCGTCCGGCGAAAAGACGGCCCCGGCTTACGTCCTCGGAGAGGGTCGTCTTGGTCTTGTGGATCGACAGGTCGGTCTCCCCCGCCAGGCGCCCTATTTCTTCAATCGTTTCGTCTTGCGCCTTTTGCTCTAAGTGAACAAGTAGAACAACGCTAACTTGCAGTGAGGCCGGCCTTTCGGAGAGCCTCTTCCGGCGAGAGTTGCTCGAAGAACCGTTCGCAGGCGGCCTCCAGCGCATCGAGACTCTGCTCAAGGTTAGCGGCGACCCGGTTTTTGAGCAGCCGCCAGAGGTCTTCGACCGGATTGGCCTCGGGGGTGCGACTCGGCAGAAGCATCACCTCCAGCCGACCGTGCGCTTCGATCAGGTCCTGGATCGCGCCCGAGACGTGCCAACTGGCTCGATCCCAGATCAGCAGAATCGGCCCTGTGATTTCCGCGAGGACCGTCTTCAGAAAGGCTTCCATGTAGCAGGTCTTGCCCTTCGGGTGTGCTTCGGTGATTACTTCCCCACTTTCGACGTCCAGGGCCCCGTAGAGAAAGAACTTGCCGTTCTGGTCCGGAACCGAGACCGGACGTTGCTCTCCGACTGGCATCCAGGCCCGCCGCAGCGGCGGTGGACAACAAGTTGTCCTGCGCCGAAGCTCCGTCTCGTCCTCGAACAACACAGTCGTTTCCGGGCTGGCCTCCTCGATGCGCCGATCGATCTGCTCAAGACGCTTTTCCCATCCAGGCGGCTTCGGCAGCACGCGGCGCGGGCGTTTCCAACTATACTCCAGCCGCTGGAGAGCGCGGCGCACGGTATCGGGATGGACCTCGGTTCCAAACTCCCTTTCGAGGTGTCGGGCCAGCCGTGGAGCAGTCCACCGGCTCGCATCGTAGCCCTCTTCGGTCGGCGGTCCCTCCAGCACGCGCTCCAACTCTGCCTCCGCATCGGGGCCGAGCTTGCGCGGGCGGCCCTCACGATCTTGGTCGTAGAGCCCTTCGGGCCCATGCTCGTCGAATCGATCGATCCACTTGTAGACGGTCACCTTCGCAATGTCCTGAATCTCGGCAATGGCCGGGGCGGAGTAGCCCCGAGCTGACAGTAAAATCATCTGGGCTCGCATCGCGACACGGCCGACTGCCTCGCGGGTCATCGCTTCGAGGGCCTGGTGCTCCTGATCAGTCGGCGGGCGAACCGTCTTCGAATCCGACATAAGAATCAAGAGGCTTCGAGAACAAAAACCGTGGCGTATTCCCCACACGAGCAGCCGATCGTTCGTGTTCTTTTGCTCATCTACTTAGGGACGCAGCGGCAGCGCCGGTGAAAACGAAGGAGAAGACCGACTATGAACGAGGTCGGGATGGTTCGGCAGATTCCTCCGAGCAGAGAGCAGCCGCTATCTCCAAGGTAGCGTACAGGATTATGCTGGCTCCGGCCATCTCAAGAAACTCCTCGATCGCGACCTCCAGGTGATACAGTCCAGTCGTAGAGCCAGATCGTAGAAATAGATAAGATATAATTTCAAAGCCGACTGCTCCCAGCGCGATCGCCCCAAAACCGCCAAGAACGATCAGGCTTTCTCTTGTAAATTGTTGCCACATCCTCCGCAGGGGTCTCCGCAAGTACAACCCGGCAAGGAGGAAGAAAATGAGACCCAGCCCGGCATAGACCGAAATCCAGCCCCCGTGGTTTCCCGGAAATAGGAGAGAGTCAAGCCCACGCTCTTCCATGAACAAAGTGATTCGTTCGTGGATGCTCCCTCCTTCGTCGGCAGACAAAAAGACGAAGAGTAGTCCCCCTAGCGCCAGAATAGTAGGAAGAGAATGGTTTTTACCATTGTTTGTCCAGGCGGTGAGAAGTAAAATCGCACCGACGGCAAAGAGCTGAACGGTCGCAAACCACGTAGCGAGCGCAATCTCGTTGTCTAAGTCAAGGAGTTCGCGGACGATGGTCCAGGGCACACCGGGCCCTACGAAGATGAATATATGAGCGGCAGAAAAGAGGATGTCCAAGCCGAGCAGGCCGACAAGAAGCTTCGCCGCGTCCTGAGACTTGTACGTAATAGTGATGCGAGAAGTCTCCATCTCTTCAGCATGAATCGTTTTCCATCCCAACGTAGATATCTATTTCGGAATCAATTAATTTATTTGATGAAAACAAAGCACAATCTTTCGGAGCAGTGTAGATGTAGAGCTAACCCGCCTTGGCGCTGGCCGCCGTACTCGCCGTAGAGGTCCTGTCGGCGATCGTACACCGTCCCGGTCTTGAAGCCGAGACTCCGCACGACTGGGAGCAGTTCACCGTAGATGGCACGACGGTTCCGGCCAGCATGCGTCATTGGGGCGTTCCCCACCCGGCGACCAGGCGGAGCGTCGTAGCAATGTTCACCTATGGAATTCCTCTCGGGGTGAACGGCGTAGAGGGCCCTCCGTTCGAACGGTCCAGTACCCTCCAGTGAGAGCGCCCGGTAGAGGACTCGATTCTTCTTGCGAAACGACGAACTCTGTGCCGTGTCCGACTGGCTCCACGAAATTGATCATACCGGCGACATTGGCATTCGGGTGACGGCTGAGACGATGCCGCAGCTGTTCGAGCGGGCCGCGGTGGGGACCTTCCACGTGCTCACAGATCTCTCTGCCGTGCGGGCCACCGAGGAGACGAGCATTTCGGTGACGGGACGGGATCGGGAGGCCCTCATGGTG
>JAHENZ010000210.1 GCA_018609755.1 Salinivenus sp. | reverse complement strand
GCTGCTCGCTTCTGGGAGGCTCCTCAATTACACTCGGAGCGACCTGCCTGGGGAATTTTGAGATCGTTTGGGATTCCAAGACACCAAAATGACGTGTAACAGACCACTAGCCCGTCGTCCCCGTCCATTCCCTGGGGCGATGAGAAAATGACCGTGGGAGGGAGATCCGGACTTCCTTCCGCCCCGCATCTCGTTTCTCGAACGAATGGGCGGTTTCTTCGTCTGCTGCGTCCGCTTCTGAGCAATCCCAACGGAGCACGGCGGTCCCACGGAGAATCACGTCACAACCTTTGTCTTCGAATCTAGTGCTCAGTCAAGCTGAGAATGTCGAGTGTCGAATCGTGCTCTGTCTCCGAAATCTGTTGTCGGCTACGACGTTACGGTTTCATGACCAGCGCTCAACCCGACACGGAAAACGTGACGCAGCACTAGTGGGCTTGCATAACTGAAACGCGAGAAATCGCAGATCTCGTGACGCCACCGATCCGTGAATAAGTTTCTGAAGTTTGGTTTCGATTTTAGCTGCGCACGGTTCTCAACAGGCTGAAAAAAGTCGTTTAGGTACGTTCTCCCGGATCGGTATTTCCGTCTCTATCTCCTGCGCGGAATATGCCCGGGATCGACCGCCGCCAGCAACCGCTGACAATTCTGGCGTCAAGGGACTGACGCTCGAAACCGCGAGAGTCGTTGTGCACGGTCACTAGCCACTTCGTCCCCGGTGGGACGCTGGAGGAGCCCCGGCCCGCTCGCGGACTGACGCACGTGCGGCTGCGTGCACCCTTCCGATTCGGAGGGGCGTTCCCGCAGGGGGCCACCAACAGCTCGCTTCAGTCGGCCACAGGCGAGATTTTGTGAAAATAGGAGAAAGCGGTGCGTCCATTTCGGGATTCGCCCGACTACAGAGGGTGAAGCAGGCAAAAGAGCCTGTGTCCCGTCGATTCTCTCACACTCAATTTCAGAACAGCCATGAAACGGATGCACGTCATGCTGCGCGTGAAGGATGTAGACGACGCCACGCGCTTCTATTCGAGTCTCTTCGACGCTGAGCCCACCACCCGGGAGCCCGACTACGCAAAGTGGATGCTCGACGACCCTCGTGTCAACTTCTCGATCGCAGAGAAAGACGAGGAGTTCGGCATCGAGCACCTGGGCATTCAGGCCGAGACGCCCGGCGAGCTGGAAGAGCTGCGCGAGCGGATCGACCGTGCGGGAGGCACCGTCAACAACGAGGGCGAAACCACCTGCTGCTACGCGAACTCCGACAAAACGTGGGTCGTCGATCCGCAGGGCGTCTCGTGGGAGGCCTTCTATACCAGCGGCGAGGCCGACAGCTATTACGCGGAGGAGACGGCATGACCGGACCCAGCGTTCGGGGGCGGGCTCCCCGGACGTCCTCATAGAACGGTCGCTCCTCTTCGATGAATCCCACAATCCCATCATCAACGGTATGCCCATTCGCTCAGCGTCATCCTCCGACCTCAACGAAATTCGCAGCACACTGAGAGAACACGGCCGTCCCAGCGCAGATCTCACGGCCGCTGAGATGCAACATTTCCTCGTCTGTCGAGCCGATCCGTCCATTGACGACCGGCGGGCAATGCTTCAAACGACCGCCATCTTGCCGAGACACCGGCTCGAAACCGAAGACGGAGGCATTTGCGGCGTCGTCGGATTTGAAATGTACGGTGCCGCGGCCCTCATTCGCTCACTGGTCGTTGTGCCCGGCCAAAGAGGCAACAGAACGGGCACCCGCCTCCTCGAAAGGATTGAGCAGAAGGCCCTGCAAGAAGGGGCTGAGAGACTGCACCTTCTGACGACGAGTCCGGAGTATTTCGAGGACCGAGGCTACAATCGAGCCGAGCAGGACGCCATTCCCGAGTCGGTCGCAAACAGCACGGTGTATGGGTATTGCCCCCCGGAGGCCGCAGTGATGGCAAAGCGCCTCCAGCCCGAAGAGTCGGGAGAACCCTCAACGGCATCCGCCGAAACGAGTGCACCGATGATGAGCCTCCGGAATCTGGTGTACACCAAGTAACCCGTGGATGCCGGATGAGGGGGGGCTGCACCCCGCGCTGCGAGGTGGGGGTTGGCCCAAGGGCGCGTCCGTGCGTTTCGGCGTGGGGCACCGGCCGCACAGAGCCGATCAGTGTCCAGCGAGGGCACGGTGTGAGGATCGGGCTCGTTACTGATCCTCGACCGCAAACGTCTTGACCATGCCGGTCGTGTCGGGCGCCCGCTGGGTGATCCACGCGTAGCGGCCCGGCGGCAGATCCCCGACGGTTACGTACCCCACGTTGCCGACCGGCATCGGCTCAGGGCCGCCGATCCACTCCGCTGGGGCCGGAAGCGGAATGCCCCTGTCCATCCACGCAAGGATGTCGTCCGCACCCGTCTCGTCGGTGAGCCGAAAGAGCCCGACGTAGGGCGAACTCGGTTTGTCAGGTCCTCCGACCGATCGAAACGCGACGGTCTGTTCGTCGGAGAGGGCCGAGGACTCCGTTTCAAACACGTTGGGGGAGAGTTCGGCGGTGATGTCGGCCGTAGGGGGAGCGGCGCCCGAGGAGTCGTCGGTCACCCTGAGCCCGGCCCGCACGCCAAAAAACGCGTGGGTTCGATTCTCCGGCGTTTGGAAGAAGCACCCCAGCACGTAGTGGCCGGGGGCGAGATTATGGGTGACCTGGGCGGAGTGCCCCGGGGCGAGGCCGGTAATTCCGCCCACAGTCGTGACGGCCTCAAGCCACTCGGGCACGCGTTCCTGCAGTTTCTGTCAGTAGGAGGAGGAATCGATGCGGCCCTCAACGAGCATCGCCTGAAAGCTGTCGGCAGGTGCGAGAACACCGCGCCTGTAGTCGGCAAACGTCTGCCCCTCCGGGAGCTTCCTGAGTTTAAACGAGTGGTGAGCGGTTCCCTTATTTTCCATCTGAAAGGTCACCCATCCGGCGGGCACCGACTCCCGGACCGAGAGGGAGGAGTCTGTTGCGATGACGGTGGCGACGGGCCGTTCGGTGGTGGAATCCGTCTTCTTTGACTGGCAGCCGAGCGATCCGGTAACGAGAACGGCGCCAATCAAAACCGCTCCCGTCAACTGGAGGCTCCAACGCTGGAAAACGAAAGCCATCGTCCGGGTCAAATGCATGGACTGGAGGGGGCTGTGGGGAATATCAACGAATGAGCGATACAGCGGGACTTCGCTACAGATAGGAGAGCGGATCGACGAATTCAAACTGAGGAGAGGCCTGGATCAGGGGCCGCAGGTACGGCGAGTGCCCGGCCCCAAAAATCGCGATGATGCGGTCGCCCGGCTCCGCGACCGAGGCGAGATTCGCGAAGATTCGGAGATTGCGCTTGTGGTATGCAGCGACGACGTCCGCCCCCACGTAGGTGGTATCCGTGGCGGTCTCCTGGACGGCGGCCGCCATTCGCACGTTGGGCGCGTGGAAGCGGTCGACCGTCTCGGGCCGGTTCAAAAAGCGGTACAGCTCGGGAAGCGTGCCGTGCTGCAGGAGGCTGTCGATGGTGGTCATCAGCGGCCCCTTCGAAAAGCCCTTCAGGTAGCGAAGGAGGGCCGGGTCGTTCTCCTGGGCGTAGGACTGGACGCGCCCGATGCGCATGGGAAGGACGTGGTCGATCGCCCAGATGCGGTTGTGGTTCAGGCGGTTGGCCAGTCGAACCCCGAGCTGGTACTGTTCACTGCGAGGAGACGTGAAGTCGCCGACGGCAAACGAGGTGTCCAGCTGCCCGGCTCGGAAGGAGCGGTAGAGAGAGTCGAGGGCCGCCTGGTGCCGCCGGCGCACCTCAATGGCCATTTTCGTCGGCTGGAACCGGGCCAGCGAGTCGCGGAGGGCCGACAGCTCCTGCTGCTTTTGGGGCGTGAGCACGTCGGGCACCGAGGGGTTGTTGACGTCGCGGCCCGGATTGTCCAGGTGCACCGTCCCGAGGAGCATCACCTTGATCGTCGAATCCGCCGGAGGGGC
>JAHENZ010000209.1 GCA_018609755.1 Salinivenus sp. | reverse complement strand
CGATGCCGTGCTCCTGCATCATGCCGATGAACGCGTTGACCTTCTTGGTCGGACCGGTGACCTCGATGATCATGGTTTCCGGCGTCACGTTGACCACGCGCCCCCGAAACACATCCTTGATGTCGAGGACCTCCGAGCGCGTCTCGGAGGTGTACTGCACCTTCAGGAGGCAGAGTTCGCGCTCGACGTGCTCGGCGTCGGTCAGGTCCGGGACGTCGTAGGTGTTGCCGAGCCCCTCGAGCTGGCGGGGGAGCTGCGCCACGATGCGGTCGGTCCCGACCGTGACGAGCGTGAGGCGGGCGATGGACGGATCTTCGGTCTCGCCCACGGCCACGCTTTCGAGGTTGAAGCCCCGGGCCGAGAACAGGTTCGTCACGCGGTTAAGCGCACCGATCGTGTTTTCGAGCGTGACGGCGATGATGTGCCGGTGCTCCTGTTCGGTTTCGTCTTCCTCCTCCGGCAGGATCGGTTCGCCGAACTTGCGCTTACGACGGATCTGCTGGCGGGTGAGCGGTTCTTCGTCGGACATTGGGTTGCCAAAGGGTTGTGCGAAAGAGGCAGTGCGAAGGAGGGAGACTGGAGAGAAGGGGGGAAGGATTGCGTATTGCGCATTGCGTTTCCGACGGTCAGGACGACGAGATCCGCAATGCGAAATCCGCAATAGAATCAGCCTTCCTTCGCAATCTCCTCCTTGTTGAACATCTCGGTGATCATGTCGTCGCTCGCCGCGCCGGACGGGACCATCGGGAAGACCATCTCCTCCTTCGGTACCGCAAACTCCATGACAACGGGCCGGTCGTCGACCGTCCAGGCCTCGTCGATCACGTCGCCGACCTCGTCGGGCGAGGTGGCGCGCAGGCCCACGCAGTGATGCGCCTCGGCGAGCTTCACAAAGTCGGGATTCGTCGACTTGAGATCGGTGTGACTGAAGCGGTCCTCGTGGAAGAGGGACTGCCACTGACGCACCATGCCCAGGTAGTTGTTGTTGAGGATCGCAATCTTGAGGGGCAGGCCGTGGGCCGCCGCCACGCTCAGCTCCTGCGCGTTCATCACGAAGCCACCATCTCCACTCACGCAGACCACGTCCAGGTCGCGCCCCTCGCGCATGCCAAAGGCCGCTCCCATTGCGGCCGGGAGACCGAAGCCCATCGTGCCGAGGCCGCCGGAGCTAATGTGCGAGCGCGTGCGGCCAAACTTGTAGTACTGACAGACCCACATCTGGTGCTGTCCCACGTCCGAGACCATGACCGCGTTGCCCTGCGTCTTCTCGTACAGCTGTTCAATCACCGACTCCGGAGCAATCAGGTCGTCGTCCGACTCTTCGTACTGATACGGAGGGCAGTCGTCGCGCCACTCGTCGATCTGCGCAAGCCAGTCGTCCGTATCTTTTGGCTTGACCTTCGGCAGGAGTTGCTTCAGGACCTTCTGCGCATCGCCAATAATCGCACAGTCCGCGTACACGTTCTTCGAAATGCATGACGGATCGATGTCGACGTGAATAATCTTAGCGTTTGGGGCCCACGCATCCACGTCGCCGGTGACGCGGTCGTCGAATCGCGCGCCGATCGCGATGATGAGGTCGGCGTTCTGGACCGCCATGTTGGTGTGGTAGAACCCGTGCATGCCAAGCCAGCCGAGCGAGAGGTCGTCCGTCTCGGGAAATGCCCCTAGTCCATGAAGGGTGGTGGTGACGGGAATGTTGGTCTTCCGCGCCAGCTTGGTGAGGTGCTCCGGCGCGTCGGCGTTGATGGTCCCCCCGCCGACGTACAGGAGTGGCTTTTCGGCCTCCTCAATCATGCGCGCGGCCCGCTGGATCTGCTTCGGCGCGCCCTTCCCCGGCACCGAGTAGCCCGGTAGATTCGGCTCGTCGGGATACCAGAACTCCGTGGTGTCCATCTGCACGTCCTTCGGAATGTCGACCACCACCGGCCCCGGCCGCCCCGTTCGCGCAATGTGGTACGCATTCTTGATGGTCGACGCCAGCTCGCCCACGTCCCGCACCAGGAAGTTGTGCTTGGTGATACTACGGGTCACCCCCGTCGTGTCCGTCTCCTGGAAGCTGTCGTTCCCAATGAGGTGCGTGGGCACCTGCCCAGTGAAGACGACGATGGGCACCGAGTCCAAGTACGCATCCGCGATGCCCGTGACGGTGTTGGTGGCGCCGGGGCCACTGGTGACGAGAACGGTCCCGACCCGACCGGTGGCCTTCGCGTAGCCCTCAGCGGCGTGCGTCCCCCCCTGTTCGTGCCGGACGAGGACGTGCTCGTAGTCCGGCTGGATGCGCTCCATCGCGTCGTAGATCTTGATGACCGCCCCGCCGGGGTGGCCAAAGACACGATCGACACCTTCTTCTTCGAGGGCCCGGACGAAGATCTCGGATCCCTTCAGAACGGAAAGATCCGTGTCGCCATTCGTGGGTGCAGTACGGGTATCGGAGGTCTTCAGGGAGTCAGTGGGCATCGGTAGCGGAGCCTGTCGTGGAGGAATGTCGCTAGTGTGATACGCACACCGCGACCTCCCGGTCCAACCATGCCCCAATCCAACACCGAAGTGCCCGCGTGGGCCCCAAAGGCGCCTGGAACGACCCAGCCGTTCCAAAAGAACAGTCGGGGGAAAGCGATGACTCGAACGGGAACCTCAGGCATCAGTCTGGGGAGGGGGCCAATCCCCTCGGCGTCGCACGATACCTGTAGTCATCGAGTGGAAGGGATTGGCCGTCGGTTGTTAACCCGGAAGAATCGCAATAAGAAGAAGAAGGACGAGCGCCCGAATTCCGAATCCATTCGCGTCTCGTCCAATGACGGCAATCCCTTCAAGAGCGACCGAACGCACACCCGCAGAGACCTCCTGCCCAAACGTACGGGAGACCTGCAGATCCAGGACGGCAGTCTGGGCAGAGACCGTGCGCATCGCGTGCGAGCGTGTTCGTCGTTTGAAGTTCGTCCCCACGTAAAGGGTCGCAGGCATGCCTGTCAAATGAAGAGATGAAGAAGTGGGAGAAAAGATGTGATAGAGTATCCTTCCGAGAAAAAGCGCTTCCGACCAAAAAAATATAATACAACGAGAGTGAAATGCAGTAAATATTATCTTTCTTTCCCCACCCTAAAAAAATCATTCGTATCGCGAAGGCGACTTTCGAAAATCCACCTCACCCAATTTACAAGAATTACAACTTTCACCTCACTCTCTTTTTCCTTCAACCTGTGCTCTGAGGCACTCCAGAAGTCTGACGACTTCTCGTTCGTTGTAGTGCCGTACCAGCGGTCGCAGAAGTGGATGCAGCAGTCGGGTACCCGGTAAGGCATAGGTCGCTGAGTAGGTGAACTGCGTGTGTGAGGACGCCGCAGCCGTCGCAAAGTACCACCGAATCGTGCCTCGCAGATCTCCACTCATCGCCCAGACAATCCGTTGCCGGGAAACGTAGTCAGTAGCCCGGACCTCCCCCGAAAAAGACATTCCAAGAATGCGATACGTGTATGCCACACGGGCGCCCCCATTCGGCACCCGCTCCACGAGTTCAGACCGCGTGAGACTCGGGGTAATCTCAGTCTGGTGGGTCGGCTCGTCCATGTACGCGAACACCTCTTCGACGGGAACCTGAATGTGGACACGCCGACGAACGGTGAGCATAACAAGAACAGGTTTGGATACCAGAGTGAAGAGGGCTATGCTCGATGGTCCCCCAATCCCCTGGCGGTTGAGAGGCCTCACAAACAGAGAAGAACACTTCTACCGTCTCCCTCACCCATCGACATCGCGCAAAAACGATGTCTGAGCCCTCTTGTCTCAAGCCGGATCTCGATTCCAGACGTGAATGAGGGCCCCGAGCAGCGACTGACTGTATTCCGTGCTGCCGTCGAGCGTCTGAACGCGCAGGCTGTCCGGCCCGGGCACGACGAGCGTGCGGTCGTCCACCCAGCCGTGTACCGCTCCGTCCACCCGCCCAAAGCGCCGCGTCTGCCCCTCGATCCGTACGGCGGCCCGCGGCCCTCCACTCGTACGAAGCGTAAACGCCACGTAGGAGCCAGACGGAGACCATAGCGGCTGCGCCTGATCGGCCCCCGTCTGTTCGGGCGGCGTCAGGTAAACGGTCCGCTCACTGCCGAGGTTGTAGATGGCAATCTGTCGGTGACCCGACGCCTCCACTCGCACGTCGAAGGCCAACTCCGAAGCGTCCGACGCCCAGCGAAGGTGGCGCACGCGGCGCTCGTGGCCGAAGATCTTCTGGGCGTTTCGGCCGCGGGCATCGCTCAGGAAAAGCGAGGAGTCCGGCGTATACTCGTTCGCCTCCCGGTCGTACGAGAGCTCGCGGTGAATATAGGCCAGGTGCTCGCCGGTCGGAGCATACGTGGCCTTTCGCATGCGCCGGGCGTCGACCGAGGCACGGGTAGTACAGTCGCTCGGCGCCACCACGTAGAGCCGGTCGTCGTTGCGCGTCGCGAGGGAGCCGTCGGGCAGCCAGTGCAGCACCTCGCGGGCGGCGCTGCAGCCCACGTCGCTCGTGCGTCCCTCGGGCGTGGTCACGAAGACATCGCCGGGACCGCGGGTGCCGGACTGGGCGGGCTCGTAGTACGCAAAGGCAAGCCGGTCCTCCGACGGATGCCAGGCCAGTGAATACGTGACGGGCGTCTCGCGGGCGTCCACCGACTGAAGGGTCTGCGTCGTCCGGTCGAGCATCGCGAGGTGCGTTGAGTCGGCGGTCTGGTAGCTGAAGGCAAGATAGCGGCCGGAGGCCGAGCGGGCCTGCACACTGTCGTACGCAGCCCCCGGCACGAGCGTGCGACTCGAATCGCGGCGGGCATCGTGGAGGACGAGACCGTCTGCGGGAGTCGTGTACAGCAGTGAAAGATTGGGACCGCTCGGAGTGTCAGCAGCAGGCTCCTCGGCCGGGGCATCCGGCGCCTGCGAAGGCGACGAGCATCCCACTACGGCCAGACCAACAGAGAGCACTGCGACGAGAAAGACCGACGGTCGCAAACGAGCGTTGTGCATGAAAACCAAGGTCAAACGATCGGGACAAATGCGAGAGCCAACGTCAGAAGCGGAAACCTGGAGGGATGATCGACAGGAGCCCCTTCTGCGGCTCCCCCACACGTCGATACCTCGAACCGGTACAACCTAGGAGGTTAGAACGTGAAGGTCAGACCAAGTCGTGAGAATGGCCTCTCCGAATGAAGCCTCTCCACGTGATCGGATTTTTTGATGTCATTCGAGCTGACCCGCAAACAGTTTTGGGCGCGCGGAAAAGAGCATCGCTCGAACCGAAAGTGAATAAATAACTTCACTTGGATCCGAGAATAGAAAATGTCAATACACCTCTCCGCCGAGGCGGGCCTACCGGGACGCTCGCGCCGCCCGTCGCCGCTCGTCCCAAATTTTTTGCTGATTGGTCCCCGGCGGTACCTCATAGGGATCGCTGGGAAGCTGCACCCGCTTCAGGACCGGATATCGCTTCTTGTACTCAAACGGCTCAGGATCGCCCTCCGGTTCGTCCCCCAGCACGAGCACCATCGTCCCCTGATCCTGAAGGTCTCCGCGCATCGAGCTGGGACCGATGTGCCCCTTTGTCGTCTCCCAGGGCTCGGCCCAATCATAGATCCACTTTGCGTCGGCATCGACGAGCCGAACGCAGCCGTGACTGGCCGGGCCGCCGGTGGGCATGGAATACTGGTGGATGTGAATGCCCCGCGACGCGACGAAGTTGAAGACCCACCGCATATTCCACTCCTCGCCCGGCGGGCTGAGGGTGGAGACGCGCTCCTCCTGCTTCCAGTTAAAGTTGAACCGCCCGTTGGGCGTAGCCGTCGAGTCGGGATTGCCGGTATTCACGATTCCCCACCGGGCGAGCTTGCCGTACTCGTACGCCGCGAAGGCCTGCACTTCTTTGTGGATGATAAACACCTTGTCCACGTCGTGGGCCCCGGGATAGTACCGCGGAAACGGGGAGTACGCCCGAAAGTCGAGACCGTACTGTGTGGGGGCCACGAGGGTATCGCCGAGGGGCGTGTTCTCAACGCTCTGGCGGTTGAGAAGCTCAATGAGCTGCGATCGCTCGCGTCCGAGCTCCGTGTCCCCCTCCCCGATGCGCTGGTAGAGCCGGTTACGGGCCACGACATGGTTCCCGCTCAGATGGTCAAGAATCACGTACTCGTAATACACATCGGGCAGGTTGTTGAGCTCCTCCGCCCGGGTCGAGAGGATGTCCTCAAGGGCATACTGGTCGAAATAGCCCTGAGCGGTAGTGGGCGTGACACCGAGGCTGCCGAGCAGAAGCAGCCCAACCATGCCCAGCAACGTGGAGCGCAGAGAAATTGACATGCAAGCGATGTGTGTCGTTCAAGACAGTCAGTGGGGACGGT
>JAHENZ010000208.1 GCA_018609755.1 Salinivenus sp. | reverse complement strand
GGGCCTCCACTTTACCGACGAGGGCAAGAAGTTTCGGACCTACGCGGTGAAATTCCCCAGCGAGTGGGGCATCGACCAGGTGGAGAAGGCCCTCGAAGACAGCGTGGCCCACAGCCAGCGAGACAAGGAGGCCTACGAGGAAATGCTGTGGTGGAAACACGTGGATGCGGTGCCCTCGAGCACGAACGTGTGGCATTACCACCCGGTGACGGCACTGAAGGCCCTCCGGGCGAAGGCCGAGGCCTACCTGACTAGTGAGAACACCCTGAAGCGGGGCGTCACGAGCCCGGAGGTCGAAGCCCTACAGGAGGACCTGATCGAATTCGGGTTCGACGTGGGACCGATCGACGGGCACTACGGGGCCGCGACGGAGGGGGCGGTCGTGTGCCTGCAGGTGGAGACCTACTACCACGTGGTCGACGGGCGCCTGGACCCGCAGGACGCGTTCGGGAAAACAGAAGAACAGTGGATCCAGGGCTGGTACATCGATGGGATCGTGGGGCCCGGCACAAAAGAGGCAATGCGGGGATGGTTCGACCAAGAAATCACCGCCGAGTATCCTCGTGAGATGAACGTCGCAACGAAGCATCCAGGCGAACCGTCAGGGTACATCATGCTCGATCGGGACAATTGCGACGGGGCCGTATTTCACTACGAGTACGGCGACGAGGACTGCCCCAAGCGGGACGAGTATGAGTGGTGGGGACAGGCGCCGATTGTCTATACCTTGGAGCGAGTGTGCCGGAAATGGGCGGATCTCGACAAGCCGTCAATTCAGATCGGTGACATGTGTCGACCTCAGGGCGGGTCGTATTGGGACTTGGAGGTTGACGACGAAGAGCTCATCGAAACCGATGAAGGATGGCAGGCGGTTGAGGTAAACCACGAGGACCTCACCGTTTTTGCGGAGAATGTAGAAGAGAGGTCCGACGATCTTTCGACGATCAAAGAGGCAGAATGCGATGATCCAGACTATTGCCGAGTCCGAAATGGGGACCTCTGTAAGGTCGACCACCAGAGCCACCATCGAGGCGTATATGCGGACATCCGACCCATGGTTGGTTCCGAGGACGACGTGGGTACGAGTTATAACAGTGATCCCAGCATCTATTCGCGAGAGAACTCCAGAAAGTTTTTGAGCCTGCTGGACAGTGAGGCGCCAAAATCACAAGGGGCGGGTTTGGTAGAGTCAGTCCTTTTCTCAGACTATAATATACGAAGTAGTCAATATGAGCTTAAGCTGATGCAAGTAGATGATCACAGAGATCACTATCACATAAAGTTTACACAGGTTTAAATATGATTAATCAAAATATAGATATAAATACAATAATTATTGTAATTGGATGTATAATAGGAATATTTTTTTCCGCAGAGACAGATTCATCACGCGTGATAGGATGGGGTAATCTGTATGTGGTAAATAATAATAGTATTGTCGAAATTAACGGGTTTCAGTCGAAAGTGGGAGAGTCTGACAGTTTAACAATAGTGAGTCCTGACTATAGTCAGGGAGTTAAAAATATTAAGCTGAGAGGAGATATTGATAAGAGTGATATATATGGGACAACGACATGGGTTTCGAGGGATGCTCAATCGATATGTACGTCTTGTGATTATAACAAATCCATAGAGCGGGGGGAAGCAGTGTACGTCGTTTACCCGAAAGTTGATACAGTACATTATATCTCTGATACGGATAGGGGTCTTCCAGAGAAGTTTAGAAAGCAGAATGTCGAGGTTGCTCTGGATGTGTCCGGAGACAAAAGAGAAGATATTCTCGTCGTTCGGTACTGCCGCAATGAACCTGCTGTCCACCCAGATTCTACGTCAGTAGGTGAGTGTGAAGCAGCTAGGAAGGCATATCGCTTCACGGATGGCGAATATAAGTTGACGTACGAGAGCCCGACACCGCCACCCGTCGACCATTAAGGGCAAATGACAGTCGTACCTGCTGATTTTCGAGAACCTCGACGGTGGTGCTGTCAGTTCGTACGGTTCGAATTTTGGCTAGCGATTTGTGTGATGAAGAACTTCGCTCTTCTATTGGGCGCTCACGAGAGACTGCACCATGGCCACGTGCCGCCTGATGGGCACTACAGAGCGACCACGGAAGGAGTCGTCGCGTGCCTGTAGACTGCGACCTACTACCACGTCGTCGACGGCCGCCTGGACCCGCAGGACGCCTTCGGAACAACAGAAGAGCAGTGGATCCAGGGCTGGTCCATTGACGGGATCGTGGGGACTGGTACAGACCGCCGAGATCACTTTCGCCGAAGGATCCACCGTAGAATGGCCAGACCTCCGGTGATGGGCGCCTCCAAATGCAAGGGGTGCCGCCCGGCCCGGTTCAGGTCGGGCTGGCCAACTACGACCCTCCGACAGACGAATCGGAGACCGAGGCCGCCCCTTCGCCCGACGACGCAACACGACTCGTGATGGACACGCTGGAAGCGACTGCTGTCGGCCCGTCGGCCGGAGGCGACAAGGGATCCCTCACGCTCCGCAATCAACGGCTCGACGGCCCCGAAGGAGCGTCCAAGCTGCAATCCTTCCGGTGGAAGAAGCTGTCGCATGAGCAGAAGGAAATCTCGGCTCTTTGGAACGCAGCTCAGACCCTGGGAGGCTAGCAGGCTGTTGCGCATAGACTCACCTTCACACTTGCCTCTAAAATTGTCAAAGACATTGGCTTTAATTTGGTAGGTGAGGAAAATTTCCCCTTTCAGAGTATTCGTAGCGCCAAAAAATTCGCTCGGGCGAGCTTCCAAACCCCAATGCGCAACAGGTTGCTAGGGTTGGACACTCACTTAGGAAACGATACCTACGTAGCAAAAGGACCACCAAGGGGGCTGGCCCTGAAAACCTGTGGGGGCACGACGATCTGCAAAGCACCGCGCCTCGGGTGTTCGCCGAGGACTACGACATGCCTGCCGGGAATGGATCAACGGATGTCACGCGGGACGGAGACGGATACGTTACACTTGGAGAGGACAATCAGAACGGCGGGGATGAAGCCTTGTCGGGAGGAGAGTCCTCGTCTCGATGATGATCGGCGCCGCTGTGTGGAATTCGGAGCCACGACCATCTTACAAGGGGGCGTGGGGCGCATGACACAGAGGGTTAAAGGTCAAGCGTCTTGAACACGGACGCCGGAAGCAACCGGATCGCCGCCATAATGTACCGCCAGATCGGGGGCGTGTAGCACACGTCCGCTTCGTTGTCGATCGCGGTCACAATGTCGGTGGCCACGCGCTCCGGGTCGGCCATCAGGGGCGGCGGGTCGTCCAGGCCGAACGTCATCTTCGTGTCCACCGGGCCGGACTTGACAGTGCAGACGTGGACACCACTGCCGTGCAGTCGCCCCCGAAGGCCCTCGAGAAACGCCGTGAGGCCGGCTTTGGCCGACCCGTAGGCTTAGTTGCTGGGCCGCCCGCGGTCGCCCGCCACCGACGAGAGGACCGTGATCCACCCGTGCCCCTGTGCGTTCAGCCGCGCCGCGGCTCGCGTAAGCAGGCTCGTGACTGCCGTGTAGTTTACCTCGATGATTTGCCGCAGGTGCTTTGGGTTCTGCTCGGCCTCTGCTTGATCCCCGAGCCTCCCGACGGCCACGAACACACCGTCCAGGGCGCCCATTTCGGTTTCGGCGGTGCTCAGCAGGGACGCGTGCGAGTCGTAATCTGTGGCCTCGAAGCGGCTCCACGACACCGACGCGTCGTGCCGCACCTGAAGGTCGCGCCCGATGCGCTTGGCTTCGTCCACGTCCCGGGCCGCGAGATGAAGCGTCGCATTCTGCACGGCCCACCGCTCGGCTACGTGGCGGGCAATCGTAGAGGTGGCGCCAACGAGCAGGATGTGATCAGACATCGGAGAACGACTGTGACGTTCGACGGGATGTGTTTGCGTGAGGAGTGATACCAGCTCCGCAAGCTCCGTTGGGTATGTGAGTATGGGGGTGTGTGGGTATGTACGTGCGCCCCATACGCTTGCATCTGTACTGTCACATCTGCAATCCTGAGCTTTGCGGGCGGACTCGGGATGAAGCGAGAGGTTGTGCACCGATCCGTTCAGGCATCTACTGCGGCCGCCGTCTACGGAGCAATGTGTAAGCGGGCCGCCTGTGCAGACGCAAAGCGATTCTCCGGGTCCACGCGCCGCTTTACCTCCAGCCACTCCGGGTAGCGAGGATACATGGCCCGGAACGCGTCGGGCCGGAGGGCGGCGTCCTTGGCGAGGTACACGCGGCCCCCGTACTCGACCACCGTTTCGTGCAGATTGTCGAGCAGCGGCATCAGCCCGTCCCGACGAGGAAGGTCGAGGGAGAGGGTGTACCCGTGCATCGGAAACGAAAGCAGCCCGCCATCCGGCGGCCCCAGCCGCTTGAGGACCGTGAGGAAGGAGGCGAGGCCGCGCTCCTGCACCTGCGTGAGCAGATCGACTAGGCCGTCGTAGCTCTGCTCCAGCGGCAACACGCACTGGAACTGGACGAAGCCCCGTTCCCCGTACATCCGGTTCCAGTCGCTGATGGCGTCGAGCGGGTAGAAAAAGGAGTCAATCCCCGAGAGGGAGCGCGAGTCCCGCACCCGCTGGCGGGCGTAGTAGAGCTGGTTGAAGGCCGAGATCGTCCATTCGTTGAGGAGGCCCTCGGGGAGGTCGAAGGGCAGCCGCGCCCAGTGGTCCGGGGTGTAGGCCAATGGGACCCGCCGCTGCTTGTCGTTGAGCTGGGCCCGTCGGGCGTGGCGCCCCAGCATCAGGTGGCTGCGGCCGAGGCAGGCCCCGGACGCCAGGCCGTCGAGCCACGCCACCGCGTACGGGTAGTCGGCCTCATGCTCGTCGAACAATCGAAATGCCTCCTCCAGATCGCGGGCCTTAATCGTGCGCTCGGCAACGTAGGCTGTCTCGATAGGGCGGAGCTCCAGTTCGACCTCCGTGATGATGCCGGTGAGGCCCGCCCCGCTCACGGTGGCCCAGAACAGCTCGGACTGATCGTCGGGGCCGCAGCGAATCGTCGTGCCGTCGGCCGTCAATAGTTCAATCTCGCGGACAAAGTTTGAGAATCCCCCGTCGCGGTGGTGATTCTTGCCGTGCACGTCAAAAGCGACCGCCCCGCCGAGCGTGACCTCCTTCGTCCCCGGCGTTACGGGCAGAAACCAGCCCCTTGGTACGAAGATAGCCAGGATTTCGCGCAGCCGCACCCCGGCCTCCGCTCGCAGGACGCCCGTGTCCGGGTCGAACGCGAGCATACGGTCCAGCCGGTCGGTAAGGAGGGTCTGGCCGTCGGCGGCGATGGACGCGTCGCCGTAGCTGCGTCCGGCGCCGCGGGCAAGGAGGGAGGAGGCCCCGGTTTCCACGAGGGCCCGGAGCGAGGATCGCGCTTCGGGCCGCGCCACCTGGGTCTCGACGGTCGGGTAGCGGCCCCAGCCCGAGAGGAATTGTGTGGTCTGGGGAGGAGACATCGGGAGGAGCACTCGGATTGAGGCAAATGCTTCACGAATTGAACAGGCGCCGCATCATGTTCGTCCGGGATGTGGCGTAGAGCGACGTTTAGAACGCGTTGTGCTACGTGAAAGTGGCATGTGTACCTGTCTCCAGCCGCTAGAAAACGGATACCATCGTCGCTCCAGGCAATCTTGGAGGGTTATGTGATTAACCGAAATACGATGCTGCACTCTTCGTAGATCTCTGCTTTTTTCGAGAATGGATGTACATTTTTGGCCGGATCCAAAAATGTACGAAAAAGATCGCGACTGCGAAGAAAATGCCTGACTCTGCTCCGGTCTCACTGAAATTCTTCAAACTCATTCGCTTCCCTCACTCAAACAATGAAGAATTTCTGAGCGCTCGCCCTGCGCATCCGTCCGGGCGGCATTTTCTTCGAGGCCGGAACGACTCCCGTTCAAATGCCAGGGTGCATCCGGCGGATAATCTCATAATCGCACAAGATGGCCAGCATCTGAGATGTCCAAACTTGATTTTGAGAATCTGAGATTCTCCGAGCCCATCCAGTCGATTGGGAGGCGCTAACCGATCATCAGATAGCGGTACTAATGGGAACAGTCTCTTACGCCGCCGACGCCAGCAGCACGGCGCGGCGCAGCTCGGTCCATTGCCCGTCGGTGGCCTCCGGATGGTGCGGGTTTTTCTCTCGGAGCCACTGTTCGACGGTGGTGAGGTGGATGTCGTCGTCCGCGCGGCGGGCCACCTCCCGGAAGACCGCCTCAGTCGTCTCGACCTCTGGGTCTCCCATCACGTCCCAGGCGAGGGCCGCGTAGCGCGTCGTGGTGGCGGGCACTTCGACCGCCTCGTCGACTCCTGCCGG
>JAHENZ010000207.1 GCA_018609755.1 Salinivenus sp. | reverse complement strand
TTCCAAATGTGAAGGCGGCCCTCGACCGAGCGCCCGACATCGCCTCCAAGATTCACTTCGTGGGGATGCAGGGCAGCATCGATCGGGGCTACGGCGACGGCTCCGACCCGGCGGCCGAGTATAACGTGAAGGCCGACGTCGAGGCCTTCCGCACGGCCCTGCAGGCAGACTGGCGCAGTTTCAAGATTACCCCGCTGGACACTGCCGATCCGGTGGCGCTCGGGGGAGCGCACTACAAGCGGTTGAAGCAATCGGACGATCCGGTGCTCAATGCCCTCTTTGAAAACTATCGCATCTGGGCCGATCGCGTGACCTGGACGGAGGTCGATTATTTCGACGAACGCTCCTCTACGCTCTTCGACGTGGTGGCCGTCTACATGGCCTACAGCCGTGATCACCTTGACTTTAGGACGATTCCGATTTCCGTCACCGACGATGGATTCACTCGCCGCGACGAGGATGGAACTCCCGTGCAGGTAGCAATGAACTGGACCGACCTCGACGCCTTTTACGACCACCTGACGCGTCGACTGCTGGGGGCGGAGGAGTCCGCTCCGTAGCTTCTCACAGAATGGAGGGGGCGAGCCGTCAGTTTTTCGTGAGGCGGTCCAGAGATGTCACGGAATTAGCCGCAGGCCACTCGGCAATCGATACGGGGTGGAGCGCCGCCGTCACTGCACAGTGGTCGGACGGCGGGGACGGGGCACTGCAGTCCACGTGCCAAGAGGGAGCGACGAAGTCACTGGGCGAGAAGAAGATATGGTCGATCTTCTGGTCCGGTGCATCCGCCGGATAGGTGCCCGGTGGGGGGCGGACACTGTCGGGGACGACCGGGCGCAGAGACGTGTCGTCGAGCAGGAGGCGCATCGTCTCGTCCGCCGCCACCGCCTGCCGGTTGTCGCCGGGAGAGTTTCTGGATGATGAGTCGGGGAGTGGACTGTTAAAGTCGCCCATCAGGAGCACGGGGAAGCCCTGGGCCGCCAGCTGGTCGTAGAGGGCGTTCACTGTGCGGGCCTGTTTCTGACGAGTGCCGACGTGGTAGGCCTCCAGGTGCACGTTGATGACCGCCAGGGCGCGGCCCCCGACGTTCAGCAGGGCCACCTGGGCCAGCCGATCGAGGTAGAAGGCGTTCCGGACGAATGACTGCGGCGGGCGCGCGAGAACGATCCGCTGGTGCTGACGAACTGGGAATCGGCTGAGGACCGCCTGGCCGGAGAGCGTGCGCCCGAAGTGGACCGCCGGACGGCCGTAGGGGAAGGGGAGGTAGCGCTCGTCCCAGTTCACCGCCTGCGCCGCCGCGGCATACCCGAGCTGGGCGGCGAGGGTGTCAAGCTGGTGGACGTGTCCGGACCGCGCCGCTCCAAAGTCGATTTCCTGAACCCCAATGAGGTCGGGGGCTGCCTCGCGGAGCAGAGCGGAGGCCTGCTGCATGTTATCCGCGAGGAACGAGTCGGAGCGCACCACCGGCTCGTTGTTCGTCATCCCGGACAGGTAGCCGATGTTGTAGGTCGTGACCGTGAGGGTATCCGGCACTGTTGTGTCCGGCAGGGCCGAATATGACCTCGTCTGTGCAAGCTCGCCCTGAGAGAGGCGGCCGGAACTGGCCCAAAAGAAAACGGCCGTGAGAGTCACAATGAGAACGACTAGGAGAGAGCCGGTAAGGGCGAAGAAACGCTTCATGTGAGTCACCACGTCGTCTCAAAGGGGCGCGAGTAGTCCTTCGGCAGGGGCAGCACGGTCACCCGGACGCGCCGGTTTCGCTGGCGCCCGCGGGCCGTGTCGTTGGCGGCGCGGGGACGCGTGGCACCGTAGCCCACAGCGACAAACTGGCTGCGGTCGATCTTCGTGAGGTCGATGAGCTGGCGCACGACGGCCGTGGCGCGAGCGGCGGAGAGCTCCCAGTTTGAGGGAAAGCGCTCCTGAAGCGAGTCTCCTAGGGGCGTGTCGTCGGTGTGCCCCTCGACTCGGACGATGCGGTTCGGGTAGGTGCTTTGCAGTTGTCGGGCGAGGGCACGGAGCCGCTCACCGCCGCTTTCGCTCAGCGAGTCGCTCGCCGAGTGGAAAAGAGAGTCGGCGGAGAAAATGGTGACGGTCATGCCGCCGTCTCGAAGCAGCCGGACCTCGTAGGTAAGGCGGTTGAGCTGGTCTTGAAGCGTGCGAAGGTCTCGGTAGTATTGGCCGGTCTCGACGTTGCGGCGCAGCTGCAGAGAGTCGCGAAGCGCGCGGTTTTGGTCCCGTAGACGTGCGTTCTCGGCACGAAGAGAGTCCGGCGATCGGGCCTTTCGTCCCACCGGCTCCTGCACAGTCGTACACCCGGCCAGCAGCCCGACGAGCAGGAGGAAACCGAGAGAAAAAAGGCGAGACATCCGGGAGGAACGACGTCAAGCAGAGGACGGGCGGAGGACTTACGGGGCCGATTGTGCCTCAACGACAGCAGACTGACGCCCCCACCAGAGGAGGCCGAGGACGAACGCAAAGCCAGCGACAGTCAGAGCGACTACAGACCCGATCGGGTCGGTGGGGCCGGGCAGGTGAAGGGCGCGATTGGCTTCCACATAAGGCCAAAGTGCGCGGAGGGCACCTGCGATGAGGCCAACCAGGGCGGACATTGTCGCATCGTGGCGATGGGCGAGCAGCCAGTCGAGCAGTTTGGCGAACGAGCCGAGACCGACGGCGGCGCCCACGCAGAAGGTGAGAACGTAGAGGACGGGGGCAGCCTCAAGGGACGAAAGTCCATTCAGGGCCTGCAGGGTCGTCTCGTAGATTCCGAGCACTTTCAACAGAAACGCCCCACTCACCCCCGGCAAAATCATGGCACAGATGGCGACGGCGGCGGAAAGAAAGACGCGCAGAAGTCCGGGATCGGTGGTCTCAAGAGCGGGAAGGCCTGTGAGAAGGAAGGCCGCAAAGGCGCACGCGACGCCAATTCCCAGCCGGAGGGGCGTTAGCTCTTCGATGCGTAGAGCGGGGATGAGGAGGGAGGCCCCAACGAGCCCAAAGAACAGCCCCCGCATCTGCTCCGGGTACGCCGTCATGAGGCCGGGAATGATACGCGCCCCGAGGACGATGGCGAGGGCAATGCCGGTCCCGAGGGGGAGGAGGAAGCCCCAGGGAATGTCCCCGAAGTGGTCGCGGGCTGCGTCAAGATCAAACTGAAGCAGGGCAAGCCCAAACGACACCGTCGAGCTGATGGCCCCCACTAACCGTTCGTAGACCCCCACGACGAGCGCCATCGTGCCGCCGCTCACCCCGGGGATGATGTCGGCTCCGCCCATCAGCATTCCGGAAAGGACGTAGCGGACGAGGGCGGAAAAGCTCGGCATTCGGCGGTGTTCGAACTGAAGGGACAAACCACAGAGGGGAGCGAGAGAAGAGACTCCCCGAGAGCGGGACGCGATCGGCTACGACTGGTCGAGGTTCAGGAGCCGACGCACTCGATCATTCTGGTAAAGATCGGGATAGGCCCGGCGAAAGTCGTCCTTCTTTGTCGGGTCGAGGCGGAAGGCCGTTTTGAGAGAACGAATGCTCTCGTCGGCTCGGCCCAGTGCCAGGAGTGCCTTTGCCTGTCGGAAATAGGTCCTGGCATCGTTCGGGGCGAGTTCCAGGGCCTGTCGGTACGCTTCCAGGGCCTCTTCCGGCTGCCGTTTTTCCAGCAGGGTCTCGGCATAGCCCACCCAGGCGTTTTCGTCCGATTCGTCGAGCTCTACGGCCCGACGGTAGGCCGAAAGGGCCTCGTCGTACCGTCGCGCCTTATAGGCACAATTGGCCCGTGCCTTCCAGAATTTGGATTCGCTCGCATCGAGGGTGAGGGCGTAGCGGAAGCATTCAAGCGCCTCGTCGTACTTCTCCTCGGCGTCGAAGCAGCACCCCAGTCCGTACCACGCTTCCGGATAGGTCGACTCCTCGTCGAGGGCCTTCTCGTAGTACGTGCGGGCCGAGTCGAAGGCCCCCTTCTCCTCGTAGGCCAACGCCAAGTTGTAATAGGTGGCTGCGTCGGGGCCTTCAAGGTCCAGGACGGCCTCGTAGCTTTCGATGGCGTCCTCCAAGGCCCCCATGTTGGCTTGAGCGTTGCCTCGATTGTAGTAGGCCGAGGCAAACTCGTCGTCGATGGCGAGGGCCATGTCGTAGCTCGACACCGCATCCTCGAAGCGCTCCATGCGGTTCAGCACGATGCCCCGGTTGTACCAGGCGTCCTGCGAGTACGGATCGACGTCGATGTGGCGATCATAGGCTTCCACGCTCTCCTCGTTGCGGCCGAGTCGGTCGTAACAGTAGCCGAGCTCGTACCAGACTTCCGGGTGCTCGGGATCTGCTTCGGCACACTGTTCGAAGGCCTCCGCGGCGGCTTCGAGTTGATCGGCACGCTCCAGCGTAACGCCCCTATTGAAGAGGGCCTCGCTGTGGAAGGGATTGATGGAGAGGGCTTCGTCGTAGGCCTCCAGCGCCTCGTCGGGGCGGCCGAGGCTGTCGAGCGTGATTCCGCGGTTGATGAGCGTTTCCGTATCGACGGGGTTCAGCTCCAATGCCTTGTCGTAGGCGTCGAGCGCCTCGTGGTGGCGGCCCAGGTTGTTGAGAAGGATGCCCCGACGCATCCACGCGTCCGACTGGTAGGGATGCAACTCGATCAGGTGATCCACAACCTCCAGGGCGTTTTCCATGTCGCCCTGCTCAAAATAGTAGGACGCAATCTCTTCGAGGTCGCTGGAGTCGAAGTACGAAGAGGGATCCTCTTCGTAGGCAGCAACGAGCTCTCGGAGATGCCCCTCGCGAGGCGAGTCCTCAAAATCGTCGGAGCCGAAATCAAAAGTGCTCATAGACGCGTCGGGTCGTGGTCCACGAAAGCGGTTGATGCGCGGGTACCTGCAGGTCGAGGGCACGGGACGTCGACCGATTTTCCGCACATTCATTATAAAGCCACTGCGAAGGCACTTGCAACAATGGGAACCAGTCTCGCAGGTTCTTTTTCTGCAATAAAACATTCGCCGTCTCCCAACCAGTCCCATCCGGCAGCTGCTCATGCTCCTCCTTACGTTCGAAGGCATTGACGGGAGTGGAAAAAGTACGCAGGCCCGTCGTTTAAACCAACATCTGCAGGCGGAGGGGCACGAAACGCTCCTGGTGCGGGAACCCGGCGGGACGGAGCTCTCCGAGCGGGTTCGGTCTGTACTGCTCGATTCGTCATTAAACGTACAGCCGTTCGCAGAGTTGCTTTTGTTTTCTGCCGCGCGGGCACAACTCGTGGCCGAGCGCATCCGTCCGGCGCTGGACGACGGGCGGATCGTCATCTGCGACCGCTTTTTCGACTCGACGACGGCGTACCAGGGAGCGGGACGGGGGGTGGCGGAGCCGGAGTGGCTGCGGGCCTTCCACCGGCGCGTGACCGATGCGCTTGTGCCCGATCGCACGTACCTCGTAGAGGTGGATGCGGAAACGGCTCGGGACCGCCGGGCGCAGACCAGAGACGAGGGGGACCGGATGGAGGCGGCCGGGCCGGAGTTCTACGAGCGCGTCATCGCGGCCTACGCCGAGCTTGCAGAGGACGAGCCGGACCGATTTTGCCGGCTCGACGGCCGTCGCTCCATTGAGGCGTTGCACGAAACGGTGCGGGCTGACGTCACCCAATTACTGAACGAACGACGCGGAACCGGCTTTTCCGGCACCGGTTCATCGAACTTGTAAGCAGTCGGCGCCGTCGGTTTCGAGCGTCCTGCACCTGCGTCGTCAATTCTCTCGTCCAATCCCCACTGTCCCGCATGTCGACGCTGCCCCAGCAGAAGATCGAGGAAGTGCGATCGATCTTCCAGGCGTTTCTGAAAAAGCGAAACAAGCGACAGACGCCCGAGCGGTTTGCGGTACTGGAAGAGATCTACCAGACCGACGATCACGTGGATGCCGATGAGCTGTACGTCCGCCTCAAACAGGACGGGACGCGCGTGAGCCGGGCCACGGTGTACAACACGCTAGAATTGCTGCTGGAATGCGATCTGGTGGTGCGCCATCAGTTTGGGAAAAATCAGGCAAAGTACGAGCGCGCCTACAGCTACTGGCAGCACGACCACCTCATCTGCATGGATTGCAACGAGCTTTTCGAGTTCTGCGATCCGCGCCTGCAGAGCATTCAGGAGATGGTGGCCGACATCTACGAGTTCGACATCAAGCACCACTCACTGAACATGTACGGCCGTTGTACACGAGAGGATTGTCCCAATCGGGAGGCCGAGGGAGAAGAAGAAACGGAGTCTGCGGAGGTGTAGGATTCCACGCTGCTTCTTGTCTCATTGGTTGACGGCTTTCAATGGGCAATTTAGAGCTGCTCCTTCGCCTCGTTGGAGGGGTTCTACTGACGGGGATCAATGCATTCTTCGTCGTTGCGGAGTTTGCGCTTACGCGACTTCCTCAGATGGATCCGGCTGGGGATGGTCCGGGCTTGGAGCGCGCCCGTCGGATGACCGATCGACTGGAGATTTACCTGACGGGGTGCCAGCTCGGCATCACTGCTTCCAGCATTCTGTTGGGCGTCGTGGCGGAGCCGGCGTTTACGGCCGTTCTGCACCCCCTCTTCGAGGTGTTTGGTGCATCGGCGACGGTGACAAAGGGGGTCTCTGTGGTCGTTGCGGTTGTACTAATCAATCTCATTCACAAAGTCTGGGGAGAGCAGACGCCCACCTATCTGGGAGTGGAACGTCCGCGCCAGGTCGCTCGATATACAGCCACTCCTCTCGATTGGTGGGTGACTGTCGCGTATCCCTTCATTATCGCGGGAGATGGGGTGGCAAAGGCCACTCTGGGGGCGTTCGGGATTGAAGTGCAACGCTCGTGGACGGAGGCAGAAGACGCATCGGCCGACGAATCCCTTGACAGTATCGGCGCCGTGCGTCGCAAGATGGGGGAGGTACTCAGTCGAGCCGACCTGTCTCGTGAACGGCAAGTCGAAATTCTGCGGGCAGTCGACATTGAGCAAATTCCGGTGCGAGCCATCATGGTGCCCCGGTCCGACGTGGTAGCGCTCAGTACCACCAACGATCTTCATGAGAGTCTGGAGGAGATGCGGACCCATTCGTACAGTCGCTATCCGCTCCTCGACCCGGACTGGGACCACGTGTACGGGACCTTGTACACGAAGACCGTTTTTCGACACTTGCCCGAGCTTGAGAGCGGCGACACGTCGCTGGCCAACATTGCCGAGCCCCCGGTGTGGGTGGATTCGGAGCTTCCCATCAGCGACCTGATCGACCGGCTGCAGCAGAAGCAGCAGGAGATCGCAATTGTACGGACCGACGGGCACGTGCGCGGTCTCGTGACGAGTACCGACGCCTTTGAGGCGATTGCCGGAGAGTTGGAAGATCCGGGCGATGTATTGCGACAGAACGTAGGGGCAAACGACAAAGAGGCGAGTCCCGAGTTGCCAGTTCCGAAGGCATAACGGGTTTCACTTTCTTGATGGTGTCCCGTAGGTTCTGAGCGGATCTAATGCCCTTCTCCGCACTGGACTGCAGAATCAGCGATATGGGTCGCACACTTATCATGTCCCCGGCGCGCGTGCAGCGGACGCTTTGCCGCCTGGCCTACGAGATCGTCGAGCGAAATCAAGGGAGCGACACCATCGAGCTCTTCGGCATTCGAGAGAGCGGGGTGCCACTGGCCCGCACCGTGGCCCAAGAGATCAACGCGATTGAAGGCACGAAGCTTACGGCGTACGACCTCGACGTGACGCCCTTTCGTGATGATCAGCCCGACCAGGAGCCGCCTGCTGCGCCGCACGATGTGGACGTCACCGGCCGCGACGTGATTCTGGTGGACGACGTGTTGTTTACGGGCCGTACGGCCCGGGCCGCGCTCGACGCTGTTCTTCAATACGGTCGGCCGCAGTCCATTCAACTCGTGGTACTCATCGATCGGGGGCACCGGGAATACCCCATCCAACCCGACTGTACGGGCCGGCTCCTCCAGACGAAGCACCGAGAGGAGGTCGTCGTCGCCACGGACGACGATTCTGCCGTGTACGTAGAGGATTGACAGTGAGCAGAAGCCTACCGCTGCGTCCCCATGGTCGTATCTCTTGCCGTTGAATCTCTCGCCGTTGAGTCGGTTGCGGCCTTGCGGAGCTTGGCGGCTTGCTCCCCGTCAGTCGTGGTAAAGAGGCGGATTTCGGTGCCGGCACGGACGCTGGTGCCCGGCGAGCGTCCCTGCCTACGAACGTAGAGTTCAGTTTCCGGAACGGTCGAGGTATCCGACTCCACCGATTGGGCCTCCGGGTCCTCAAACGTAGTGTCGACGATCACCGACCGGAGCTGCTCTCTAAGGAGACGTTGGCGGGCCGCAGCCACCGTTTCGCCCACGACGTTCGGAATGTCGACGTTCGTTTCACCAAGTCCGGTGCTGTACCAAAGGTTCACCGTGGCCCCCTCCTGAAGGGAGTCGCCCGGTACAGGCCTCTGCTTCGTAATCGTGTTGGCGTACGGGGAGGGAATCGGATCGCGTTGGACACGCCCCACCTCTAGTCCCAGCGACGAAATTCGATTTTTCGCCTCCCGCACGGACATTCCGTTCAGATCCGGAATTTGCACCATCGGGATCTCACCGGAATTCACCGTCAGGTACACGCGGCGGCCGGGCTTGACCTTAGCATTGGGCAGGGGCGTCTGATCCACAACCACATTCTGGTCCACGTTCGGGTTATAGCGGCCGACCTGGCGCTGGACCTGCAGGTCCTGTTTCTGCAGGCGCGTCTTCGCCTCTTCAAAGGGCACGCTTTCGACGTTAGGCACCGAAATCGACACGTCGTGTCGGGTGTACGACGGCATGATGATTCCGTCAACGACGAGATAAACCCCGAACCCAAGACTGGCGATGACAGCAAATCCTGCCCAGAAGTACCGGTTCTTTCCAAGTTTTTGGAGCCAGTCGAGGGCATCCCAAAATGAGCGCTGAAGGTCCATGCGAGTAGGAATATGAGCGGAAGGGGCAATGACGACGCCGGCTGAGATTATGGATCGTGGGAGACGGGGGTTCCAAGAGGAGGGGTTGTCCCCTACGCATGAAGGACAGAAGAGACGAGGATGAAGGTCTGGTGCTCCACGGGTTCTTGAAGAGAAAGGGCGGAACCGCACCTTGGCACGCATGTCTAAAGGCGTCCCGTCATCGAGAGGGGGCGCAGAGAACAGCGTCCACCGCGGTGATCGACAGACACGGCGAGCGCGGAGCGATTTAATTTCGTTTCACGCAAAAGGCTGAAACCTAGTCTCGCTCGCAATGTCTAAAAGGGACGCGAAACGACGAGGGGCTGAAACGGCCCGCTTGGAGTGACGCGAGTGTTCTTTGTTTATGGGCTCCAGGGAAAGCGCTCGAAGCGAATAGTTGCTTCGGAAGCGCCTGTGGACAAAGTGTGAAACTGTCCAGGGAAGGCTTGACAATGGTCGAGCCAGCCCCCTTATTAGTGAGTCCGCGCTGAGCCGAAATGTGGCAAATGCGAGGCGAGAATTGTTCTTTGACGGAATTGGAAGCATAGCGAGTCCTGGTCGATTCCTTTGCGCCTAGCGGCGGAAAGCGAATGCGATCGAACTAGATGCAAACTTTCCTACTACGGAGAGTTTGATCCTAGCTCAGGACGAACGCTGGCGGCAGGCTTAACACATGCAAGTCGCACGAGAACGTTCTGGCTTTGCCAGAACAAGTACAGTGGCGGACGGGTGCGTAACGCGTATATAACCTGCCTTCAGGCGCGGGACAACCTCGGGAAACCGTGGCTAATACCGCACGACGTCCAGACCCCGCATGGGGGCTGGATGAAAGCCTTATGGTGCCTGAAGATGGGTATGCGTCGGATTAGCT
>JAHENZ010000206.1 GCA_018609755.1 Salinivenus sp. | reverse complement strand
GTACGACCATTCCGACATTTTCGTCCTGCCGTCTCGCTTTGAGACGTGCAGCATGGCCACCCGCGAGGCCATGGCCCGCGGCCTGCCGGTGGTGGGGTACGCCGTAGGGGGCATGCCTGGCAATTTTGAAGATGTGCAGGCGGGTCGCCTCGTCTCGCCCGACGATCCGGGTGTGTTGGCCGAGGCCCTACAGACGCTCCTTGCGACCCCAGCGATGCGGGTGCGCATGGGGCAGGCGGCTCGTGAACAGAGCCACTCGTTTCCGACGTGGGAAGAGGCAGCGCATCGCCTTCACTCGGTCCTCCAGAACGTGGCGAGAAACGAGTGTGGATCCGCGCAGAGCCCATAGAAAACGGTCCGGCCCCTCTCGTCGGAGCCGGACCGCAAAGAATCCTCTTCCGGATACGTCCCTCAAGATTATCGAACAACGGACAGGCGCTGTGTGTCGGCAAACGTCTCTCCCCGAACCCGAACGAAGTAGGTGCCGCTCGACAATCCCGCCTCCGCGGCATTCAGCCGAAATCGGCGGGCGTCTTGCGCAGGGAGTGGACCGTCGTGGAGCGTCGTCACCCGTCGGCCCAGCACGTCGTACACCACCACGGTCACGTTCTGCCTCTCGCGTACGGCGAGTTCAATTGTGGCTTGACGTTGGACTGGGTTCGGATAGGTCGTCACCACATAGGCCTCGTTCAGTCGCACCTGTGCGGAGACGACCCGTGAGGAGATTGCGCGCTTCGCTCCCTCTGCCTGTACTCGGAGCCGAAACTGGTGCGTGCCCACGGACAGATGTTCAGCTCGGAACCGGTAGGTCACTCCGCGGCTCGTGTCGGCCGTCACCGAATCGCTTGCCGCAACGCGGCCCACCTCTGACCACGTTGCCGTGGAGTCCGAACGGTGCTGCACCACGAAGGCGGCGGAAGACTCCCTGCCAGTTGCTTGCCACTGCACGGCCGCCGTCTCGGGACCCTGCCCTCGCGCCTGGAGATTTTGAAGGCCGAGGGGCCGTGGCCCGGCCGCATTTGAGGAAATGCAAGGTGTGGGGCTGCAGGAGGAGGGGCCGATCCCCACCGCCTGCTCGGCCATTGCCGTCTCGGAGCCGCGGGTGACGGTAACCCGGACGCCTGCGTCCAGCCACTGGTTTTTTGAATGTTGGAACGAGTCGGAATAGCTCTGTGAGGAGCCCGAGGTCGAGGACCAGGTCGACGAGCCCGGCGGGCGCACCTCCCACGCGTAGCTGACCGAGCCGGAACCGCACTCGTAGCCGGCCGTCCAGGTGCCTTGCTCGTCGCTGTCGAGCGTGGTCGGGCCGGAGACGTGAGCGACAAAGGCCGTTCCGATACCATGCTCTTCGAAGGCCCGCTTGATTTTGCACTCGTGCTGCGAATATCCCGTATTGTACGCCGCCGTGATCATCGCATTGCGGGCATCGTAAAACGACGGGTTGCTGTCGAGGTATTTGAGGGACTCAAGCGTGATCATTGCCGCGATGGTTGCGTCGTTGACTTTCTGCTTGAAGTCCCACAGCGCCCCGGCAAGGACGACCCCGCCATCGTGCTCACTGTAGTTGCCGTCATCCGTGAGGTCTCTTGTGTCAGGGTCGTTGGAGAAGAAATCGTCTACTTGGTACGAGTTGTCTACCGTCCGCCCGGAACTAAACCCCACGTACGCACCGACCCGCGCACTGGTTACACTCGTGTTGGCTTGCCGGTCGGCGACGGCGAAGAAGTCCGAGTAGCCTTCATCTAGTGCCCCTGCTTCGAAGTCCTGGTTCAGTCCGTTGTACGTTTCACTTGCGATATGCATATACTCGTGGTTGATGATGGACCGCTCCCGCGCAGGATTTCCCAGAGTGTCGGCGTCGGCGTCGGCGAAGAATGCCTCACAGTTCCCCGGATACGTGAATGCGTATCCATTCGACGAATGCGTCTCGGCGGACACCTGGCAGCTGAGTTGATCTGCAGCCATTCCAAGGTCGTTAGTCAGCCAGTTTTCGAACTCGTCGCTGTGATAGTAGGTCATTACCTCGTCAAAGTGAGTGTTCGACGGGCTGTATGTGAAGTCGCCCGTCGATGACTCGGCATCCGAGGCCTCTTCATTGGTCACAGCAATGTTGTCCCCTTCCAATTCCTGCGGTGAGACATTATCGAGCCGGTGCAGTGTGACTGAGGTTGGACTTCCGTGAAGGGGGTTGGTAAGATAGACGTTACCACTGCCGGTAGCGGAGGACGTGCGAGATCGACGATATATCTGCCCTCCAGGATCCTCCATATGAGAGTTATCTGGACGGCCAATGGTTTCAATCAAACTGATCCTCTGCAGGATCTCGCCGCTTTGAGCATCGACGACGTACTTGTACACCACCAGCGGGTCGCGACGCTCGACCCGTGCCTCGTAGGCCAAATGAGCGGACGGCTCCTCTCCACTATTGTCGACGAAAATCGAAAGAAGCGGCTCCTGTCGTAGGTTTAAGTTTGAAGTTCCGCCGAGGTCGGATCGAATCGTTTCGACGACATCGCCTGCCTGTAACCGTGGAGTCGTCTCGACCTGAAGGTTGGGATAGTAGTCGCCGCTGATGTAGTGAACAACCCCTTCGGCGTTGAGCGCGGCGAGGTAGCCGCTGTTCAATACCGGAATGCCTTGGTAGACCTGCCGGTACTGCACGCGGCTGTTCCCGTCGCCCGACCGGTTCGCCTCGACCACATTGAGCTCTCTATGAGCGTTTTCGATGCCGAAAAGCTCTTTGTGCTTCTCCAAAAAGGCTCGGCCGGCCTGCTTGGGCGGTCCAGTATAGCCGCGGGCTGTGCCACCTAGAAGCGTTGCGGGCGTCCCGACCTTCTCGTGCCAGGCAATCTGCCAGTCTGATCCGTGCTCCTCCTGAAACTGAAAAGCAGCCTGCTGGCGCAACGAATTGGGCGGGTGCGGAACAGGGAGGTCCTGACCACACACAAACGAAGATGAAACAAGGAGAAGAATCAGGGTTAGGGTTAAGCGTCTCATGGCTGTGTTCTGATTTGCGTCGGACAGCAGTGATGAGGGAAGTTGCCCTCGGGGCGCTCCGATGGACCGACAGTCTTGGCGGACTCGGCCCGGTGGCCCCAGGGCTTTTTCTATTGAAAAGATTCTCGTGCAGGAATCGCCTCCTTCAAGTCTTATGTTCTCAAGTAGACTAAACCACCCTCGACTGGAATGGCTAAAGCTTCTCCCCCTATCGTGAAGTCCGAATCGGGCGGTTCCCGGTCGCGTCCCCCAATGTAGGCGCGAATCTGTTCTTCCGTAACCCGGCCGCTCGTCGCGCAGAAATGCCGACGTGTCCTTTCTCGATCCGAACCCCCAAAGCGAGACACGTCTGCCGGATTAGCTCCCGTGCCCGATGGGAAACCTCCCTTCTCAACACGTGATACCGGTATTTCGTCACCCATACCAGATGATATTTGACTTCATATATCGTATGCGAACCGAGCCGGTATCCGTTCATCGCCGGAGAGCTCGTTCTTCGTGGAAGGCCTCGCTCCCAGAAGATAAGAAGCTAAAGCGGCTCGTCTAAAGACGAGGGTTTATGACCGGGTTCGTGGAAATAAATTAGTAGTCTGGAGCGCGCAGTCCAACAGCCCCATCGATTCTTTCTGATGCGACCAGTTCATGGACTTCTCCAGTCTTGGTATCCGTAACCACCACGCGGTATTTTTCAGGGTCGAAGGATGTCTGCGGACGACGATCAGCGAGTAGTGTGTCATCGGGTCCCCACCTCACGGTCTGATAGACCTTTCCTGGTGAGGTGCCGTAGGTCTCGAAAAAGCTGCCAACAAGATCGCTAACAGTAATTCGAGAATTCCCTTGGAAAGCGATCAGTTCTTGCTCCTCGTTGTAGGCAGGCATTATTGCGCCTTTAATCTGTTCGTTCTCGATCTGAGTCAAGTACTCCCCCGTCTTCGCGTCGACGAAGTAGTACCCCACCCCGGCGTGCCTCCACCCTCCAACCTCCCGGCGAATCAGCGAATCCGCAAGTACCAGAATCGAGTCCCGCCCTTTTCTGGCGTATGGAATACTTCCCCTCATCCTCCCGTCTTGCGTCTCCATCTGCGCAAACGGTCGTGTCTCGCCCGTTTCCAAGTCATAGAACGTAGAGAGCTTCAGACCTGCCCCACCCGCAGCCGCAAAGTAGAACCCGCTCCCGTCTGCGCGCCAGACACAGCCCTTCAGCGAACCGGTCGCGCCGAGGTCCCGCACCTCCCGCGTGTTCAGATCCAGCAGCTTGATCGATGTCCGCGAACCGACACTCGATCCGCCGTTGTCTTCGAAGAGGAGACGCCGCTTCTCCGGCGCAAAGCAGGAGCGCCCCACGTCGGTCCCCGCCGCCGAGAGCACTTCGTAATCCGACGGATTCTGCACGTCGGCCACAACGAGGCGGTGGAAGGGTCGGCCGCTCTCGTGGGTCTCTTCGTAGACGGCCGTCATCGCCACCAGTCGCTCCCGGGGCACGTCGAACGACTCCCCGCCTCCGAGCAGGTCGCAGCCACTCAGGAGTGCGAGACCGAACAGGAAGACAATGAGTGCGGAACTGCTTTTTTCGAATAGGCGCATGATACACACTCGGACCACTCAATGAGAGGTAGCGGAAGTACTGATACGTGAATGGGTTTCTAAAAACGATCCCGACTGGTAACCTACACGGTCCTCCCCGAACGGAGAATGTTGTTTACCTACCTATGCACGGATCAGTAAGCATGTCATCTTTCGGATTCAAGAAACGCCCCTCCCCAAGCCCCCTCCCTCGTAGATACGAGGTCCCATCAGAACTCCGGCGAAGAGTGCGATCCATCCACAGTAGAAAGGAGGAAAAGGGAAAGGAACGAGTCGAACCATACGTCAGGACGTGAAGGAGATTGGATCGGATTGGCATTCACGCAACAGTGCCCACGCTCGCAACAGAATCTATCTTTCTCTACGGTTAAGGGTACGAGAAGAAGCCGAATTCCTCAATTTCCACGGACCCGGCAGCCCCCCCCCCGAAACATTCAATTCACTCTCACTTCACGCCGACTGCGTACTTCCACGTAGGCCGTTGGCCGCCTTTTCCTCGCGTTCACCGGGCGCCGAAAGAAATGACAAACCGCGGTGTTCGTCGTCGGACCTACCGCACGAGCAGAGACGGCGAGACGTCCTCTGCTCGGTCCTCCAGAGCATGGCGGGAGACGGGCGTGGCTCCGCACGGAGCCCATAGAAAACGGTCCGGCCCCTCTCGTCGGAGCCGGACCGCAAAGGATCCTCTTCCGGATACGTCCCTCAAGATTATCGAACGACGGACAGGCGCTGTGTGTCGACAAACGTCTCTCCCCGAACCCGCACGAAGTAGGTGCCGCTCGACAATCCCGCCTCCGCGGCATTCAGCCGAAATCGGCGGGCGTCTTGCGCCGGGAGTGGACCGTCGTGCAATGTCGTTACGCGCCGGCCCAGTACGTCGTACACGGCTACGGTTACCGGCTGCCGCTCCTTTACCGCCACCTCCACGGTTGTTTGCGTCCGCACCGGATTTGGATAGGTCGTTACCTCGTAGGCCTCGTTGAGCCGGATCTCTGCGGTGACCGTCCGGGAGGGCAATGTCTTCTTCGCCCCGTCTGCCTGTACTCGGAGCCGGAACTGGTGCGTGCCCACCGAGAGGTCCTCGGCCCGAAAGTGGTAGGTCGCCCCGCGGCTCGTGTCGCTCGTCACCGAATCGCCCGCCGCAACGGTCCCGAGCCGCGACCACGCTGCTGTGGAGTCCGGGCGGTGCTGCACCCCGTAGGCGGCAGACTTCTTGCCGGTTGCTTGCCACCGCACGACCGCCGTTTCTATCTGTACGTGAGTGGCTCGAATTATCTCTCTTTACTTCAACTCAGCAATGCGAACCTCCTGATTTCTGCCCTCGGGTCCCCTGACCCCGAAGAGGAACTGCTCTCCGTTCGGAGAAAAATCTACGATTTGGGACAAATTGCATTGGTCACCGCTCAGAATGGTACGCCCCGTCCCATCGCTGCGGACCAAGCCTACCTTATCGACAGAGCAAATGGGACAAATTCCTGTTCCTGCAGCTTCATAGAAAGCAATCCAGGAGCCGTTGGGCGTGGCGGTGGTTGGTACGTCGAGTTCCTTTTCCGTAACCGTCGTCCTGTTGCTCCCGTCCCGATCCACCAGCATGATTCCTCCTTTCGGTCTCCGAGACAGAATCTGGTCGCCATTTGCCGTGAACGACACAGGATATCCCGCTTCTAGACGTTTTTTATTCCGGCCACCTATATCCATCGTCCATACTCCCCCAGCGTTGTAAAGAATCTCCGTCCCATCTGGAGAAAACCCTACAGCGGTAGATGCTTCTCCGAACTCCGTGAGCCGCCGGGAATTAGATCCATCGGCTTTTGCCACATGGACCTGCCATCCTCTGTCGTACCCGTGGAACGTGTTGTAAAGAAGTAGCTCCCCGTCCGGTGAAAACTCGACTGGATCGTGGTCCCCCTCAACGGAATCGTTTCCCCCAATGCTCTCGATGAGCACGGTCGAGCCTGAGCCGTTGGTATCGACCGTCCGAATCTCCTTGCCGAGGGTGTAGAGCACCTTCGAGCCGTCGGGTGAAAATCCATACGCTTGGCGCACGAGTTCGCCAGGCCCCTCGGTCAGGATCCGAAATCCGGTTCCGTCCCGGCTCACAAGGGCCGGGTGCTCAGATCTATCTTTCTTGGTTACCCCCAAGAGAATGTGGGATCCTCTCGGGGAGAACGCTACGGGATGAGCCTCCTGAATGGAGTCCTGACCGGCAAGCTGGAAGACGGCCTGCGATTCGTAGCCGTTCGGGCAGTCGGTCCTCCCAGGCGAGTCACCGCCGATGAGATCGCAGGCACTGAGCAGAAGAAGCCCGCAAAGTAACAAGAGGACACAGGCTTTGCACCACGGCAGAAAGCCCCTCCGACCAGCCATGCGTTGCAGAATCGAGCAGAGAATCATAACACCAGCGAAGATGCTAAGTGGAGAGCCTGAATTGGATGATGAATCGACCCCAATTCTAAGTTAAATACATCGGTATTCCTAAACTTAAATTTCCCCGTGTCCGGAACTGTATGAACCGTGTCTATCCGATCGGCTACTTCGTTTCCGCAAACCAGTCGATGTTACGCAATTTGTTAAACTTATTTACAACCTCAATAAATACTTTTTCTATTCTATTTTTTCTCCTACTTAACATGTAGTATACAACATCATCATCGTGCCCATATTTGTGAGAATATATAATTATCATTAGAGGTAACTTCCATTCTAACCTACTAGCAACATAATCTTCTGGGAGCTCTAAATTTACATTCTTCTTCTCGCCACTTTTTGGATCGACGAGAAACACATCCTCATTGGAGGCAACCACTATTTGCTCTCCACTGGGAGACCAAGCATACCCCCTGATGACTCCGACTTCTGTTAATCGTCGAGCCTGCTCACTCCCGGCGGAATCAACGACATAGAGGTCCTCTCGCAGTGGATTACCACTCTGCAGGTAGGCACGGTTTGAAACAAATGCAATCTGACTTCCATCCGGGCTCCAGGCCGGGACCTGATCACGGGCTGGGTGCGAAGTCAGCGCGTGGTGGTCCGCCGGATCATATTGCTCTCCCGCTACCTCAATAATCGAAATCTCGTGATTTCGCCCACCTACCTCACAGTTAGTACACACCGAGTAGGCAATCTGCCTCCCATTCGGGCTCCACGAAGGGTTATCACCAACCAGAAAGCGAGGCGACACCTGGGGCAGACGCTTTAGCGGACGCATCTTCGAGCCGTCGCTGTCCATCAGGTAGAGCGAGGGTCCCAGGGTCGTGCACTCCACGCAGGCGGAAAACGCGATCTGACTACCGTCCGGCGAAAACGAGGGATTGATGGCGAAGGCATCGGTCCCAAAGTCCGTAAGCTGCCGCGTCCCCTCCTGGTCGATGACGTAGATGTTGCCGTCGTCCTCCCCCTCCCGTTCGGCGGCGAAGACGATCTTGCCCGGGACGTCTTCCAGGCGCGGGCCGCTCGCATCGTCGCCCAATCCGAGCACATCG
>JAHENZ010000205.1 GCA_018609755.1 Salinivenus sp. | reverse complement strand
CGGCCTCGCCCGCTGCTCCGTCGCCCTGCATCCCGGGCGACATCTCCGTCTCTGGCGAAGGGACCTCTGACATCCGATTGCGCTGTAACGTGACAGGAAAACGGTCCTGATCCGGACCGCGTGATACTTCACTCTCCACTCCCAGATCCGGGCTCCGAGCCCGGATCAGGCGCTATCCGACCCGCTGCTCGTACCCTCCTGGAGATTGAGGTCGAGGAGCGAGTCGACCCACAGCCCCTCACTCTCGATGCGCGACTGGCCGCTGCTCCAGGTGAAGTTGAACAGGGTGAGCAGGCCCACCACGTCGAGCCCTTCCCGCCGAAGCAGGTGCAGGGCGCGTGACGCGCTGCGGCCGCTGTTGATGATGTCGTCGAGCAGCACCACCGGCTGCTCCGGATCGATCGGCCCCTCCACGAGCCGGCGCCGCCCGTGCTCCTTACGCTCGTCCCGCACGAGCCCCCCGTTAAATTCCGTACTCTCGGGCACCGACAGCACACTGCACACGAGCGGATAGGCCCCAAAGCCGTACCCGACGACCTGACGAACGTCGCGATCCCGCAACCGCCCGGCCAGCACCGCTCCTACTTCTTTGAAAAGTTCGCCGTCGAGCATCGGAATGCGCGTGTCGAGCAGCCAGCCGATGGGCTGCCCGCGCGGGTCGGTAATCAGCTCATCCTCGCGCCGAATGAGGGCGCGGTCGTAGAGGCGACGACCGAGCTCAACAAGGTCGGCACGGGCCGAAGAGCTCAATGTGCTACGATCCATCGACGGCATCGGATCTACAGTCCAGTCATGGAAGAACGAGGGGGATCAGAACAGGAGCCGCGAAGGGCGAATCAAAGAAAATCAACCGCCGAACGCACAGGAGCGTTCCGCCGCCCCCTGCCTCAATTGGGCCGCTAGAATGTGGGATTGTAGGATTCTCGGCCGGATCGGAGTCACGACACGCGGGCTGACGGTCGTCCCTCCGATGCGCGGTGTGTTGCGCCCGCGACCACACTCGACGTCCTGCAGCGAAAACGGGACGCATGGCAATGTAGCTAAGCTATGGGGCCATAGCTAAGCTATGGCAGCATCGTAGAGCGGAAACTGTTCGCAGAGATCCTTGACCTCTCGCTTCACATTCTGCTGCACGTCCTCATTTTCCGGATCCTGGAGCACCTGGTCAATGAGGGCCCCCACGTGCGCAAACTCGTCGGTGCCGAAGTCGCGCGTGGTCATGGCGGGCGTGCCGAGGCGAAGGCCGCTCGTCACGAACGGGCTCTTGTCGTCGAACGGCACCATGTTTTTGTTGGCGGTAATGCCGGCTTCTTCGAGCGCGGTCTCGGCCGTCTTGCCGGTGAGCCCCTTGTTGCGCAAGTCGATGAGGACGAGGTGATTGTCCGTGCCGCCGGACACGAGGTCGTAGCCCCGCTCGCGGAGCTCGGCGCCAAGGGCCTTCGCGTTGTCGACCACCTGCTGCGCGTACTCGTCAAACGACGGCTCTAGGGCCTCCTTGAAGGACACGGCCTTCGCGGCAATCACGTGCATGAGCGGGCCGCCCTGGGTGCCGGGGAAGACCGCCGAATCCAGCAGCTCGCTCATCATCTTGGTACGACCGCTCTTCCGGGCCGTCTTGCCCATCGGATTCTCATAATCGTCGCCCAGCAGGATCATGCCGCCGCGCGGGCCGCGGAGCGTCTTGTGCGTGGTCGTGGTGACCACGTGCGTATGCGGCATTGGGTCGTTGAGAACGCCCCCCGCAATGAGGCCGGCCGTGTGGGCCATGTCCATCCAGAGGAAGGCGCCCACTTCATCGGCAATCTCGCGGAACGCCTCGTAATCGAAGTCGCGCGGGTAGGCGCTGGCCCCGATTGAGATCATCTTCGGCTGTACCTCCTTCGCCCGGTCGCGCACCTTGTTCATGTCAATGCGCCCGGTGTCCTTCTCCACGCCGTAGTACTCGGCGTTGTAGAGAATGCCGGAAAAGTTGACGGGCGAGCCGTGCGTGAGGTGCCCGCCGTGAGAGAGGTCGAGGCCGAGGAACGTGTCGCCCGGGTCCAGCAGCGTCAGGTAGACGGCCGAGTTGGCCTGTGCCCCGGCGTGCGGCTGAACGTTCACCCAGTCACACCCAAAAAGCTCCTTCGCGCGCTCCTGCGCCAGTTCCTCGACCACGTCGACGTACTTGCAGCCGCCGTAATAGCGCTTGCCTGGCAGCCCCTCGGCATACTTGTTGGTGAGAGGCGTACCCATTGCCTCCATCACGGCAGGGGAGGCGAAGTTTTCGGAGGCAATGAGCTCCAGCCCCTCATTTTGGCGCTGCACCTCCTTCTGGATTGCGTCGTGGATCTCGGGATCCTGCGTGGAAAGACGACTCATCAGCGAAAACGGCTTGAGGACGATAGCGTCGAATGTGTGGCAAGATTAGGCAAGATACATCACTGCACCGACAACCTGAACCCCTCTTTCAAATTTTAGGAGCACTTCTCTTTGATCTACCCTCACATTCCCCACTCCAAAATCCAAATTCCACAATCGTATCAGTGTGTCATTGCGTAGGTGAGAACGTTAACCCCCATGCGGAGGGCGGCGCGGCGCTTTTCCGGCGAGTTGTCGTGTACCGACGCCGGCTCCCACCCGTCTCCCAGATCGGTCTCGTGCGTATAAAAGACCATCACCCGTCCACTGTCATCGAGAAGGCCGTACCCCTGAGGCCGCTCGCCGTCATGCTCGTGGATTTTGGGGAGCCCATCCGAAAAGGTGTACCGGGTATTGTAGATCGGGTGATCGAACGGCAGTTCCACGAGCTCCTTCTCCGGAAAGACCTTCTTCAACTCCTCACGGATGTACTCGTCGAGGCCGTAGTTGTCGTCGATGTGGAGGAACCCGCCCTGCTGTAAATAGCGCCGCAACCGGTCGGCCTCGGCCCGAGAAAACGTGACGTTGCCGTGGCCCGTGAGGTAGAGGTAGGGATAGGAAAACACCTGGTCGCTCGTCAACTCGACAGTTTCCTCTCGCTCGGGAAGGTCCAGGAGCGTGTGCTGCCGAGCAAATGCCAGAAGCTCCACCAGCGACTCCTCGTCGCTGTACCAGTCGCCGCCCCCGCCGTACTTCACCCGTGCAATCGGGATGGATGCGTCGTCTTGGGCCATCACGGGCGCAATCATGCCGATCCCAACGAGACCCGCAAACACCAACAGGAGCGTGCGGCCAAACAAATGCTGCATGATTGAGCGTGAGCAGTGGAAACAATGCGGGATAGGGAAAACCCATCTGCTCAAAGCAAGTTCGCTCAGGAACGCTCTTTACGCACAACCCAACACGATTTCTACGTCCGCCGCCCCTACGAAGCAGATGTGCAAGACGCCGAATAGAAAAGGGGCTCCACAATTGAACGGCACAAAACTGCCAAAATATCGTCCGGCGAGAAACGGGCGTTGCCTCGCTTTCCCTCCCCGGCAGCTGAGTTCTGGGACCCGAAGGTCGTCACGTCGCCAAAAGTGTCGTCGATCCAGGCCGCCAGGGCGTCGTCTCCCCGCCGGAAGACCGCCCGCCGTTGCCGTCTACTTTCGCTTGGCGGATGTGCCGTCGGCCGCCCGCCGCCCCCCGTTGAGGAGACCGAGGCCGGGATACTCGCTCCCCCCCTGCCCCACGTACGTCCAGGACCGCGCCCAATTCTCCTCTTTGCCGAACGCCCCGATGTAGTCCACGTCCTCAAAGAAGTCGCCGCTCGGTTCCGCAACGCCCGAAACCGAAAGCGCCTCGTCCGTGGGGCGGGGATCGAGCGCTCGCAGAAAGCCACGCGAGCTCCGAGAGAGGGTTCTGACCGATGCCTGGCCGGTCAGCGCATTGTTTGCAGACAAATAGTCGGCAATCTGGGCCCCAAACGCACCTTCATTCACGACGAGTCCGCTGGCTGCAACCCCTTCCCCCGTCACGAACGAGCCGGCAATTTGCCCAAACAGATTTCCCTCGAACTGAAGCATGCCTTCCTCGAACCGAGCACGGCTGTCCCCCGTCTCGGTGCCCGGCACGTCCTCAATCCGAACAAGCGTCTGCGGAAAGTCGACAAACATCGAATTGTAGTAGGCCCCGGCAAAGTTGTCGCGCAGGTTGAGGGCGGTGCTGCCAGTCCCCTGAACGCCGGAGCCCACGTAGGTCACGTTGTAGAGCCGAGGCGTCGAGTACGGTCGGCTGTCTTCGCCCCCGTAGTCCGCCTCGCCGCCGTCGTGCTCCCCGGCGTGATCGGCGTAATAGCTGTTTTGCACCGCGAGCCAGAACTGCCCACGCCCCTGGTAGCCCTGGTCGACGTCGTAGGAGTCATCGGTGGCGAAGGCGGAGACGAGATGCTTCGCGTCTACGGTCCCCCCGAACCACTCAAAGCCATCGTCCTGGTTGTTGAACACCTCCACGTACTCGATGGTGGTGCCCTGCCCGACGCCGCCGAGTGTGAGGCCGTTGATCTCCTCATCCTCTTTGAGAATGGTGCCGCCGTGCCGGATGGAGACGTAGCGGAGCACGCCGGAACTGTCGTTTGGATCCTCGCCTCCGTACACGTTGCGGAAGGCTTCGGGCGGCACGCCTTCAATGTCGTGCAGGCCGGCCGCCGTGTTGATCGGCGCTCGCCCTAGCAGGATGACCCCGCCCCACCCGCCGCGAAAGTCGGGCGGCAGATCGTCGGTCGTCGTCAGGTCGTCCTTCACGGACGTGAAAATGATGGGCTTCTCGGCGGTGCCTTCAGCGAAGATTTTGCCGCCGCGGGCCACGACAAGTGCGCTGGCGTCGGCGCCGTCGCCGGTGTCGCCCTTCACGACGGTGCCCGGCTCGATGCGGAGCGTCTGCCCCTCGTCCACGAACACGAGATCGTCCAAAATCCAGACGTAATCGCTCGTCCACGTCACGTCGGATCCGTGTGTAGGATGTGCAATGCCCGCTGTGCTCGTACCGATCGCGACGGCCCGTTGGCCGTCGACGGTCGTGGTGTCGTACGTGGCGGCTGATTGCGCGTGTACAGGCCCCGCACTGAGGACAAACGCAGCGAGCATAAAGGCTCCAATTCGAAGAGCGTCCAGCATAGATCGAACGGCAATAAACGGTAAAACGAGATCGAGTGGACGGGCGCGTCGGACGGCGGTCCGACGTCGCTGATCGCCCATGTCCAACAGCCCCCCAACGTAATCGACGCGGTTCGAACGTGCTGTAAAAGCCCGCCAGACACGAAAATAATAATACGCCCCAAACATCGACGTAATGCTGAGATTACGCTGCGACAATCAGCTTCAACAAAAAAACCGGACGCCCCGACGACTGTCGGGACGCCCGGTAAAGACTGCAGTCCGGAAACTGCATGTCGGGAATCGTCAGAGAACGGACTACTGCACCGTGCCGTCCTGAGCGATCAGTGACCAGCCGGACGCCCAGTTTTCGCCTCCAAAGGCGCCGTAGTGGTCCACATCCTCGTAGCTCGAGTTCTCGCCACCAACGTCGCCAAATTCACTTGGGGCCGGGGGCGAGGCGTCCGCCGGGCCGGCCGCCCGCGGATCGAACTGGTTGATCACGCCATTGTCACTCCGGTCCATGGACTGGATGGGCGAGTTG
>JAHENZ010000204.1 GCA_018609755.1 Salinivenus sp. | reverse complement strand
GGCTGCCGAGCAGCCCTTTTCGTGTCCTGAGTGTGAGCGCACTGTGGGCCGTGCCAACGTGCTCACGGGGGATTTTACCTTTGAAGATGTGACGCCGATTTCGAGCAGTCCCGATGGAACGCCGGAGTTTCGGGAAACGGGACTCGACGACGGTCCCCAGAAAGCCATCGAGCTCCGTTGCGACCACTGCGGAGCGGAGTTTACCCTTGGAGTCGAAACGAACGAATAGCCGAACAACTTCCCGATGGTCATGGACCGAGCAATTCGTTCGATCGAATGGAGCCGGGCGGACGACGACACGTTCACTGACGTGACCGATGCCATCGAGCACGGCGTCGTTTCGGCCACTCCGCATCCCGATCCGGACGTCGACCGACCGAAGGGCTACTCTGTAAAGCTCACCCTGACGCCCGACGGCACCGCGTTTGCAGACGCGCTGCAGGAGGCCATGCTTGACCTCGATCCTCCCAAAGTGACGCTCCAACTTGAGGGGGAAGACGACGTGATTGCAGATGTGCCCGTCGGCGTGACCAAAGTGCCGCATCTCGGCGAACAGAACGAGGCAGAGCTCAGCGTCAAGCCCGACGGACACGATCAGTTCCACGACCATTTCTGAGGAAGGGGGCGACCCTTTGCTAGGGAGCGTCCGTTTCCTGCACCAGGCGCTCCTTGGCCGGTCTGCGGAGCTGCTTGATGGCGTACTCGCGCTGCATGGCGTCGGACTGCGTGTCGAAGGACTCGACGTGTACGAGCTCCACTGGCTGCCGCCCTCGCGTGTATCGGGCGCCGGTGCCGTCATTGTGTTCGGCCACGCGCCGCTCCACGTCCGTCGTGTAGCCGGTGTAATAGGTCCCGTCGCTGCACTCCACGACGTAGACGTAATGGTCAGATTTAGCCATGATGCGAACACCGTTCGTATCGATCGGGGGGAGGAATTTCCTTTCGGGGGCGCCGCCAAGGCGCTTCCGAGGGCCAGTTGGTTAACGGGAATCGGGGGCGTTTGAACCCTCGCAGCTGTTCTACGTCTCTAGAGTGCGTCTATGAAGTTGGTTCGGTGGGGATCGCTCCCTGATTATCCCGATAGGGAACTGCTAAAATCACGAAGTTGGGGGAGGTACCCTATGAGATTGCTTCTTCCTGTTCGTAGAACCCCCGCTGGACAATCCATCCCTGTGAAGGTATCTTTATAGACGGACTCTTACACCTGAGGTCGGGGTCCAAACTTGGAATGACTTTGACTGGCGTCTCGCAGGGACATTGCTCGAAACCGAAACGGTCCATGATACTCCGCCGCACCCTGCGCTGGTTCGTTCTCTTGCTTGGGGGCATGGGCCTTTGCTGCGCGGCGGTGGGGGCAGAGTCCGACTCTCTCTCGCGCCGTTTCCAGGCCGCCAATGAGGCGTACGCACAGGGGCAGTACGCGCAGGCGATCGACCGCTACGGCGAGCTCCTAGACGAGGGGCGCGAGGGCGTGGCGGTGTACTACAACCTGGGGAACGCGTACGCAAAGATTGAGGAGTGGGGACAGGCCATTCGCTACTACGAGAAGGCCCGGCAGCTGCGGCCCGCCGATCCTCGCATCGAGCACAATCTGGAGCAGACGCGGCGCCGTGCTGGGGTGTACGTACCGGGGCGGACCCCACCCCAGGGATTGAAAGGACTCGTGCGGGAGTGGTCCCCCCTAGCGATGTTCTGGGGAAGCTGGGGGCTTTTGGCCATCGGGGTAGGGGCCGCGTGGTTTTGGGGGCGATCGTCCCTTTGGACGGCGCTTCGCCACCCGCTCGTTTGGGGACCCGTCGGGGCCGGACTGTTGGGGATTGCCCTTTCTTTCGGCACTGCCTATGTGCAGTCGCTCGATCATCGAGCCGTGGTGGTCGCGGGTCAGGCGCCGCTCCGGGCCGCTCCCACCCCCGACGCAGTGTCCGACACGACATTGCCCGAGGGGGTGTTGGTAGAAATCCAGGCGCGGCGGGCACAGTGGAGCGAAGTACGACTGCCTGATGGCACCACCGGCTGGGTCTCTGCGCAGGCGCTGGGAGACGTGTAGCCTTGAAAGGTATGGAAGTATGTACGGGTGTAGGTGTGAACGTTTTTTTTGCCTCCATACTTTCACACCTATGTACCTCCATACCCGAATCTACAGATTCGGTGTTACTCCATCAGCAGATTGAGCAGGTGGATGAGGCGGTGGCGCAGGCGGCGGCGGTCCACGACCATGTCGAGGAAGCCGTGCTCCAGCAAAAACTCGGACCGCTGGAAGCCTTCGGGCAGGTCGGAGCCAATCGTTTCCCGAATGACCCGCGGCCCCGCGAATCCGATGAGGGCCTCCGGCTCGGCAATGTGAATGTCGCCGAGCATCGCGAACGACGCCGTCACGCCGCCCGTGGTCGGGTGCGTGAAGATGGAGATGTACGGCAGGCCGGCATCATCCAGCCGCGTGAGGTGCGCACTCGTCTTGGCCATTTGCATGAGGCTGAGGGCGCCCTCCATCATGCGGGCCCCGCCGCTCTGAGCAATCGTGATCAGTGGCCGACCGTCCGTATACGCCCGCTTGATGCCTCGTGCTACGATTTCCCCCACGACCGAGCCCATCGAGCCGCCGATGAAGCTGAAGTCCATGCCTACCATCGACACCTCGTGGCCGCCCAGCGATCCCGTAGCGGCCTGGGCCGCCTCGTTTTGTCCGGTTTCCTCTCGGGCCTGCTCCAGCCGATCGGCATACGCCTTCCGGTCGGTAAACTGGAGGGCGTCGACCGAGCGGAGATCCGTATCGTGGAGGGTGTAGTCCCCGTCGTCGAAGAGGAAGTTGAAGTACTTGTGGCTGTCCATCCCGAAGTGATACCCCGAGCTGGGGAAGACGAGAAGATTTTCCTCCAGCTCGCGCCGGTTGGTAATCTCGCCCGACTCAGGGCACTTCACCCACTGTCCTTCGGGCATTTCGTTTTGCTCTTCCCGCGTGGTGCGAATGCCGGCCTTCTCGCGCCGAAACCAAGGCATACAAGAATGTCGAGTTGCTATTGACGAATGGCGAATGTGGGACTCGGCGGGGGGGCGTCAGGACGAGCGCGGCAGGTCGTTCGTGAGACGTGATGAGTGAAGCATGAGGAACGCCCCCCGTTGCTCACGCATCACGTCTCACGCATCACACACGATGGGAACGTTTCCTGCATTCCGAAATGCGCTCGTCGCAGCGGACGGAGCATTGTCCGAGCCCACAGGACCGCAGAAGATCCGAAACGGCGAGCGCAAAGTCCAAATCCGTACACAATTTCCACCGTTCAAGACGGCAAGCGCAGTAGAGTTGAAACGCGACCCCGCTACGCGAACGGAGAGGGGGCGGGGGTGGCGTGCACCTCCTTCACGTAGAACGGCTCGAACGTCGCAAGGTCGTCGGGGCCGTCGGTAGAAAGGCGGGTGCGGCCCCGTCGTCCCACCCAGGCGGCAGAGGGAGGACGGTCGTCAGGAGAAATGATCGTGCGCTGTGGTGCCGCATCGGAAAGGGCGTCTTCGCTCTTCTCCGCCCCGTCGCCGACGAGCCAGAGCCGACCGTTCACCGTGCCGATCCAGTCGGGGAGGGCGTCTACCGTGAGCGCTTTCGTTTCCGCGTGCCCCTCCAGGGAGTCGTCCTCGGCCCACCGGAAGGCCCCGGCGTAGACCTCGTCGCGGCGGGCGTCGAGCAGAGCGCAGACCACGTCGTTCGGTTGCACCACAGGGCGGAGCTGGGCCGCGTAGGCCTCCAGCGTCGGCACGCCGATCAGGTCGGCCTGCGTGGAGAGAGCCCATCCCTTGGCCGTGCTCACGCCGATCCGAAGGCCGGTGTACGAGCCCGGGCCCATCGAAACGGCGATGGCGTCCAGTGCCGAGGCGTCCACGCCGCCGTGCGCCAGTACGTCTTCGATGAGCGGCGTCAGGCGCTCGGAGTGGATGCGCGGGCGGTGCAGGTGCGCTTCCGCCACGACATCCTCGTCGCGCAGCAGCGCCACGCCGCAGGTGGGGGTGGCCGTTTCCAGGGCAAGCAGCGTCACAATAGTAGCAGTCGTTCAGAAAAGCCATTCCACACTGTATGACGCGTGACGAGCGGCGTCTGGGAGTGCCGGGGGACGATAATCACGCATCACGATTCACGCATCACACTACGACGAGTCCCCGCGTCCAAACTTTGGGGTCTTCTCACCCACGGGGATGGGCGCGTCGATTCGGTTCTCGTCCGGCGGGAGGGGGCAGGCGAACTCCGGATTGTAAGCACAGGTGGGATTGTACGCGCGGTTGAAGTCCACGACGAAGGAGTCGCCGGTGGACCGAATCAAGTCCACGTATCGACCGGCCTCGTACGTCCCGTTTCCGTTCGTGGCGTCGGCAAAGGGAATCCAAAGTCGGCCCCGTGGGTCGTCGCTAGCCCCTTTGAAGACCGCCAGCGTCACGTCGCCGGACGAAAGCGGCAGAGTCACGCGCCCGATGCGCACCTGTGCTCGAATGCGTCCGGTGTTTTCGGCGAGCATCATCGTGTCCGGCTGCTCCAGCCGTTGAAGGGGGACGACGAAGCGGTACGTCGAATCTACGGAATAGTAGTCGAGCCCTCGAAAGTCGGAGCGGCGGTTGGGGGGGAGTACGCTTTCTTTCTCCCGCATATGCATGTCGCGCTGCACGCGGGCTTGCATGATCTTATCCTCGTAGCTCTGCGAGGACGACTCGGTTCCACAGCCGCTCAGCAGAACAACAAGCAGTAGCGCGCCGATGCCGAACCGAAGCAAGGAAATCGAACGGGGCATAATGCGATTCGGAGCGTCTCGATTACTTGCTAGGGCCGTACTGGGCCACGGTGGTGGTGTCGCCGGAGGCTGTGAAGCCGACCACCGAGTAGGGCTCCACGCGGTCGCCGCGTTCCATCCCCGGCGAGCCGACGGGCATGCCGGGTACACTGAGGCCCTTCAGGTTCGGTTTGTTTTGGAGGAGGCGCTTCACCTGTTCGGCGGGGACGTGACCCTCCAAAACGTAATTCCCCACCGTGGCGGTGTGGCACGAGGCGAGGCTCTTCGGCACCCCCAGCTGTTGCTTCACCGGTCGTACGTTCACGCGGTCTTCCACCTTGACCTCAAAGCCCTGCTCGCGGAGGTGACTCACCCATTCGGTGCAGCAACCGCACGTCGGACTTTTGTAGACCGTGACGGCCGGGAGGTTGGCGGAGGCGGCGCTCGGCCCCCATTGCCAGTAGGCCCCGAGGCCGACGAGGGCCAAGACGATGCCCAAGCTGAAGGCTTTCGCGTGGGTGCTCCAGGACGGAAAGTTAGACACGGAAATCGGGGAATCGTGGGCAAAAGACGACGGATCGACAAACCCGCCATTCCGGCGTGTAGTTCCTCCTCTTGTTGGGAGCGGGTGGAGTATAGACGTCCTTCAGAGATCCGATCCTGTACGTGGGGCGCAACACGAACGATGTCCCCTCCTGGAAGTACAGAAACACCCCCGTGTGGGGAGGGGCAATAGTCTTGCTGGTCACTTTTTCTCGCCTTTACATTTTCCAAATGTCCCTATTTTATAACGACAAGGGCTCTGCCCCCCGCCCACGGGGCTCGCTTAGACGATCCGCGGCCCTCGTGCTAGTGGCGATTGTGGTGTTCGGGACGGGGTGTGGCGGCGAGGCCTCCTCGGATCGCGGGGCGAAGAACACGCTGTCGCTCGACGTGGACGACGTGCTTACCGACACGTCCTATGCACTCGTGAATCAGGACAGCACGGAGATTCGATTTCCGGATGCGTTCGTGGGAACGCCGGTCGTGTTGGGCACCATCTACACCCGTTGTCCGAACATCTGCTCCAAGATCACGGCCAACATGAAGGACATCCGGTCGGAAATCGCGGACTCGTCTGCGGTGCAGTTTGTCTCCGTGACGTTCGACCCTCATCGGGACACGCCCGCTCGGCTTGCGGAGTACCGGACCCGGTTCGGGCTCGACAATACGTCGTGGCAGTTTTTGACGGCAGACACCACGACGATCGGTCAGTTGATGGATCGGCTGGGGGTACGCCACACCATCAAGGGGACCGATCGGGCGTTTCCAGCGCCGGATACGGACTCGTCCTACATTTACACCCACTCGAACCAGATCACGCTGATTGACGCAGAGGGGCGGGTGCGGGCCACGTACGGCGGGAGTCAGACCCCTCCAAAACTGATCATCCGCGACCTCGAAAAAATTCGGTAGTACCCATGCTGCATTCACTGAAGGCCCGATCTGTTTTTGGTGTGTGCACTCTTTGGGCGGCTCTGCTTCTCGTTGCCGGATGCCAATCAGGATCGCAAAATGGACAAGAGACCTCCGGGCCGCCGCCTCTGCCCGACGATGAGCTCGCCATCGAAAATCCCTGGGTTCAGCCGGCCCCGGCCGGGAGTACGAGTGCTCTCTACATGAGGATTGCGAATGGTCGCCAGAGCGCCGATACGCTTTTGGAGGCCAGCGCCCCCATCATCGACAGCTCACAAGTGTATGGGGCGGAAGAACGGACGAATATGCTTTCCATTCCGGCGCGTACGCGAGTTGCTCTCAAACCGGGAAGCACGCACGTGAAGCTTGTTAACGTGGGCCAGGCACTCGACGAGAACAGCACCGTGATCCTCAACCTGGAGTTTGCCCAGGGGGGACTCCAACGCGTGCGGGTGCCGGTGCAAACGTCACCGCCCGATCAGCAGTAATGCTTTGGAGCGGCAACGACACAATCTTTTGAGAAATCGGGGCCTGCGGCCTCTTCCCGTACGTGGAATTGTCGCAGGCCTTTTGTCATGACGAACTGGATTTGGGCCGGGCTCGCGTTCGGATTTTTGGGGAGTGTGCACTGCGTGGGGATGTGCGGGCCGCTAGCCCTGAGTCTGCCGGGGGCCGATCGGCTGCCCGGGCGATTCCTGGTGGATCGTGTACTCTACAATCTCGGGCGGGCCGTGACGTACACCCTGCTCGGGGGGCTCGTAGGAGTGGCCGGTCGTGCCGTGTCTCTTGCCGGTTTTCAGCAGGTCCTCTCTGTGGGGATTGGAAGTCTGATGGTGCTGACAGCCCTCGTGCCCTGGGTGAGCCGGCAGGTGGGGCGGCTCGAGCAGGCGCCCTCTGCGTTCCTCGGTCGTGTGCTGACGCCCCTCGGCCAGCTCTATCGCTCGGGCGGTGCCGGCGCCATGCTTCTGATCGGGCTCCTCAACGGCCTGCTGCCGTGCGGCTTCGTCTACGCTGCTCTCGCCACGGCCCTCACCGCGGGCACGGTGCCACGCAGCATGGCGTTCATGGCGGCGTTTGGGCTGGGGACGGGGCCGTCCCTCCTCGCAGTGAGCCTGCTCGGGCGGTTGGCGAGTACCGGGTGGCGGGCGCGCCTGCAGCGATTGATGCCGGTGGGATTGGCGGTGGTGGGGCTCTTCCTCATCCTTCGTGGGCTCGGGCTTGGGGGCATGTGGAGTCCGCTCCTCGACTCCCCATAGGTGAGGGGATCTTCTCTCTACTTCCTCCAACGGACGCAGTGCCGTGGAACGGACCAGTCTTCAGTATTGGAGCGCCGTCGGGGTCAGCGTGGCGGCCGGACTGTTGCTCAGTGCCGTCGTGCGGTTGAATGCGACGCTCGGCACCCGCATCGGAGAGCTGGAGGCGACGTTTGTGGTGCACCTCGTGGGCACGGGCTTCGCTCTGCTCATCGTGGCGCCGTGGCTCGGGTCGCGCTTTTGGGAGCAGTTGGGGGAGCGCTCCTGGATCGAGCTCTCGGGCGGCGTGATTAGTGTCGGAATGGTGTTCGTTGCAAACTACGTCGTCCCGGTACTGGGGACCGCTATGGCCGTGAGTCTTTTCGTGGCCGGGGATCTTCTTTTTTCGACGATTTCCGACCAGTCGGGGTGGATGGATCTGATCCGGATTCGGGTGTCCCGCCGCCGGCTTCTCGGGATTCTCCTCGCCTTTGTGGGCGTTCTACTCATCCACTGGGGCTGACTTGATGTTTTTCGTTTTTGCCTTTGCCAATGGGTTGCTGGCCGTGTGCGCCCGGGTCGTCAATGCGCGGCTGTCCGACCACGTAGGGGATGTGCGGGGTTCCCTCGTCAACCACGCGGTGGGCTTGGCTGTCGTGGCCGGTCTACTTCTGATCGGTCTCGGGGGCGGGACGGTGCGGGTGACGGGCATTCCACTGATCTACCTCTCGGGCGGCATTCTTGGTGTTTTGGTCGTCGCCGCCAGCAATTACGCCGTGCGACATGCGGGCGCCGTGCTCTTTTCCGTGCTCGTCCTCGCGTTTCAGCTCATCGGCTCGGCCCTGATCGATCACTTCGGATGGCTCGGCCAGACGCCCATCGCCCTCTCCTGGACCCGTGTCTTGGGACTTGGCCTTCTCATCGTCGGGGCGGTTATCGTCGTGACGGATCGGGAGGCAATCCAGGCGGTCGAGGGGGAGGTTGACACTGCATGAGAGTGAATGTGGGTACCGAATAGCGGTGCTGATTTCCGGTGCGTGGAAGCGTGGAGGCTTGGAGGCAATGCACTTTCACACCTCCAGACCTCCACACGTCCATACCTCAGTCCCCCTCTCGCACGACACGAAAGCCCACGTCGTACCCGTTGCCGGGCCCGCCCCCGTGGAAGAAGTACGTAGCGTGTGCCAGGTCGGAGATGAAACTGCCACCTTTCAGCACGTGGACCCTGCCGGTATCCGGCGGCGTCGGGTCGGGATAGAGCTTGCCGTTGTAGTAGTCCTGCGTCCACTCCCACACGTTCCCCAGCACGTCGTGGAGGCCCCACCGGTTGGACTTCTTCTGGCCCACCGGATGGGTCGTGCCCTTGTTCGTGTCCAGAATCCACGCCCGCTTCTGCGTTTCGCTCCACGAAAGAACGGAATCGCGCCCCGCGCGGGCGGCATATTCCCACTCGAACTCGGTGGGGAGGCGGTAGGTGGCCGTCGTGTCGATCTCGCTGAGTCGCTCTACAAATGCCCGTGCCTCGTCCCAGCTCACGTTGTCGACGGGATGCCGATCAGCAGTGCCCTTCACCCGGTCGCCCTGAAAGTGCGACGGATTCGAGTCCATGACCGCCGTCCACTGCTGCTGGGTGACCTCGTGTTTTCCGATGTAGTACGGCTCGTCGATCGTGACCATAAATCCCGGTCGGGACGCGCGCTCGGCTTGCTGTTCGCACTGCTCAAAGTCCTCGGTCGTCCACTTCTCTTCGGGCGGCACGTCGCGAGTGTCCGGCGGCTCCGGACAGTTGATGTCCACTCGCCCCACTCGCATGCTGCCGGGCTCGATCCTAACGAACGTCATGCCGAGGTCGTTGGTGAGCGTCGGCTGGGCGTGGAGCGGCAGCACCAGAACGGCGGAGAGAAGCAGCAGGGCAGGGACTCGCCACGTGTCCACTTTGGTGGGGAGGGGCATCATATCGCGGCCCTCGTTTGAATTGGTGGTCGGAAGATCCACGGGAAGCGTCGTTGGAGTATGGGGGTGCAAGAGTGTCCGCCGGATGAGAGAAAGCCCCCGTCGTAGCGCCGTTGGACTCCAACGGCGCTACGAAGAGGGTTTAGATCTTTTCAGAGGACGAATAGCCCGGTGTCACGGTGGGTCGGTCCTGTGATTAATCTCGCAAGGGTACAGTCCAACGACGCTTCTGGAGGAATGCACGGACGAAATGTTTGCCCTCCGTCCAATCGGTCACCGTTATAACTCCTTGATGGCGATGTTGCGGTATCGGTGCTCGGCCCCGGGCCGCCAGGAATAGGCACAGCAGCTGCCGCCGGGGACGGGTGTGGGCGGTTGGCTCCAGTGCAGCTGCAGGGCGATCATGCCGTCGGTGGCGTCGGCAATCAGGTCGTTGCGCTCGGCCTGCACCGCCCACATCTTCTCGCCGTTGATCCACAGCGTAATGTGCGGCACAGCGCCCTTCACGCGCAGTCGAACGGCGTTCCAGTCGTCTTCCTTCCACACCTCGCCCAGACTGTTCGGGGCCGCGGTCGTCGTGACGTGAAGGACCTCTCCCATCAGGCGGCCGGTGCCGCGATTTCCACCGCCTCCGATTTGAATCTGGTAGGCCGATCCGCTCTCGTTGGAGCGAAACAGGAGGCCGCCGTCGGTGCCCGGGTCGCCCTTGAACTCCAGGTACAGCTCAAAGTCTCCGTACTTCTCGTCGGTCAGCAGAATGCCGCCCTGGCCGTACGGGTGCTGTTTCAGGACGATGGCCCCATTCTCTACAAAGAAGTTGCCCACCGTTCCGTGATGGTTCGTGCGGCTCTTGTGCCACCCCGACAGGTTTTCTCCGTTGAAGAGAGACGTGAATCCGTCGGGCTGGGCGGACAGCGTCTGCACGTTGGGGATCACAATGCTCCCACAGAACAGTACGAGGGCTATCAGGGCCAATGTGCGGCGTGCTCTCCGAACTGGAAGAGGCATAGGATCGAGGAGTGGAAAGGGAGGGGGCGCGTCGCTATCTCTCAAATTTGAGCCCCGTAATCACGAGCGTCGCGTCGTCGGGGTCGGCTTCGGGATTTCGGAAGACCACGTAAATGTCGTGCTGTCCGGTCACGCCCGAGGCGTCCACCGTCACCGGAGGATCGAGGTCGTCTCCGAAGAACGGCCCGTCCACCGCCGTGAGCGAGTCGGGCTGAAACTGACGGTCGGGTGTGCCGACGAGAGGGCCGTCGGGCGATTTGAGGCGGACCTCCACCGTGGCCCCGAGGAAGTGCGACCACTGCCAGAATCGAGTGAGCGCCCCGATCGTGATTCGGTCGATGCCGGTCAGGTCGAGCTGTTTGAACCCGATGTGCGGACGCGGCCCCGAGACGATAAACCCGGGATCGTCCGTGGACGGGGTGTAGGAGATCCCGGTCTCGGAGAAGACGTCGGCTGTTTCGGGACCCAGCAGTGGGGGGCGCAGCAGGAGATGGGCGCTTCCGCTGAGCGAAAGGCCGTCCACAGTGTCGTGGCCGGTGTCGGTGTAGCGGGCGCGGAGCACGTACGAGCCGAGCTCAAACTCCGGCGAAAAGAACCGCTGCAGTCGAGGGTGATTCCCTCTGCTTTCGTGCCCTTCCGTTACAAACGTGCCCCGCAGCGGCATCGACTGCTGCTCCGAGTCGGATTGCGCGAGGCTGAGGATGTAGTCGGCAATTTGAGACGCTTCGGTGTTCGAGAGGGTGGTCTGGGCGGGCATCGGGGTCTGGCCCCACGTGCCCACGTTGCCGTTGCGGATGCTGTGCACGAGCGTGTCCAGCGCACTGGGCGTGTCGGCATATCGCTCGGCAATCGCCGTGAACGAGGGGCCGACGAGGGCCGAGTCTCTCTGGTGGCACGTGCCGCAGGAGCCCTGTGTGATCAGGTTTTGCCCCTGGAGGTGGCGTAGCGAGATCTGCGGAGTGTTTTCGGACTGGGCCTGCAAATCCTCCAGCTCTGACGGAGACAGACCAGACGGGAGGTATTCTGCCGTCAAGCGCACCTGGTTACCCGGAATGCTGCCAGTGCTGAGGCTACCGTCTTCGGGGTCGCGCACCTGCACGTCGTACGCAATGGTGTCGCCGGGAAAGTAGAACGAGCGGTTGCCGTCCGTAATGTCGATGGCGACCTCCGGGCGCTCATTTCCGGCGACAATTTCGACGGAGGCACGGTCGGTGGCGCCCGCTGGGTCCCGTACCGTTAGCGTGGCCTCGTACCGGCCCGGTTGCTCCAGCGTCAGGGTGGGGTTGGGACCGGTGAACGACGTCGGATCTCTACCGTCCTGCGGCTGAACCGTCCACTCGTGCTGCAGCTCGTCCTCGTCGTAATCCACCGTTCCCTCTGCGGAGAGCGTCACTCGGAGCGGGACGGCGCCGGTGGGGCGGTCCGCGTTGGCCACGGCGACGGGGGCTCGGGTGCCGTCGTTGTACGTGATTTTGGAGAGGCGGCCCTGCCCGTCGCGCCCGTACTCGACCAGATACAGGTCGCCCGTGGGCCCGAAGTCCATGTCCAGCGGCTGCTTGTGGCTCGTCCGCTCCGGGGGCATCAATCGTTCGATGTCCGTCACCTCCGTTCGCGCCTCGTTCATCGTCATAACCATGATCCAGTTGCGCACGTAGTCGGTGACCAGCCACTTGCCTTCAAAATACGACGGGAAGACCCGAGGGGCGTCCTCCGCAAAGTCCGCGCGGTGGAAGATGGGTCCCCCGACCGCCGAGCGCGCCGCACTCCCCAAAATCGGCCACTCGTCGGACACCTGGTACGGATAGGCGAGCAGCGACGACTGGGCGGGGGGCAGTTCGCGGCGGCCGGTGTTGTTCGGAGAGTTGTTGATCGGGCCCTCTGGATCATACGGCGCCCCGTAGGAATCCGTCTCGTAGTCGTACCGGTGATACGAACGATTTTGGCCGATCACGTACGGCCATCCAAAATTCCCGGCGGAGGGGGCTACGTTGAACTCGTCGTAGCCCATCGGACCGTATTTTTCCGAGTCCGCGCCGGCGTCCGGGCCTACCTCGCCCCAGTGAAGAACGCCGGTCTTCGAGTCGATGGACAATCGCCACGGGTTGCGGGTGCCCATCCCGTAGATCTCCGGGCGCGCCTTGGAATTGTTCTCCGAAAAGAGGTTACCCTCCGGGATCGTGTAGCTGCCGTCCGGCTGCGGGGTGATGCGAAGAATGGCGCCGCGAAGATCGTTGGTGTTGCCGGCCGTGCGCGCCGCATCCCGGACCCGACTGCTGTCGTCGCTCGGGTAGTGAATAGACTCGTACGGGCTGGCCGGAGTGTCGTCCCCTACCGCCAGGTACAGATTGCCCTTCTCGTCCCACGTCATGCCGCCGCCGAAGTGACTCCCGTCTGGTTGCGTCCAGGGAATCGTGAGCAGAACGACCTCCGAGTCCAGGTTGATCGTGCCGTTCTTGTCCAGCGTGAACTGAGACAGGCGCATGTCGCCGTCGTCGCCCGCCGCGGAGTAGTACACGTATAGCTGCCGTGTTTGCGCAAATTCCTGGTCGAGCAAGAAGCCCACGAGGCCCGGGGCCTGGCCCTCGTAAAGGGGCAGCGTGCCGAGTTCGTCGACGCGCCCGGTGGGTTCGTGGATGCGCTTCAGGGCGCCGGTTCGCTCGATCCAATACACGTGGCCCTGCTCGTCGAACTCCACCTGCAGCGGCTCGTCCAGCCCGTCGGTCACCACCGTGTGCGTAAACCGGGTCGGTTCCGGTTTGGGAGAGGCGGGATCCTGAGAGCACCCCGTCATCAGGGCGGCGGTCAGGATTAGCAGGGTGCATCCTGCACTAGAACAGAGGAGCGGGGCCGTGCGGTCATAATCGTACACGATGGGGGGGATGGAAAGAGGAGAGAAGAAAAGGGAGGAGCTACGGGGCGACTGGCACATCCAGCGGCACGGCGGTTTGCGAGCCGGTGAGGCGGAACGTCGTCGTTTGCACGTTCGCCGAGCTCGTGCCCACCTGCACCTGGAAGCGTCCGGGTTCCACGATGCGCTCCATCTGCGGGCCGTGGAACGCGAGATCGTCCATCGTCAGGGTGAACCGGGCGGTTCGCGTCTCGCCGGGGGCCAGTTCGCTCCGCTTCGTGCCACGCAGCTCCTGTACCGGTCGTGTGATGCTGGCGACGGGGTCATGGACGTACAGCTGCACGACCTCGGTCCCCGTGCGGTCGCCCGTGTTCGTCACGTCCACCTGCACGTGGACGGAGTCGTTGACCGTGATCGAGTCGGCGCTCGTGCGCGGGGCGCTGTACGAGAAGCTCGTGTAGCTGAGTCCGTGGCCGAACGGATAGAGCGGCGTCCACGGCGTGTCCAGATAGGTCGACTTGTAGTCTTGGCCCTCGACCGGCGGACGCCCCGTGTTCTTGTGGTTGTAGAAGATCGGGATCTGGCCGGTAACGCGGGGGAACGTCATCGGCAGCTTGCCGCTGGGGTTTACGTCGCCGAACAGCACGTCGGCCACGGCGGGACCGGCCTCGGTGCCCGGGTACCAGGCTTCGAGGATGGCGGGCACGGTCTGGTCGAGCCCAGTCAGCGCGAGGGGGCGCCCATTCAGCAGCACAGAGGCGGTGGGCGTCCCGGTGCCCACCACAGCTTCCGCCAGTTCCTGTTGCGCACCCGGCAATTCGATGGAGGTTCGGCTCGCGGCTTCACCGCTCATGTTGAATTCCTCGCCGATAACGAGAAGGGCCGCGTCGGCCTGTTGCGCGGCGGCCACGGCGTCGGAGACGTTCGCGGTGTCTGTGCTCTTCACGTCCGGCAGGCCGGGCACGTACGTTACGTCGACGCCGCTCCGGTTGCGAAGCCCCTGGAGTACCGAAATGGCGTCTTCGGCCCGGCCGGACGCGGCCCACTCGCCCAGAATGGACCGCGCATCGTCGGCCAGCGGCCCAATCACGGCCAGCGACTCCACGTCGTCGTCCAGCGGCAGCGTGTTATTCTCGTTTTTCAGCAGCACCATCGACTGATGGGCCGCCGTACGGGCCAGCTCGCGGTGTTCGTCGGAGAGGATCACGTCGTCCTCGCGCTCTTCGTTGCCGTAGCGATACGGATTCTTGAAGAGGCCCACGTCCCACTTGGCCCGCAGGACGCGCTGCACCGCTTCATTCACCTCCTCTGTGCGCAGGCGACCGCTCCGAACGGCCGTGTCCAGCGTATCGCCGTAGATGCCGCTCACCATGTCCACGTCCACGCCCGCCTCGATGGCCTGGACGCCGGCGGACAGGTCGGTGTCCGCGATGCCGTGCTCCTTGAGCTCCCAGACGGCGGTGTAGTCGCTCACGACGACGCCGTTCCAGTTCCAGTCGTCGCGCAGAAGGCCGTCGATGAGGCCGTCGTGGGCGTGCATGGGCACCCCTGCAATCTCGTTGAAGCCGGGCATGACGCTGCGGGCCCCGGCGTCGAGGGCGGCGTGGAAGGGGGGCAGGAAAATTTCGTGGAGCGTCCGGTCGGACACGTCGACGGTGTGATAGTCGCGTCCGGCCTGCGGGGCGCCGTAGCCCACGAAGTGCTTGGCCGTAGCCATGACGGTCGTGTCGGCGGCCACCGACGGGCCCTGGAATCCGTGCACGCGAGCGCGAGCCAGCACGCTGTTGAGGTACGGATCCTCGCCGGCGCCCTCCATCACGCGGCCCCATCGCGGCTCTCGGCTGAGGTCCACCATCGGCGCAAAGGTCCAGTGCACGCCGCCTGCGGTGGCTTCTCGCGTGGCGGCACGGGCCGTGCGCCGGGCGAGGTCGGGGTTGAAGCTGCTGGCCTCGCCGAGGGGGATGGGGAAGATGGTCCGATAGCCGTGAATCACGTCGTACGCGAAGAGCAGCGGAATGCCGAGGCGAGACTCCTCCACAGCAATCTCCTGCATCTCGCGCGTGGCCTCCGCGGTGTACAGGCTCAGAAAGGAACCGACCTTGCCGTCCCGAACGTCCTCTTGTCGTCCGGCCGGAACGCTGGGACCGGTGTCGCTCCACTGACTCGGGTACTGCGCGAGCTGGCCCAGCTTTTCTTGCAGCGTCATCATCGACGTGAGTGAGTCTACAAAGACCTCGCGATTGTCGAGGGTTTGGGCCAGAGATACGGCGCGGGAAGACTGGGCCGGTTGGGCGTGAGCGGCCGGCAGATTCCAGCTGCTCAGGAGGGCGAGAAGGAGAACGACGGTCAACGTTCGAGGGAAAGACATCAAACTTCGGGTTGGTGGGGCAGGGCAATCGTATGGTAAAGCTCCAGTCGAGTGCAGGCGGCTCGCCTGTCGTTCCGCCGGCGGATTGTGCCGGAATGTTTGTGGGCGACGCACTCGTGCGTCTTGGGCGTGTGGGAGAGCGGCCAGCGTGCCTCAATTGAACGTCGCGCCCGGTTCCGAAAGCAAGATGCGATTGCCGTGGTTGGTGGGGAAGGTGGGGGGCAATCACACGCAGACGTTTGTTCGGGAGGCGGTGGCTCTCCTGCCTATGCCTTCCGATGGTGCGTATGGGCGTGACGCACTCGTGCGTTTTGAGCGTCAGCAAACGTACTCTAAGGGCGAATCTGCGGGGCTATGTGGTTTGTGGGGGGGCGAATCCATGTTGTGGCAGGAGAATGCTCAACCATGAAGAGATCGCCGACCGCGGACGACCGACAGCTTCAACCGCTGTCGTCAGCGGTCTGCAGGCTGTCGTCCGTCGTCGGGTTGGAGGCAAGCACGTGAGTCGCAACTTGAGCTCCAAAATGAAAGCGGAGCTTCACGCGGCCGCCTTATTCCGGACTGCTGCCCGCGTCCTGCAGGCGTTCGTCGGCCTGCCAGTTGCCGCGGCGCATGGGAATCTGCATGGCATCCTCAGATTCCAGTCGGTCGAAGAGTCGGGTACGCATCGAGTCGACCCGGTCCTGGTACGCCGGAATGTTGATCAGATTGTGTTGCTCATTTGGGTCGTTTTCGAGGTTGTAGAGCTCGTTTAGGCCCCAAACGCCGTGGTAGTAGATGTACTTGAACCGGTCGCCGCGGAGGGCAAAGGTGGTGGGCGTGTGGGGAAAGGCGTGCTCCCAGTAGTACTCGTAGAGGAACGC
>JAHENZ010000203.1 GCA_018609755.1 Salinivenus sp. | reverse complement strand
TCCCGCGTCGGCTCCTCCGGACACACGTACACGCCCTGTCCCATGTCGGCCTTCTTCCGCGCCTTGGCGTTCTCGTCCGACACCTTAGCCAGCGTCTTCGTGGGGCCGATGCCCACCCGGATGGGGAGGCCCACCCACCGCAGCACCTTGCGCCGGATCGCGTCTCCCACCCGCCACAGGTTGTCCCGCGTCAGTGCCGGAAGGGTCAGAAAGCACTCGTCGATCGAGTAGCGTTCGACGGCCAGGGCGTCCTGCTCCAGAATCGAGGCGACGCGGCTCGACATGTCGCCGTAGAGGGTGTAGTTGCTCGACAGGACCTTCGCGCCAATCTCGTCGAGCGTGTCCTCCCACTTGAAATACGGCGCCCCCATCGGCACGCCCGCTGCCTTCACCTCTTCACTTCGCGCAATGACGCACCCGTCGTTGTTGGAAAGGACCACGAGCGGGACATTTCGGAGCGAGGGGGCAAAGACGCGCTCGCAGGAGACGTAAAAATTCTCACAGTCGACCAGGGCAAATACGGTGTCCATCGGAGATGAGAGCCGCTGCCGGAAAAAAACGAGCAGGGAAGGGGGAGGGCTCACGAGACTTCGTGGATGACGTGCTTCACGACCCCCCAGACGACGAGTTCTTGTCCGGCTTGCACAGGAATGGGGTCGTGCTCGCTGGATTCGGGCATGAGATGGGGCTGTCCGCTGAGGACCCGGTAGCGTTTGACCGTCAGGTCCCCATCGAGGGCCGCGACGACGACCGACCCGTCCTCGGGTTCGAGGGCACGGTCTACGATCATGACGTCGCCGTCGTGGATCCCCGCTTCGGTCATGGAGCCGCCGGAGGCGCGGACGAAGAAGGTAGCGGCTTCCCGTTTAATGAGCAGGTCGTTCAGGTCGAGGGCCGTCTCGATGTAATCGTCCGCCGGACTGGGAAATCCCGCCTCCACCCGAGAAAGGAACAGGGGGCGGCGGAGCGGGGCGCCGGTCCGGGCACGGGCGATGGGGGTCGCAACGAGCGGCATATAAAGAGCAAGGATCGGTGGGAGTCAGAACGGTGCGATCAGTATAGTAAGAAACGGCGCACATATTTTAAACATATGTCTCGTCGCGTTCTGACTCGAAAAGGCGTCACTCAGGTGAAGGGGCGTTCTCGATTGGTCCCGAACAAAAAAACCGCCCCGGTCCGTCAGGGGACCGAGGCGGGAACGACTCGAAAAGAGAAGAGAGTCGTCAGTTTTCCAGCGTCGCATCCAGCGTAATTTCCGAGCCGGCCAGTGCCTTCGAGACCGGGCAGCCGGACTTGGCCGCCTCGGCGAGTTCCTGAAAGGTGTCTTCGTCAATGTCGGACACGTGGGCCGTCGCCGTGAGGTGAATCTTGGTGATGGCTGGCCCATCCTCCAGCATCCGGAGCGTCACCTCGGCGGTGGTGTTTACCGACTCCGGCGTGAAGCCTTCTTCGTCCAGCACGTTGGAGAAGGCCATCGAGAAGCAGCCGGCGTGGGCCGACGCGATCAGTTCTTCCGGATTCGTTCCGTCTCCATCCTCAAAGCGGGAGCGGAACGAGAACGGCCCTTCGTAGGAGCCGCTTTCCATGCGCATCGTGCCGCTGCCGTCGGGCAGGTTGCCTTCCCAGGTTGCGTCTGCTGAGCGTGTAGGCATAGAGTCGTGGTCGTTGAGTTTGTGGAAGAGTAAGTGGATGGCGCATCGTTTCGTAGCGGAGCCCGGGGGGCGCGTTCCTCATCTGCGCGGCTTTCGTGGGAAGGGCAAATTTGTGTTGTGTATTTCGTATCACTGAACGTCCACAGATACACAATACGAAATACGGTTCGATCCCACGTGCAAAGGGCGTTTCCGGTAGAGGGGAGTTCTAGCCGGAAAACCGAATCCTATTCGCTGTCCGCCTCGCCGTTGAGCTCGTCGAGGTGGACGTCCATCTGCGGGAACGGAATGCCGATGTCGGCTTCGTCCAGCTTGTACTTGACCTGGCGCGTAAGCTCCTGCTTCAGCCGGAAGTAGTTGTCCGGTGTCGCCCAGATGCGCACCTGCCAGTCGATGGAGGAGCCACCGAGCCCGACGAGAGCGGCCTGCACGCCCTTCTCCTCGATCCGGTCGTCCACGCTGCGGGCAGCCTCCAGCAGCACCTTGCGCGTCTCGTCGATGTCGGCTGGATAATCGGTGCCCACGTCGCAGTCCACGCGGATTTCGTCGTTCGCAAAAATGTTTTCGATGGTGGCCCCGAAAATGTCCCCATTCGGCACAATGATGAGCCGGTTTTCCCGGGTCTCCATGCGGGTAAAGAAGAGCTGGATGTCCCGAACGAACCCGGTCTCTCCGGCAATGTCCACGTAGTCGCCGACGCTGAACGGACGGAAGAGAAGAAGCATGACGCCGGCGGCAAAGTTGGAGAGCGTGCCCTGGAGGGCGAGTCCCACGGCGAAACTTGCCGCGGCCAGTACGGCGATGAAGCTTGCCGTTTCGACCCCCACCGTTTCGAGACCCGCAAAGAGGGCGAGGAGGAAGATCACGTAGTACGCGAAATTCCCCCCAAACTTGGTGAGGGTGCGGTCTACATTCGGCTTCTCCAGTCCTCCGCGGATAAGGTCGCGGACCCAACGCGCTACGTAGCGGCCCACGACCAGGATGAGGATGAAGCCAATGCCCCGGAAGAGATAATTCGCCGCAGTGCTTAGCGTCTCTGCTGAGAGGTAGCCTTGAGAGAAGAGCTCGTTCATGGGCGAAGACCGTCGTTCTGCAGAATGAGCGTGCCATACCGATCCGTGGAGAAGGGGCTACCGGGGGTCCTGTTCGTAGTCCCCTCGGGTCGGACTGTCTTGAAAAAGTGGCAGAAACTTCTGTCCAGACAAGTAACTTCGGAGTTGATGTGTGCAGAGTCAATCCCCTGAACGGCGTTCCGTTGGAGCGGCGCAGGCCAGTTACAGCGTTTTTTCGTCTGTCGAGAGAAGATGTAGGGCGGAGGTGGGGAGGGGCTGCCCGCGGATGCGGTTCAGGAAGCGGCGGACCAGGGGCCAGCTGAGTTGCATCTGGGGACGCTTTTGAGTGAAGCCGGAGATGACGCCCTGCTCGTCTCGGCGGAGGTGGAACGTGAAGATGTGTTTTCCGCTGTCGGTGAGGCCGAGGTCGTTGCGCCCAAAGCGGAGGTCCTGCACGGTGAGCGTCCCGTCCGGCGCTTGCCGCACGGTAAAGTATCCTCGCGAAAACCAGCGCAGGCGTTCGACGAATGGATTGTCGGCGGCGTCGCCGAGCAGGTGATGCTTCTTGGGAACATACTGGAAAGAGATGTCGCCGTGATCGTCGAGCACCGAGTAGTAGCCGACGTAGAAGCCATCGTCGGCCTCAGCAATTGCCATCCAGAGAAGGGAATTCAACGGGGTTGGCTTTGTAAACACCTGCTCGGAGGGAAGATTTTGAGCCTGGAGCGCCCGGTCGACGACCTGGTTTACGTAATACTTGGTGCCGAGGGTGAAGAGCAGGTACGCAGAGCTGAGCGCGAGGCCCGCATAGTTGATCCAGCGGCGATAATGATCCGTCGGGTTCCACAAAAGGCTCACGAGAAGCCCTGTGGCGAGCGGAACGGTGTAGAGCGGATCGATGATGAACACGGACCCGATGATGATCGGCGTGTTGCTGAAGGGCCAGAAGACCTGCGTGCCGTAGCTCGTGAGGCAATCGAGCCCGATGTGAGTCAGAAGGACGCTGGCCACCAGGAGGGCCCACCGCCGCCAGGATGGACCGTCGTGCAGTCGGGAGAGGCTGTACGCAACGAGAGGAGTGAGGAGAACGACGGCGAGGAGGGAGTGAGACGGCCCCCGATGGAAGGCCAGGGCCTGAGCCTCCGTGAGAAACGGATTGGCGAGGACATCGAGGTCGGGGAGCGTGCCCAGGAAGGCGCCCCAGAGCGGGGCGGTTTTCCCGGCTTCTCGTCCGGCGACCGCTTCGCCCACGGCGGCCCCGAGGGTGATCTGTGTGAAGGAGTCCATCGGCGGTAGTTGAGGAGGAAGGAGAGGAACGGTTCTCGACCCACCTTGTACGGCGCGGTCGAGTACGTGAGCCCCGTCAGCCCCTTCTATTCTGTAAAAAGTTGGTTTGCCTATGCCCGACCGTATTCCCTGTCGTGTCGAAAATCTCGTCGTTCGGCCGGACCAGCGCCAGACCCTGGAGGATTTGGTCTACAAGCTGTTCGAGCGCCGGCACCACGACCTCGTGGCGGGGCAGGAGCAGGACTGGCTGACGGTGGAGCTCATCCAGTCCATTCGGCAGGAAAGCGCGATCTACCGCGAGGAGCTGAGTACAGAAATGACGGGTCCCATTCCCTTCGCCCTCGGCTACTTCCAGCTTCGAGATGAGAAGCTCGAACTCACGACGGATGAGGTTCCGGCCAACATGGCTCCGGAATCCTTCGTCCGGTTCCTGAGTGAGTTCGTGGAGCCGGGCGGGCGATTGTGGTTTGGCACCCAGACGAGGGGCGAGGGCTGGGAAATTCGGGGCGTTGATGACGTGAGACCGATCGAGGTGAATTGAGAACGTTTGAGCGTATACCATCAATCCACGCTCGGAAATCTATCGTTCTTGCCTGTCGGACATCCATTAGATGAATGCAGAGGAATCCACTAAGTACGATCACAGAAATTCTGTCAAGAGCCTGTTGGGAGCTGAGCCCTACTTCGCGCTGGTCTGATCGACGAAAATCGATGGTTGGCTTCGATGATGACAATACGGACCCCTGCGTCTTTACAAATTCATCGTGATCGTACTTAGAGCCGGTCACGGCTGGAATGGGCGGTGGTACCGACAGGGCGTCGTATCATTAATGAAAATTTATCTATAAGGCGATCCTGAAATTTGAACTTATCCGACACGTATACGACTTAAATATTTGTATATTGAAAAACCATTTCCTGTTATCATATCTGATCATCCGGAAATATAGCGGTACTCAAGTTGGTTGATTGCAGATCCCTCGGTGGAGTACGCGCTTCGCGCTTCAGTCGAGGCGACTTGAGTAATCAACATGGCTTAGTATCGCGCTTCCTTCATTCGTGGGGAACCGGGTCCGGTTCGACGCTCTCCGGCCTCTCGGGGGCAACCTGGTCTGTCTCTTACAAGACACTGGCACAATGGAGCCGTACGTTCCGAAAGCATTGTCTGTCCGACAGCCCGGACGGTCCATGGAGCAGAAGGGAGCACGGAAGCCCCTCAACGATTCTTCCCTTATTTCTCCAACGAACCTCTCATGAGTCAGCCTGCAGCTCGACAAGGAGACCCGACGGCCCACGGCGGCACGATCGCCGCGGGCGACCCCACCGTCCTCATCAACGGCATGCCCGCCGCCCGGCAGGGCGACATGCACGTGTGTCCGATGTGCAATCCGGGGCCGACGCCGCATGTGGGTGGTCCCATCGCACAGGGATCCCCCACGGTCACGATCAACGGCCAGCCGGCGGCCCGGCTGGGGGACGTGTGCACGTGCAACGGGCCGCCGGACTCGATCGTGATGGGGGAGCCGACCGTTTTGATCGGCAGCGGGGGCAACCCGGTGATGATCGGTGGGTCGGGCATGGTGATGATTGGGGGCTCAGGACCGGTCATCATTGGGGGAGGCACCAGCAGCGGGGGCGGCGGAGGCGCCGGTCGAGCCGGCGTGCAGGGGGCGGTACAGAATGCCGTTGCAATGGAAAGCAGCTCCCCGGAGGCGACCGAACGGATTCAGCATTGGCTGGAGTTTGCGTGTGAGGATGCGGCCGGTAATCCAATCGGAGGGGTCCCCTACGAGTTGGAGGATTCGGACGGGAACGTTTCGGAGGCCTGGTTACAGGGCAATGGGGTGGTGCGACGGTCGCGGCTCTCAGAGGAGGAGGGGACGATCAGGATGAAGTCGGTGCATTCGGCCCGGTGGGGGCAGGACCGTGTCGCGCCGGGGCAGGCCGTCGCAATTGAGGCCGAGGCCAAAGGCTTTGAGGACGGAACGCCGGTGACGATTCAGATCCAAGAATCTCGCCTCCACGGGGCCGCCCCGATTGTGGGCGAAGTGGAAACGGAGGTGAGTGGGCAGGCAGTTGAGGCGGAGTGGGCGTATCCGGTACCCGAGCAGACGGCCGTGCAGGCCGCGAGCGGACGGCCCGGAACCGGCAGCGAGGCGTCCGGCGACGGGTCGTCCGGTACCGTCGAGTGCTGGGCGACCGTTCGCGTCGAGGGGCATCCGACCGCCCCCCAAACCGGCCTCCTCCTCGTCGTCGACCGACTGGAGGGGAAGGTGACGGATCTCGAGGACAAGCCGCGCACGAACGACACCTACCGGCTCACCCGACAGGGGCCCGTCCGCGAAGGGGCGCCGGATCGCTCGGGCCAGTTCAAAGAACGAGAGGTAGCCCCCGGCGGCCACTGGTGTGATTGAGTCCCCGACGTCCTGATTCGTTTCCATTTCGGCTTTCATTCCCCAGTGTACCGATGTCAGAAAGCAGCAACGAAAAACAGACCGTCGTCAAGACTGCCTCCGAAGGCCAGACCGTAGCGGTCTCCACGCACGTATTCAACCACATCCGGTGGGCACGGGCCGTGGTACTGGTCGAGGTCTACGCCGACCAACCCTACGAGGGCCCCGACACGCTCGTGCTCCGTTCCGAGGAGGAGGGCGACCCGGCCCGCGCCGACCACCTCTACTGGAAGGAGATCGCCGTCGCCGATGCCGAGCACAGCGGGACCTCCATCGAGTGTGCGTTCGCGGTCGAGAAGAACGAGGGTACCGCCCAGACGCGCGAGGATCTGGCGGGACGTCGCTACACTCTCGCGTGGCGCCCGACCGGCGAGGAGGCCTCCGAACACGTGCTTCTCGAGAACGCGGCTTACGAAACAGTGTGGAGCGTCGGCGAGACGCGGCACGTGGCCGCGGGACTGACGGCGGTTCGCTTTCAGGAATGTCCGGACGTAGACTTCGGAATGGCGGACGAACTCCAGGTACCCGACCTCCCGGAGGGCCTTGAGGAGAAGCATACCCCTTTCGACGAGGGATACGGGACGTTTCCCGAGCCCAATCCCGACAGCGCTGAGCCTGTGGAGAAGCGAACCGGTGACGGAGACGAGGGACTTCCCGCTGGGGAGCGGTGGGTCTATCTGTTCGAATATCGGGAGTGGGCGGACGAAGGATCGGCGGTCGAGGAGGGCTTTTCGTTCGACCCTCTCGGCATTTACGCAGCCACGGAGGAAGGAAAATACAAGCGAGCCGAGTACGGCGACGATGGCTCGCTGTCGCTGGCAGATGAGGCGCAGGCCGACGTTCTCATTCCTGCCTTCACCGCGGAGGATGAGCAGCGGGCGACGTACGCGCGCCTGTCAATGGTTGGGGTCCCGCAGAAGCGTCATTGGGAGATGGTCGGGGAGATTATGAACAACAAGAACGACAGCTGGAGCACGCTCACTCCCCTCAACTTTCAGCTGGCTTCTGGGGGGCAGGCACAAATGACGCTGCACAACACGTGTCCCATGCCCTTCATGGACGCGTCGGCTCCGTGCTCGGCGGCGCAGTATCTCGAGAAGGCACCGGACGTGCCGGGATGCCCTGTGAATTTGTCGAGCCCGCTCGGAGTCCCGAAGGCTCGACTCGAACAGGCCGAGCAGGCCCTACGAGAACGGCAGGCGTGGGAGCGTCGACTCGGTGGGGTGGGAGAGCTCAGTTCCCTGATGGGACGACCGTGCTTCGACCCCACGCACCGGCGCGAGCACTTGCAACGGGAGCTCGACGAGCGGGTCGAGGTGTACCAGAATACAGGGGGGTACATGCAATTCGGGTTCACGGAAGACGTCGTGGACGAATTTGACCTGCAGACGGATTGGTCGCCCTTCACGCCGGCGGACGGAGAAGTGCAGACCGGGGGGGTGACGGTCACGGCGGAAGCAGAGGAGGCCGCCGACGCTGATTCCAAGGGCGAGGCGCCCTCCGACGGGTCGCCCACCGCGTACAGTCACAAGCTCCTCGGGCAGTTTCTGCATGGGCTGCGGTGCAAGCGGTCCTACCTGACGTGGGCTCAGGAGCACCCTACGTGGGCCGCGGACCGGGCCTTCGACCGGCCGCTCTTTCGACACCTGATTTTCGACGCCTACGCAACGGTGTGGGATGCGGAAGAGGACGAGACGCCCCCCGGGGTTGAGGCCCTTCGCTCGTCGCTGTTTCCGCTGTATCCGCGTCTTCTGGCTGTCGGCGGAGGGCGGACGCTCGCCGGCCAGGTTCCGTCGGGGGGCGTCGATGAAGACCTCTTCGACGAGGCCGAGTCGCTTGAGGAGACCGAGTATGCCCGAGTCTTCGAGCAGATCAAAAAGGAGCCGGGAGAAGTTGAAAAACTGGCGGACGATCCGCTCTTCAAGGCCCTATTCAAGGTGGCCCAGGGGGGGACCAATGCCCTGCATCAGCTGGCGCTGGGGGTTTCTACCACGTACATCGTGTGGGGAATGGGGGCGCCCCGTGGCAGGCGGGCGCCGGACGGCGTCGTGCTGTTGGGGGCGCACCTGATGGAAGGGGCTCAAGACTCATTCGAGATGACGCGTGAAACGGGGGAAGACGGTGGGACCCGGTGCCTTACGTATTCGAGCGAAAAAAGCGAACTCACGCTCGAGTGGACGGCGGTGGAGGAAGGGGCGCCCGAGGGGCGCGCGAGACACGCCTGGCAGCTTTCGGCTCGCGGCCCGGTAGGGGCGCGCCTGGACGATGCCTTTACGCCGGTCCAGCAGGTTCTCGACACGTCGGTTAAGGGGCTCGATCTTCTAAATTTCAGCCTGGCGCTGTATACCGCAACGGAAAAGCATGGGCGCGGGTCACTTACGGTCGGGGATGCCCTGGGCGTCGCGGGGGCCACGACCGACGTGGCCGGCATGGTGCTGTCGAAGACGGGATCTGCGTCCCGGATTGCGTCCCTCCTTCGCGTAGCCGGCCCCGTGCTTACGGGGGTCGAAGGGGTTTACAAGGTTGTGGAGGAGCTCACCGAACGGAGCCCGAGGGGCCTCGCGGAGGTGCCGGACCCGGACGTGGTTGGGGCGGCGGGACAGACGATGGTCGCGACCGGAGCGAGTCTTTTGGCGGTGGGCGCAACGTCGTCGATGCTGACGATGGGGATTGGAGGCGGGCTCATGGCCCTTGGCGGGCTCGTGATTTGGGTGGGCCATCTTCGCAAGGAATGGGAAGAGGCGGAGGCCGACCCGCTGGGGCCGTGGCTCCGGTCGCAGCACTTCTGGGGAACGGAGTATTCGGCCCGCGGCGAACAGAAGGTCCGCAAACTGCTGTTCCACTTGGTGGCTCCCACCACACAGCTGGAGGACGCGTCCGTCTCGGATTTGCGGCTGGACGGCAAAACGGTGCCCGAGAGGTTCGGGGCGCAGGCGGAGACCTTCACGCAGAAGGCCTTCTTCTTCCCGACGGACGTGCGATCAAAGCGCGAGCGGCCGGTGGACCTGCCGCCGGGAGAGGAACCGGCGGTCCGGGGGCTCACCCTGTCCCCTGCCCTCGGCTACCTCCCGGCCTACGGGACGCTGATGGTAAACTGTGAGGTCCAGGCATTGAGGAATGGACAGACGGTTGGTGACCCGATCTCGATCGAGTGTGCTATCCATTACGTCGACGACGGAGACCAAACCCGCTACGTGGTCAAGCCAGCCCCAAACGGAACAGCCGAGCCGCTCAGGGTTCAGCCGGAGATGACCCTGTCCGAGCAGGCGGAGTTCGAAGACTGGGCCCTTGCGCGCGAGCGGACAGTGACCGTCGGCACGGAGACGCTCGAAGCCCCAACGCTGCCGATCCACGTCGGTCCGGTGTGGCAGGCCCAGGAGGAGGGGCCGGAGCCGATCGAGAAGCAGCAGTATGCCCCGCAGGACCAGATGTCTTTACGCCAGTCGAAGGCAGAGATCTTCAAGAGAGACTTTGTATATCCCTACCAGGTGGAGGCGAAGACGCACCTGGAGGGGCCCGGTGGGCTGGAGGCTATTCTGGAAAGTGGGGCGTTTCGGGTGGAAGGGTATGTCTCGTTTAGCCCGCTTCAGCCGTTCCAGCCGGAGCCAGAGATTCCTGAGGGGGATCCTCTTGAAGAGTCTCGGATGCTCTCTCGTACACGTGTCAAATACAGCTATCCAGGATAGTGTAAAGAGAAGGCTGTATTCAAACATCCTTGTAGGCAATCGAACACAGAAATGTCAGTTCACTCAAAACGTCGAGCGTCATTTTGGAGAGAGCTTGTTTTAGTAAGCGTTGTTATGACATTGTTCTTCGGATGTCGTTCTTCTTCCGGTGAGGGCGATAGACAAAGCGTGGAGACGACAGCTGACGTACGGGAGAGTGAATCCGGCCAATGTCCAGTAACAGAGGGGCCTCCCGAGTATAAGCTGGCACTATTCCTCTCGACATTCGAGGGCCACTTCGTCATGCTAATCAACGGATTTCCAATCGAGAGACTACCGGGGATGTCGAGAATGGCACGGGAGGAGATAACCGATCGATTGAATACCGCGTTGGTTGGGGAGGACAATGAGGCAGGCATCCACGTGAAACCGTTTTTGAAGCGTTCGGGAACGCATCTGGACGTGGGCACGGTTGATTTGCGGGCCGAGGTGCGCTGTGAGGATCGGTCGGTACCAAGAGCTAAGATAACAGAGACGCAGGTCGACAGTGCCTACGGGGAGTGGACCCGCAGGGCGCGCGAGAAGTGGAGGGGGTATTTGGAGTGGGAGAAGCAGTGGTTGGAGCAGCATCCGGACCGCAGTGGCACGATTACGGCCCGGGAGGGCGGGGCGCTCGATTCGATGCGGGCGTGGGCAAAGCGCCATCCGCTGACGGTGTCGACGACGTTCGACAACGAGGCGGGCCCGGACTTTTCGGCGATTTTCGAGGAGGCGGTGGTGATTGAGGACACCACCCGCCTGAAAGACTATGCGATTCGCCTGCGGGATTTCCTACGTCGAAGAGAAGCCGAAGAGATATACCGTGAGATTCAGCCGAGCATCAGTGACGAGACCGGCACGCATCAGGTCACGTATTCGCCGGCGAAGGATTCGGCTCTCGCCCACATCCGAACCGAGTGGTGCGAGGACTTCCACACGAGCTTTTCGCGGTCGGACGTGAGGGTTCGCAAGTGGTCAGGAGGGCGTGTGTGGGAACTATTTGTCGTGAGGGAGGGAGAGCGCAAGCCCCTGTTTCACAGCACTGGAGGGAGGTACCAGAAGATCTACGTTGCAGAGATCGAGGGCAAGTTACGGGTCGTTCGGCTACGAGCATGACCCCATGTGGCCTGCGATCTACTATGTCGACGACGGAGACCAAACCCGCTACGTGGTCAAGCCAGCCCCAAACGGAACAGCCGATCCGCTCAGGGTTCAGCCGGAGACGTGCCTGTCCGAGCAGGCGGAGTTCGAAGACTGGCCCTTGCGCACGAGCGGACAGTGACCGTCGGCGCAGAACGGGAAGGTATACCCCACCGATTGGCAGGTGAGCGAAAAAACCGGGTTCTAAGAGCACAGAAGCCGATGAAGGCGGCGGGCCGCTGCTGACAGCTCTAATTTGTCGAGGGGCTCTTGATTTTGGGAAAGAAGAGTGACGGACCGGGACGTGCCCGTGTCGTCCTCTCTCAGGCGTTCTTCTACTCGTACGCCTACGGTTTCTCCGTCGTGGGCCACGAGGCCCGTGATGGTATTTGGGCGGTTCGGGAACGGCTCCCCCTTCGGCAGGGCATCGGCCACCGTTGTGATAGACTCCCGAGCAGCGTCGGTCGTGCACTCGGAGAGGCGGACGAAAAGTTGAACCGTAAAGTCTCGGTCGAAATTCACGTACAGCCGACTCAAGTTGGGCTGGAGGGGACGCCACTCGAGGTCGACCGAGCCACATCCCTCTGTTAGCTCCTCCACGGCCGCTATCAGTTCGGGCAACTCAGCCTCCAGGTCGTCCATCATGCGCATGTACCCCTGCATTTCGGCTTGCATCCCCGGCGACTGCCCGAGGCCCGCCGCTGCTTCCGTCGACGCGCCACGGAGCCAGTTTTGCACCGCCTTGGTATTCATAATCGTCTCGCTCACCGTTTGGAGTGAGGTCGAGAGGGCGGGGGCAATCCGATCCTTCCAGTCGTTCTTTGTCAGCGAGGCCACGGTGGGAGAGGGGCGGAGAGTAGAGCGCGAAAGTCGAAAGGAACAAAATGCCGTCGTCCGAATGGAATATTGGCTCAGATTATTTCTAAAGACCACCGACCACAGTGTCTGACCAAGCCACGACGTCGCGGCAACCGAAAGCGATGCCGCTCGACGACCTTTCGGAGCATCTTCAACTTTCGAAGCAAACGATCGTTCGGTGGGTTGATCGACATCTGATCGACGCGGACCTCTACTGGTCCCTCTCGGAGAACAACGAGGAGATTCGGATGATCGATGTCTCGGACGAAACGCTCGACTTTCTTGAGGACTTTGCGGCAGACTATCGGGACGACGTGGTGAGCCGCACCGAGGCCCGTCGCATTCTCAAGCAGATTGATCGGAAGAAGATCAAGAAG
>JAHENZ010000202.1 GCA_018609755.1 Salinivenus sp. | reverse complement strand
GAGGCCCTCACTGCTCAGCCGTTCGATCACATCTACTTCACCGGGAGTCCAACAATCGGCCGGCGGGTCATGAAAGCTGCCGCCGAGCACCTCGCCTCCGTCACGCTTGAACTGGGGGGCAAATCCCCCGCTATTGTCGACGACACTGCCGACCTCGATCAGGCCGCCGGACGCATTGCCTGGAGCAAGTTTACGAACGCGGGGCAAACCTGCATTGCGCCGGACTACCTGCTCGTGGCAGAGTCGGTACACGACCCGCTGGTAGATCGACTCCAAGCGCGCATTCAGGGATTTTACGGACCGACTCCACGCGCGCAGCAAGAAAGTGACGACTACGCCCGGCTCATCCACGACGACCATTTCGACAAGATCGTGGACCTTCTGTCCGGTGCACTTGATGCCGGAGCCACCGTGGCCGCCGGCGGTCCGCACGACGCCGACGCTTCGTACGTCGCGCCCACCGTGCTCACCGACGTGCCGCTCGACGCACCCATCATGCAGGAGGAGATTTTCGGCCCGTTGCTCCCAATCATCTCCTACCAGACCCAGGATGAGGCCCTGCAGATCGTGAATGACCGCCCCCCTCCCCTCTCACTTTACTTGTTTACAGAACGAGAATCCACCGTCGACACCATTCTCGATCAGACGACGGCTGGGAGCACCTGTGTGAATGAGGGATTTATTCACTTCGTGCATCCCCGATTGCCGTTTGGGGGAAAGGGCGAAAGCGGCATCGGGCGTGCGCACGGTCGGCGGAGCTTTCTGGAATTCTCCAACGAACGCTCCGTGCTCCGCCGGCAATTTGGCGGTGACATCTTGAACGCCCTGTACCCTCCGTATGACGGCTTGACGAGCCGGGTGTCTGACTGGGTGCTACGATTCTTCTGAGGCTCTTTACCGATCTGGGCAAGTCCCGCGGACTCCAGTTCGCCAACCTAGATGCAGTTTCCCTCACAAGATCTTACTGATACAGGATCAGTAGCCGATTGAGTTTGGAGTAGGCAATCAACAATTTAACTTATTACAATTCAGCACCGTTGATATTTTCTTCTCCTCCCCTCTAGGCTATGTTCGCTCGTTCTTCCGCTCTCCAGCGGGGCTTTTCCTGTCTCCTGCATTCGGCAATTCACGTCTCCGTTGGGGCTGCTGTGGGTACTCTTCTAATACCACTCTTTATGGCCGGCTCGGCGACGGCCCAGATGAGAGACCATTCCGTCCGAAAGGCCCCATCTGAAAGAGCCATAGACCAGTCGGCGGAGGGTCACGAAGCACTGAGGAGATCTCCACCCCAGTCGCCTAAGGCCGCTTCAAAGCTGAGCACCACCTCCGCGAACTTGTTTACCCGCGCCGGTGCGGGATTGACTGGGTTGAGTTATACGGGCTCCACGTCTTTCGGAGATCTGGACGGCGACGATCTACCTAGGGGACGGCACCGGTGGATTCACTGAAGCCGGCGCCGGATTGACTGGAGTAATCCTTGGCGCCACCTCCCTTGGGGATATCAACGGGGACGGCCACCTCGATATCGTAATCACCGGCGAGGACTCAAATCTCAACCCATCGGCGACGGTCTACCTGGGGGACGGCACCGGTGGATTCACTGAAGCCGGCGCCGGACTGACTGGAGTCGCATACGTCAAGTCCAATCCCCTAGGGGACATCAACGGCGACGGCCACCTCGATCTCGTGATGACCGGCTCTGACGGAAGCAACCCCACGGCGACGGTCTATCTCGGAGACGGCACCGGCGGGTTTACCGAAGCTGGCGCCGGGCTGACAGGTGTAACCAACAGCTTCGCCTCCCTCGGGGACATCGACGGGGATGGGGACCTGGACCTCGTAGTCACTGGAGACGACTTTCTTTTTGGAGGCCCATCTGCTCGGCTTTATGTGAACCGCTTTGTTCAAGAGTCACCGAATCGGCCTCCAACCCTCTCGGTTCCCCCGGAATCGTTTTCGGTTGCACCGGGGCGCACCAAGAACCAGCTCGTCCAGGCCGGAGACCTGGATGGAGACCAACTCTCGTTCTCGCTCGCTCAGAGTGCGCCTGGAGCATCGATCACCGACGCCGGCAATGGGATTGCCGAGATCACGTTTTCCGCCACTAGGGCGCAAGCCGGAGAAACGTTCTCCCTCACCCTTGAGGTCAGTGACGGAAGTGGGGCGACGGTCACAAAATCCATTCAAATCGAGGTCGGCAATACGTACGCCGGGCTGAACGCCGGGCTGACGGGAGTGTCCCGCAGTTCCACCTCCTTCGGGGACATCAATGGGGACGGCCACCTCGACCTCGTCGTTACCGGCGAGGACTCAGACGACAACGCAACGACAACGGTCTATCTCGGAGACGGCACCGGCGGGTTTGCCGAAGCCGGCGCCAGCCTCACAGGAGTGGGGTACGGCAGTTCCACCTCCCTCGGAGACCTCAATGGGGACGGTCAGCTCGACCTCGTGATTGCCGGCATGGACTCCGACCTGGACCCAACGGCGACGGTCTACCTGGGGGACGGCACCGGCGGATTTACCGAAGCCGGGGCCGGGCTCACGGGAGTGGGATTCGGCAGCTCCACCTCCCTGGGGGACCTCAACGGGGACGGCCACCTCGACCTCGTTGTTACCGGCGGGGTCTCAGGTAATAACACACCGACAACGGTTTACCTGGGGGACGGCACCGGCGGGTTTACCGAAGCCAACGCCGGACTCACGGGAGTGGAATACGGCAGTTCCACCTCCCTCGGGGACCTCGACGGGGACGGCCACCTCGACCTCGTGCTTACCGGCCAGGTATCAGACGACAACGCAACGACAACGGTCTATCTCGGAGACGGCACCGGCGGGTTTACCGAAGCCGGCGCCGGACTCACGGGAGTATACTCTAGCTCCACCTCACTCGGAGACATCAACGCTGACGGCCACACCGACCTCGTCGTCACCGGCTCCAAAGGAGACTCAGTACCCATGCGAATAGCCACGGTGTATCTCGGGGACGGCACCGGCGGATTTACTAACAGCGGCGCCGGGCTCACAGGAGTATACTCTGGCTCCACTTCCCTCGGAGACATCAACGCTGACGGCCACACCGATCTCGTCGTCACCGGCACCGACGGAAGCAGCCCAAAAGCGATGGTCTATCTCGGGGATGGCACCGGCGGATTTACTAAGGCTGGCGCCGGACTGAATGGGGTAGACTTGAGTTCCACCTCCCTTGGGGACATCGACGGCGACGGCACTCTCGACCTCGTGGTCACCGGCCAGGGGAAAAACGGCCCGACTGCGGCGGCCTACGAAAATCTGTTAGCGTCGGATTTTCGGGTCGCCTCCACCACCCAGTCGGTGAGCCAGGACGGCCCGGCAAGTTTTGTCGGCACCGGGATCTCAGTCCGCTTTTCCGGCACCAGTGGCTCGGGGGATGTCGTTGCCCAACGCTTCTCGAATAGGCCCTCGAACCCACTTGGAATTTCCAACCCGCCTGGGCCTGGAGCGACCAGCGTCAGCAGCTACCGATTTGTACTTAGCGCCGGGAGCGACCTCACTTTTTCTGACAACACGGAGGTGCGTCTCAACGTTAGCGACTTCGCGGGGATCGGCGCCCAGGTCTACCGCCGACTGCCCCGGAGCAACAGCCTCTTTCGCCCACTTCCAACCAACTACCACCCGTCGACCGGGCAACTGGTTGCCGAGACTGGTGCGCTCGGGGAGTTTGCCCTCGCCAGCGGGGACGCGTCGAATCCACTCCCGGTCGAGCTCGCTTCCTTCGGGGCCGACGTGTCCGGAAGCACCGCCATGCTCACCTGGCAAACGGTCTCCGAGACACGGAATGCCGGCTTTGCCGTCCAGCACCGTCCTGACAGCACAGCCGCCTGGACGGAACTCGGCTTTGTTGATTCGAAGGCCGGAGACGGGACCCCCGATGAGCCGCGGCAGTACCGGTACCGAGCCGAGAACCTGGACGTCGGCACGCACCAATTTCAGCTCAAGCAGGTCGATACCGACGGCACTACTCACTTCTCTAAGCCGATCCAAGCGCAGGTGCGGATGGAGGAGACCTATCGGCTTCGAGCGTATCCAAACCCAACCGTTGGGCAAGCCACCGTTGAGCTTGCAGTCCAGAAGGGCCAGGACCTGACCCTGCGGCTCTACGATGCGCTCGGACGGCAGGTAGCGACGCTTTTTCGGGGACAGGTATCCCCGCAAGAGACAACAATCGTCTCTCTACCGGGCAGAGATCTCGGCCTGTCGAGCGGAACCTACTTCCTGCGTTTAATCGGGGAGCAGGGCACCCGAACAGCCCAGATTACCGTCGCGCGGTAGCCATGCCCCTCCCCTCACCGGATTTGACGTAGCATAACTGGCTTCCCCTACTGCCAAAGTGCCCTCTAGAGTAGGAAAAAACCCTGCATCAGTCCTCGTGAGTGCTTCCAGGAAAATCCTCCGCGTCTAACACTCCTACCAATCGCTCAAAGTCCGCATCTGTGAGCTTCTTCTCCGAGCGAAGCCGGTCGAGCGCCTGCCGGACGGCCTCCACGTCCGTTTCAGTTGAGGCGTCTTCGGCATCCAGGTCTACACCCTTCAGCATCAGGGTGTGCAGTACGTCGGCGATGTACTCGGCAGCCTCGGGAGAACCAGAGCAATCGATGGAAAGGTCGAAGGTGGCCCGCCCCCGATTCACCGTCAGATCGACTCGTTTCCCGCCAAGGCCCCACCACCGGCGGGCCGCTTCGACCCCGACGAGGTCCTGATACCGCACAGTCTGGGCGGACTGGAGGTCGTTGT
>JAHENZ010000201.1 GCA_018609755.1 Salinivenus sp. | reverse complement strand
GTCGTCGGGAGGCGTCTCCCAAGTCAGACGAATCGACTCTCCAGTTTCTGTCTCCCACGTCTCCTCCAGACTAAACCCCTGAATGTAGCGGTTCTTGACCGGGGGCTGGTACTGAATCGTTCGCACCACGCGCACCGCCCCAAGCACCCGATCTTCCCCCTGCACGGGCCACCACACCACGAGCGCTCGTCGTACCGCCCCGTCCTCCACGATCGCGGTTTGTGGACGCTGCAGAAAGGCCTCCTCGTCCGGGGATGCCCCCAGTGGCATGCGACGTCCGTTCCACGCCAGTACGCGGGGAATCGGGGCATAAACCTCTACCGTCGTTCGGTCGTCCAAAGAAACGTCCTGGAGACGACGGGTCAGCGACGCGGGACGGCCGCCCCGGTCGTGCCACTGCCCCAATCCGCGCACGACCGCAGAGTCCGCGGCTAGCTGTTCGGCCCGTGCCCGCACCCGGTCGTGAAGGGCATGGAAGCGATCTTCAACAGTCGAGAGCGCCGTCTCGACCACGGCGTTTCGCTTCTGCTCGGGATGGGTCTCGACCTGCTGGACGGCCCACCACCGTGCGCCGGCGGTTCCGATCAGCGCCAACCCGAGAAGAGCGCCGACGCCCATCCAGGGCATCTTCCGGAAGAGTGAACGGAGCGAGCGCATCGGGAAGCGAACGAGTCGCAAAACGAGTGTACCGTAGCTTCCTACGGCAATGCATACCCACCGCTACTCAACATCTGTGTCGATTCGCACCTCGTGTAATCGCCATGCAGCGTCGCGGTGTACGAGACGAACGTACACCTGAAGGCTCCGTTCATCGCGGGTGTGATCGAGCCGCCCCCGCACGAAGCAACTCTGCCCGGTCCCCGTGGCATCGTTCAGCGAAAAACTGGAGGGAGGATGCGTGTCAAAAAATTCGCGCAGCACGTAAAACGCCTGTGCGTCGCTGTAGAACGTACGTGTACCGAAGAGACTTACCTCGACGCGGTCGGCCCCAGGAGACAGAAGAAGCTGGGCGTTGCCCTGAGCAAAGGCGGTGGTGATGCGCTGAAGGACCGTGTCCGGTACGGCCTCCGACTCGTTCGGGGGAGAGGTCTGCCCCCACGCAACAGTCGTGCTCAGCCCAAGCAGAAGTAAGACAAATGCCAAACGGACCGAGTCCATGAACGGAGGGATCAGTCACCAGAAAGAAAGTAGAAGAGAACCGTGCATCCTTTTAGGCAACAAAAATCGGGCCGCCCGCCGCGTACGTCCATTCCGCGTGTTCGGCCCTTCCCGAGTGTCCGAAATGGACCACGCGACCGTCCATCCCGCCGGTCGGGCCGTTCCACGTCCCCTGCCGTCTACACTGCACGATGCGGAATCTCGTCGGCCTCCTCAACGAGCGCCCGGATCGACTCGCCGCACATGTGCGCCATCTCCATGCGGGTATCCGTCGTGGCACTGCCGAGGTGGGGGGCAAGTACCACCTGATCTAATTCTACGAGGCCGGGGTGCACGTCGGGCTCTTCCTCAAAGACATCCAGCCCCGCCCCGGCAATTTCGCCCGCGTTCAGAGCATCAACGAGTGCTGCCTCGTCCACCACTGCCCCGCGAGCCGTGTTGACGAGGATCGCGCTCTCCTTCATCCGCTGGAGGGCCCCCGCGTCGATGAGGTGATGACTGTCGTCATTGAGTGGGCAGTGGAGCGAGACGACGTCGCTGGTGGCGAGCAGGTCGTCGAGCTCAACGTACTGTGCACTGACTTGTCGCTCGACCGTGGGATTGGCGCGGTGGCGATTGTGGTAGACGACGTCCATTCCGAAGCCGAGGGCCCGCCGAGCAACCGCCGCTCCGATGCGGCCAAGGCCCACAATGCCCATCGTCTTCCCGGCCAGTTCTGTCCCCAGCAGAAGCGTCGTTTCCCATCGCTCGAATTGCCCATCTCGCACGTACTCGTCAGCCGTCGGCACGTGCCGGGCAACGGCCAAGAGGAGCGCCCAGGCCATGTCGGCCGTCGCGTCGGTGAGCACGCCGGGCGTGTGGGTCACCACCACGTCGTGCGCCTCGGCAGCCTCCAGGTCGATGTTGTCGATGCCAACCGCGTACTGCGCCACCATCTTCAGATTCGGGCACGCCTCAAAGACCCGTTCAGTCACCGGATCGGCCAGCACCGTGAGGAGAACGTCGGCCTCGTCTGCCAACGCAATCAGTTCCTCCTCCGAACGGGTGGCTCCTTCAGGAGGATCGCAAACAGTGACGGTGTGAGCCTCGCGGAGCTCGGACAATCCGCCTTCAACGAGCGGGCGGGTAACGACGACGTGCGCCATGTGCTCGGGATGTCAGTGGGAGAGAATGAGTTCGGATCGCCGAACACGAAGCGACGAAGCGACACACGGTTCCTACAACCGAGTGCGTGCGGACATTTGAGGGGGTTTGGGATGGAAGTCGGAGGGGGAAACTGCTCGTCAGGTGGACCTACGCATTCTCAGTGGGTTCGCACCATCAACCGTTGTACCGTTCCTCCGGTCCCACTCCGTCAAAGAGGCAGGCGGACGGTAAAGCACGTCCCCTTTCCCTTTGTGCTTTCCACGTCGATCTCGCCGTCGAGCAGATCGACCAGCCGGTTCACGATGGCGAGCCCCAGGCCACTCCCTTCGTGCTCGCGCTCTAACCCCTCGGACTCCTGCGTAAAAGCGTCGAAGAGACGGGGCTGAAACGATTCGCTGATGCCGATGCCCGTGTCCCGCACCGACAGTCGGGCCGTGCCATCGCCCTCCTCAACCCGAACCGTGACACTGCCGCCTTTGGGAGTAAACTTGAGAGCGTTGCCCACCAGGTTCGACAGGATCCGCTGGACGGCCGTAGGCCCCCACGTGCCGATTACCTCGTCTGAGGCGGCTTCGAAGTGGAGTGTCACCTCAGCCGACTCGGCCTGGGGGCGATGAAGGTCCACCGTGTCTCGCACCCTGGACACGAGGTCCATCGTCTCGCTGGAGGGAATGGCGACGCCCGCCTCCAACTTTGAGAGCTGCAACACCGAATCGAGCGTCTCCATGAGTCGCTCGCCGCCGCGGTAGGCCAAATCAGCGTACCGCGCATATTCGCCCGTCAGGTTCTCGCGAAGCACTCCTGCGAAGCCGATGATGGACGTGAGCGGCGTCCGGATTTCGTGACTCATGTTGGCTAGGAGAGCCGACTTGAGGCGGCTCGCCTCCTCAGCCTCCTGCTTGGCCACCTTCAGTTCCTGCTCCCGAGCCTTCTGTTCCGAAATGTCGGTGACCACCCCGTCGAAATACTTCGTCCGTCCCTTCTCATCCGTCACCTGCGTACTGCGGAGCAGTCCCGTGAACGTCGATCCATCCTTTCGGCGATACTCCACCTCCGCCCCGTCGAGTCCTCCCTCCGCAATCTCGCGCCGAAGAAGCTCAGATCGAACGTCGGGATTCACGTAGAACGAGCGCGGATTTGCGTCGACCATCTCGTCCAGATTCTCGTAGCCAAAGAGATCCAAAAAGGCCTGGTTGGCATATACGAGTCCCTCTTTCGTACTGCGATAGATTCCGCCCGAGATATTCTCGGTGATCGATCGCAGCCAGTTCTTTTGCTCGCGCAGCCGCTCCTCAATCTCGTGGCGCTCGGTGAGGTCCTGGACGGTTCCAACCATCCGCACGACAGTGCCGTTCTCGCGTCGCGCTTCCCCCTGTACGCGCACCCACCGGGAGGTTCCTTTCGGAGTGGTCATCGGCCCTTCAATTTCAAAGGGCTCGCCGTGCTCCAGACAGCGACGGGCTGCGTCGCGAAAGGCGGACGCCGTTTCTTCCGGATAGAAGGAGAGAGACTCCTCAAGACTGAGGTCGTCATTCGGGGACACCTCGTAGATGCGGTAGGTCTCCTCCGTACCCACCATTTCGTCGGCAGCGGGATCGTACGCCCACCCT
>JAHENZ010000200.1 GCA_018609755.1 Salinivenus sp. | reverse complement strand
CCCGATCACCGAGCAGGATGTTTTCGAGTTCTTCCTCACTTAGATCGATAGAAAGGGTCATCGTGCTGATGTTGGTTTGGTTCTACTTTGGTGAGTAGCGTCCAAACCTAACGCAGCGCGGGGCCCTTTCTCATTTTCAATCGGGCCCGGACTTTTGCACAAAACTATGGACTCAACCCCGACAACCGAGATGAAAACCAAAATAACGTGGAAGGAGTCCCCACTAACGGAGACCGTAGTAATGTACCACCATTAAAGTGCCCCCCTTTCCTGCGGTGAAAGCCCACTTTTTCATTTTCACTTCCTCGGATCAATAGCCCGTGCAGATTGAGACGACATTGGTGCTGTTCAGAGGGCTATGCGCCCGGTACTGGACCAATCTGTAGATTCACTCGGCTGAGATACTGAAAATGAAAAGCCGCTTATAGGCTCATCGTCGCTTGAAGAAGCTCGGCGCGACGGATGTGGCTGAAAGAGGACTGTTTGCCACGTTTGGGAGCACATCAACGAGCGACTGACCTGCGAGGCCACTTCATCGGATTGTGGGGTACAGACTTTCTGGTTTCCGAGTATCTCGGTCACGATCACACTCTCCCCTCCCGGACCTGGAACGTCAAAGCGAGAACCCGAACCTCATGAAAAAAACCGGCCCGGCTCCTGGCCCGGGCGCCGGGCTCCTGCCAGAAGGCCGTATCTCGACACTCGACGAGCCGACCTGCCGTATCGGACGGCCCGCATCTCCCCTTCCGCCTAGCGGAACTGCTCAATCTCACAAAGTGGATCTCCACCGACTGCATCTGCAGTTGAGGCAGGACACTGAAGGCCGCTCGTTCGCCCCGCCCTTCTGCAGTGCAGTAACATACGGCCATTAGGCCGAGCGATAAGAATACACCTTCCGTCCGATCGATCGCGAAGTGCGGGCTGGTCGCGATACAGACTTCCCGTTGCACCAACGAATTCGGTGGACGTTGCCCCCGCGGAGACGCCGCCGCTTCTCTCCGGCTTTCCCCACGAGGCAAATTGCTCGATTACCGCTCCCCGAGCCCGAACGGCTGGGTGTACGTCAGTGCGCCGTCGCTTCGGATCTCGGCCCGGAGGTAGGTGCTCAACCCATCCGTGTCGTCGAGAGAAATGCGGCGCCCCTCCCCTACGACCTCGCCCCGATTGGAAATCCACTGCACCTGTTCCCCATCCACGGGTGTGCCGTTCACCTCGGCGGCGAGGGTGAGCACGTTGGCCTCCCGGTCGTACGACACCTCCGTAATCTTCGGCGTACGCCGCAAATCCTGCTCCGACTCGGGGTGGGTCGTCACGGTGCTGAAGTAGAACTGACCGTTTTCGACGGCGGCGCGGATGGTGGACCGGGACAACGTTTGCAGCGGGAACCAGCTGGCATTGAGCCCAATGTGGAGCTCCTCGTGGCTGTCGTCGTTGGCGAAGCCCCACACCGGGCGCTCCGGCATCAACTCCTCCAGTAGCGCGTCCCACAGGCGCCGGTCGTGAGGGTAGCGGTCCGTCTGGTTGTGCACCTCCATCCCCACCAGCGTATCGTACCGGTAGAAGAGACCCATGTACTTCGCAAGCGCATCGTCGGGCACTCGGTCGTCGCCCGGTTCCCAGTAGCGCCCAGGGTGGGCGAGCACGTTCAGCCCCCCAGTCTCAGCCACCTCCGGGATCGACGTGTGAAGCCGATCGGTGGACGCCTCCCGAAGCGGCGACGGATACTCGGTGAAGAGGCTGAGGTTGTGGTTGTGTCGCGAGAGCTCATTGCCCGGAATGGGGAGCATGCCGAGCTGTTCGGGATTTTGCCCGTACTCGTCCCAGGGCCACGTCACGTGGTTGTGATCAGTCAGCGCCAGCACGTTGTAGTCGTGAGAGTGGTAACCGTCGATGACGGTACTCGGGTCCTGTGCCCCGTCCGACTCGGTCGTGTGCGTGTGGAAGTTGGCCTTCCGATGCTCGGCGCCCCAGTCAACGTCCGCGTAGGGATTGGACACGATCACTTTGTCTTGGGCAACCACAGCGTGGGGCAAAACGACCGGTAGGATCAGAAAAAGAATGGCAACTCGTTTCAACATCAGATCTATGGGAACAGGTTCAAAAGAGTGCATTTAGTCGACTCCAAGAAGTCGTCGCACGCTCAATCGTCTGAACGGTTGCCCACAACCCAGGCCCGTTCACAGTCGGCGGGAGCAGTCACGGGGTTGCACCGGCCCGGCTCGCTCCCCGGCAACGACACCTGATAGTCTGTGCCCATCGCCGGATCCGGCCGGAAATAGTCTGTGGTCACCACCTGCGCCCCACTCGCAAAGGCCGCCTCTTTCCGCCGGGGATCGTCCTCTCGCGCCTCCACGGTCCCGGCGTCTGCACGGGTGCGCACCATGTACCCGGCGTCCACGAGGGAGCGGATCCGGTCGCCCTTCTCGATCGGCTCGTTCACGATGTGAACGGCAGCCTCCGGTGTGCCTTTCGGGGCGTCGGCAAACATGACGCGGTTCCGTAGCGACGGATGGTCCTTTCGATACGCCTCCAGCTTCCGACCGGACTGGTCCAGAACAAACAGAACCGACCCCCGAACCGCATCCAGCGTCGGCCATGCGTCGGCCCGGACGGCCGCCTCTAAGGTCTCATACTCGCCGCGTACGTCGTCGGGGCGAATGATCTCGTCCGCCGAAAAGACGGCGCGAATCTCCGCGTCGAGCGCGTCGAAGGCTGCCGCGTCGAAGGGGAGTGGGGGCGTGGCCTGCGGAAGGTCGAGAGTGTCGTCTTTGGCGTTGAGGGTAATCACGATGGGGAGATGATCGGGATGCGCGTCGGACCACTGCTTCACGTTGCGGAGACAGCGCTGGAACGTGAGGCAGTTGCTCCGAAAGTCGAGGTCCTGGATGTGCAACACCTTGAATCCGGGCTCGTCCATCCGGTCCTCCGGATCGTACGGCGGGCCGGGCGGCAGGCCCTGTTCGTCCACGAGCTCGAGGCCGTACGGATCGGCGTAGCGGCCCCCCTCCGGATCGTGGTACACATCGAGTTCCAGGTTGCGCAGCCCGGCGTTCAGCTGCTCCTGAAGGGGCGGATGGGCGTACTCAAGGGCCCGCGCCAGCTCCGGCCGGCGCTCCCGCAAAATCGACATCAGCGACGAGTCGATGGCCACCTTGTAGCTGTTGTGACTCCCGAGCACCTGAATGTCGTTGAGGCGAAGATCGACGGTGTCGGGGACGATCCCGGCCTGTTCGTGTTCTTCGGTCTCATCCCCCGAGGACTGATGCGAAACCGCGGGGGTGAGGCCCGGAAGCAAAAGAAACGTCAGGAGAATTGGAAAGAGGGTGCGCATCGTCAAAAGGGGGCGTCGAAAGAAAAAGGCGGTGGGGAAGGAGAATATCTCTTCGGTTCGGCTCTTTCGCAAAGAAACGTTTCCGAAGAGACAAGGGACCGCCAACCGGCGGCCCCCTGCGCTCTCGGCGTCTCGTTCCCACGGGTTAGAAGCGGTACTTGAGCCCGAACCGCATGCGGAATCCGGGCCCCTCGTAGCGCCGCTGCCCAGCGTCCCGGTTGACCTGGTACTCGTACCGGTTCTCCTCTGCGTTGTATCCGGTCACCTGGAGCAGGCGCGTGTCGATCACGTTGTGCTCGCCGCCCCAGCTCGAATTGAGGAGGTTGAGGACGTTGAAGATGTCGGCATTGAAGACCAATTCCTCGCCGTAGCTCCCCAACGGAAGATCAAACCGCTTCACGAGCCGCAAGTCGACCTCCGGCTCCCACGGGCTCACGCCGCCGTTGGGGCTCGCGTACGAGCCCATGTTTCGGCGCAGGTACTCCTGATAGTGCTCGTCGGCATTCTCGAGCACGTGCTCCATATCCTCCGCGATCTGGTCTGGGGTATCCGAGTCGTTCGGATCGAACACGTACGCCGGATAGTCGTGCTCGCCGGGCAGTCCGCTCACGTTCGTTCGCCCGTCGATCGTGGCCGTGTAGCGGTCTCCCTGCAGCAAGTTGACGAAACCGCTCGCCTGGAATCCCCCAAATTCCGGGGAAGTGAAGACGAAGAGGAGCTTGTTCAGGAAGTCGTCCTGAGAGTGCCCCTCGTTCAGGAAGTCAAAGTCGTCGTACTCCCGACCGATGTAGCGGTGGTCGACCTCGTTGTGGTAGATCGCCGCCCCCAGGGACTGATTTCGGGTGTAACTGAGCCGCACCCGTCCGTCGTTGGGCAGCTGCACGTCAGTTTCGAGTACAAGCTGGCGACCGGTCTGCTCGTACCCACTGGTGTACATCGACACCTCGGCGAACCGATCCGAAATGCGGGAGGCGTCCGGCTCGAACCCGTCCCGCGGATCGTCTCGGAGGGCACTCTCCGGCGTGTAAACGCGGCGTCCACCCTCACCGTTAAGCCGGAATCCGCGATCGGTGGCCAGGTTCGGGTTCGTGACGTAGGGCAGGTCCGTGATCCGGTTGTAGTATAGACTCGCTCCCACGCGCCACCAGTCCGTCAGGTACCGGTGATAGCTCAGGTTGGCCCGGAAAGCGTAGGGCATCTCAAAGTCCGAGTCCACCATGCGGACGACCTGCCGACGCTCTTCCTCCGGCGGGGCCAGCTCCTGCCCCGGAATGTTGGTGAAGTCCTCCTCATACGCCTCGTAATCGGGCGTGGGCACGTCGTCCCCAGTGGCCTTCACTTCGTAGAACCGGAGCCCGTCGAAGACGACCGACTGCGCATAGGGACGCGTCATCGTCTGTCCCTGAAAAAACCCGGCACCGCCCTGCAGAATATTCCGACCATCGCCAGTGACATCCCAGGTGAGGTCCACGCGGGGCTGGATGTTGTCCCAGTCGGTGGGCTTGGTGTCGTTGCGGAGCCCGAGCTCCTGTTCGAGTACTGGATTGTACTTCGGCGACGTCATGAAGTAGGCAACGTCGTATCGAAGCCCAAACAACCCCTCCAACCGCGGAGTGATGTCCATCTCAGCCTGTGCGTAGGCCGACAGCTCCAGGTGCCGCGTCTTCACCGGATCCGTCAGCTGGCGTCCCTCCGTGGCCACGCGGCGCTCGAACCGGGTCGGGTTCATGTTCTCCAGTGCCTCAATGCTGTTGAACGTGAACCGGCCCTGCTGTCCGTGCGTCCAGAGCCCGGACGCCTCCACGAAGGTGTTCTCGGTGCCGAAGGTGAAGTCGGCCCAGTCGGTACTGTAGTAGGTGTTGTTGATGAGGCTGAAGGTTTCGCTCCGCTGGTCTTCGGGCACCCACTCGTACCCGCGAATCGAAATCCGTGCCTGCTCCTGCTGTCCGTTCACCTCCGAGGTGAACTCGACCCACGCGTTGGGCACGCGTCCGTTCGTCGAGACGTTGGCACGCCGGTTCCAGTAGTAGCCCAGCTTCAGGTCGTTCCGGAGGTTCGACGAAAACTGGGAGCGGAGCGACAACAGCCCGTTCCGTCCCTCGGACACGAGGTCGTAGCTCTGGGCGTGGATCCCGTGCCGGGAGATGTGGCTGTTGTCCATGTTTGGCTTTTCGAAGTCATTGTGGATGTACCGCCCCGTCAACGTGTGGGTGTCGTTCACCTGCCAGTCCAGGCGGGCGAGGTAGGTGTCGAGCTGGACGGTGCGCTGGAAGAAGCCCGTCTGCTGCTGATTGGAATCGACGCCGTACTTCTCCCGTCCAATCTCCAGAATGCGATTGACGGCCTCCTCACTGGCCCGCTGCTCAATGCCGTTCTGCATGATGCCGGGCTCGGTGCTCTGCGCCCAGATGCTGTACGACTGGTTGTTTCGCTCTCCGTCGTAGGCGGCGAAGAAGTGAAGCTCGTCCTCTACAATCGGTCCCCCGACAGTGAAGCCGCGCTGGGACTTGGTGTCCTGCTGGAAGTTGCGGCCCTGAAGGTCGGTGTCCGCCGCGAGCCGCGCGTCCCAAAAGTTGCCGAAAACCGTTCCCTTAAATTCATTGGTCCCGGACTTGGTGACGGCCTTGACAGACCCGGCCGTGCCGCGTCCCTCGGTCACGTCGTAGCTGTTCGTCACAACCTCAAACTCCTGCAGCGCCTCCATCGACAGGACGTACGGCGAGTCCCCGATGTTGCCGAAGTTCGATTCCTTGGAATTCACCCCGTCGATCGTGATCGCGTTGGATCGGTTGTCGTAGCCCGCGATGTTGGATCCTCCTCCCGTTCGTGGGGAAAGCTTGATCAGATCCGTAAAGTCGCGGTTCTGGGCCGGGAGGGTCTCGACCTGCTCGGCCGTCACGTGCGTGCTGGCGTCGAGTCGCTTCGTCCGTTTACGAAACTCCATTCCCTCGACGACAACCTCCTGCAATTCCTGCGTGGACTCACTCACGACGATCTCAATCTGGATCTCGTCGCCCTGCGTGAGCCGAAGGCCCGTCCGGCGCTCAGTGCCGTATCCGACGAAGCTCACGGTGACCGCGTATGGGCCCAGCGGAAGCGACCCTACGCTAAACTCTCCGCGCTGGTTGGTGGTGGTGCCGGAGGTAAAGCCGGTCGCCGTATTTTCCACTTGGACCGTCGCACCGGGAAGGGGTTCTCCGTTGGCCTCGTCGATCACCGTTCCGGCGATGGAGGCTTCCGTTCCCTGAGCGGCGGCCGTCGCGGGACCCAGAAAAAGAATACACGAAAGGAGAAATATCGCAAAGACACAGTCGTTCGTTCTCATGCTCGGTGTGGGGCGATACGTGGTGGGAAATACTGCGCACCATCACCCTAGCCACCAGATCGGCGTTCTCTGTAAATACGTGATTACCATACCTTTTAAAAAATCGAATCTCCGGTCGATTGGCATGGTGAACCGGAATTCGGGCGTTGCGCCCGCAAAACCTTCGCCAAACCTCCGACGCCTGTGCGAATTCAGGTAGCCCCTCGCTCGACTCGTCTATCCCAACGCTTTCCTGTCCGTGACCGTCAACGTCGTCCTTCCGATTCCCGTCGACCGGGCCTATACGTATCGCCTGCCCGACCCTATGGCCGACGCGGCGCAGGTGGGCTGCCGCGTGCTGGTGCCCCTCCGCAATCGCCGGCTGACTGGGGTGATCGTGGAGGAGGGCCCGCCGGAAGATACGCTCGACTTCGCGGTGAAGGACGTTATTGACGTGCTCGACGACGTGCCGGCCTGCACGCCGGAGCTGCTCGACCTCACGAAATGGATCGCCGACTACTACGTCTGCAGCTGGGGCGAGACGCTAAAGGCGGCCCTCCCCGCCGGCACCACCGTCGAAAGCCAGCACGAACTCCGTCGCACCGACGCCGATCCCGGCGACTGGGCCGACCACGACGTCGGCCGCCTCGTACTGCAGAATCTGGCCGAGCATCCCGAAACGACCCTCTCCGCCGTCCGCAAGCGGCTGGGCCCCGCCGTGCCCCTGGCCCTCGTGCGCCGCATGGCGGCCGACGGCGCGATCGAGATGGAGACGACCCTTTCGGACGAGCAGGTGAGCGCCAAGACGGAAACGCATCTCCGCTTCGCCCCGGCCTTCCAGCACCGCGAGGCCGCCGCGGACCTGATCGAGCAGCTGCGGGGCGCCAAGCAGAAGGCCGTGATTCGGGCGCTCGCCGGCTTTCGAGAGGAAGGCACACCCGAGCCTCGGCAGGCCGACGTCGTAGAGCGGGCCGACGCCTCCTACTCCACCATCCGCAGCCTCGTGGACAAGGGCATGATCGAAAAGGTGGACAAGGAGGTCCTGCGCTCGCCTCTCGACGACCTGCCCGCCCCCGAGCCGCCGCCGGATCACGATCTGATGGCGGATCAGCAGCGCGCGTTGGACGCCGTCACCGACGCCGTGGAGGATCACCGCTACGGCACCTTCCTGCTCCACGGCATCACCGGCAGCGGCAAAACCGAGGTCTACATCCGCACCCTCAAGGCCGTGCTGGAACGGGACCGCACCGGTATCATCCTCGTCCCGGAGATCGCCCTCACGCCGCAGACGGTCCAGCGCTTCCGCTCGCACTTCGGCGACCAGATCGCCGTCCTCCACTCTCAGATGAACATGGGCGAGCGCTACGACGCGTGGCGCCAACTGCGCACCGGGCAGGCCCACATCGCCATCGGCCCGCGCTCCGCCGTGCTGGCGCCGCTGGAAGACCTCGGGATCATCGTGGTCGACGAGGAGCACGAGACCTCGTACAAGCAGTTCGACCCGGCGCCGCGCTACCACGCCCGCGACGTGGCCGTAATGCGTGCGCACATGAACGACGCCGTCTGCATCCTCGGCTCGGCCACTCCCAGCCTGGAGAGCACCATGAACGCGCGCTGGGGCAAGTACGAGCGACTGGCATTGCCGGAGCGGGTGCCCGATGCCTCCGGCGAGGCCGCCACATTGCCGGAGGTGCGCGTGCTCGACCTCACGCTCCAGCGCAAGAAGCACCAGCTCGACGGTGCCCTCGCCGATCCGCTCCGCGACGCCATCCAGGCCCGAGTGAAGCGGAGCGAGCAGACGATCCTTTTGCAAAACCGCCGCGGCTTCGCCCCGGTGCTGGAGTGCGAGGACTGTGGATGGGCCCCCGAATGCCGGGACTGCTCCGTCAGTCTTACGCTGCACCGGAACGGCGGCCGGGGCCGGCTCCGCTGCCACTACTGCGGACGCACCAATCAGGTCCCCCGGCAGTGTCCCCAATGCGGCGGCAGCGACATCAGCCAGATCGGGGTTGGCACGCAGCGGGTGGAGGATGAACTCGAGTCGGTCGTGCCCGACGCCACCATCCTCCGCATGGACCGTGACACCACGAGCCAGAAGCACGGCCACCACCACATCCTCCAGCAGTTCCGGAACGGAGCCGACGTGCTCCTTGGCACACAAATGATCGCGAAGGGACTTGACTTTAGCCGCGTGACGCTGGTGGGAGTCGTGGACGCGGACGTGGGCCTCCTCTTCCCCGACTTTCGCGCGGAGGAGCGTACGTTTCAGCTCCTCACGCAGGTCGCGGGTCGCGCCGGTCGGGCCGACCTCCAGGGCGAAGTGATTCTGCAAACCCGCAATCCCGACCATCCAGCCATCCGCTACGCCACCTCGCACGACTACGAGGGATTTGCGGAGGAGGCCCTCGCCGAACGCCGTCAGTTCGGCTATCCGCCGTTTGGGCACGTGGCAACTGTTGAGTTTCGGGGCCCGAAGGAGGAGCGCGTGGAGCGCCTGGCCGTGAACTGGACGACGACGCTTCGCACCCATGCCGGCCCGGTAGAGGTGATGGGACCGGAGCCTGCCTTCATTCAGCGCGTGAAGAAGCAGTACCGGTACCGCACCCTGCTCAAGATCCGGGGCGGAAGCGCAACTCCCCTCCAGGATGCCCTGCGTCGCGCTCGTGAGGCGGAGGGCACCCCGCCGAACGGCTATCACGTGGCCATTGACGTCGATGCACTCGGGGTATTATGATGTCCGCAGATTGCCCCCTGTCCTCCCCTCTTCAATGTGAAAAAATACTTTTTTCGGACTTGGTGGTCAGATTATTGCGCTAGTGGGCTTGCACAACTGAAACGCGAGAGATCGCAGATCTCGTGACGCTGTTTCCGTCTATATCTCCTGTGCGGAATATGCTCGGTATCGACCGCTGCCAGCAACCGCGGACAATTGTAGCGTCAGATGACCGACGCTCGAGACCGCCAGCGTAGTTGTGCAAGGTCACTAGGCATGCCCCCCCTTCCCGTGGGCAGTCAACGAAATCAAAATGAAGGGTCCCTCCCCACTCTCACCTTCTATTCCAGAACCTGCGACCCTCTGCCCCGGGAGATGACACCCACCAAACCATCCCATTGGAGTCTTACCACCATGTTGTCGGTCCTAGAAGATTTCACCTCTGCTTTGGAATCTCACGTGCCCGGAATCGCCAAGGCATTTGGGTTATTTCTACTCACCTCGCCGCTGGCTTTATATTACATTTTTCCCGAACTGTCGCTCGGACACGCACTCAGCCACCTTCTCGTCACCAGTCCCTTTATTGCGGCAACGATCTACTGGGGCCGCTGGCTCGAGCAGAGCACTCTTTCCTCACAGCGACGATCCCGCATTAGTCGGTGGTTCTTCAGCTTGCTCCTCGGGTTCGTTGGGTTGAATGTGATCATTATGGTGCAGCTGGAACACGACCTCTGGTACAATTTCATGTGGGGCCTCTCTGTGGCAAGCATGGGAAGTGCCGGAGGGCTCACAATTGGAATCTTCGAGGCGCGCGCCATCGAGAAAGAACGTCTCGCCGAGCGGCGCCGCATTCGCCAAGAAGCCGCCCGTCGTCGCGGTCAGCAGTTCGAGAACTTTGCCAAGATCCTTTCTCACGACCTTCGGAATCCGCTGCACGTGGCGGGAGGACGCCTTCAGCTCGCGCAAACTGAAGGTGACCCGGTACACCTGGACGCGATCGAGGATGCCCTGACCCGAATGGACGAGATTATTGAGGACGTGATGGAGATCACCCGAAGTGGGCAAAACATTTCTGCCGAGGACCTGGAGCTCCAGCGACTTGGAGAGGTCGCCCAAACCTCCTGGAACTACGTTGACGCCGCAAATGCTCGACTTCAAATCGAAGACAATCCAGCGGTTTGTGCAAATGACCAGCGCCTCCAACGACTTCTCGAAAACCTGTTCCGAAATGCCGTGGAGCACGGAGGCTCAACCACGACGGTCTGGGTGGGCTCCCTCCCCGATGGGTTCTTCGTAGAAGACGACGGCTCCGGCATTCCAAAAGAGGACCAGGAAAACGTATTCGAGCCCGGATATTCGTCGAGCGAAAACGGAACGGGACTCGGGCTGAACATCGTGAAGACAATTGCGGAAACCCACGAATGGACTGTTTCCGTAACGAACGGTCGGGAGGGAGGGGCTCGATTTGAGTTCAGAGGCGTGAAAAAAAAGCATCGGAACGGCCATTCCCTCCCGCCCCAACGTGAGTGCAATCCTCACTGGTCGGAACACACGGCCGATCCCAAAAACTCGTGAGATCGAGTCGCTGCGTCGCCCCCTCCGCCGCTCTCGCCTTTGGTGAGGCCAGCGCCACTCCCCTTAAAGGACACCGGTATAGGGCGACGCGTTCTCCTCCAATACCAATCCGACTTTGCAATGCCACCCGTTGTGTTCGTTGCCCTTGGCGGCGCCTGCGGTGCACTGGCCCGCTATGGGGCCGGTCGTCTCGTGGCGTCCCTCGTTGAACACCCGTTTCCGTGGGGCACTTGGACCGTCAACCTGCTCGGATGCCTGCTCATTGGCATGACGGTGCCGCTTTTTGGAGAACTGAGCGGGACCGAGCGTGCACGGTTCTTCCTAGTCGTGGGCTTCCTGGGCTCGTTCACCACCTTCTCCACCTTCAGCCTAGACACGATGGCCCTCTGGGACAACGGCCACGGCCTACTGGGACTTGCCAATGCCATCGGGAGCCTCGTGTGCGGCTTCGTCCTGGTGGCCGTAGGACGCGAACTCAGTACATGGTTGCTGGAGATGTAGCCTTCTCTCTCTTTCGACACAGAGACCCCTCCCTGAAACAAAAAAGCCGAAGCCCAGCGGCCTGTGCCACCGGACTTCGGCTTTCACGTTCTGAATCTCATCGAACCTCCGCATCTCCCCTCAGCATCGTTTAGCGTGGAGCAGGGAAGTTGGTCGAGAGGCGGCCCCAGCCCGGATACGCCGTCTGCTGCCCATCTTCCGTCACGTAGGCCGGATTCCACGTCGTCTCGGTCGCCGCTTTCATGACGATTCCGTTGAGGATGGGATGGGTCCCCTCCACAACCTCGATGGCATCGACCTGGCCACTCTCGTTCACGTGAATTTGAATCTCCACCTCCCCGCTATTCTCGTCGGTGCGAAGACTATCCGGATAGGGAAGCCCCGTGATGCCCTCCTGAATGGCCGGTTGTTCGTAGTGCTCGTCAATCGCCTTGAAGGCCGCCGATCGGTTCTTGTCGAGCAACTTCTGCTTGAGCTTGCCCTCCTCTACGGCCCCGCTCAGGTCCACATTCTCGAGCTCCGGGACAGCATAGCGCTCAAACAAGGAATCGACAATGGTAGGATTGGTGCGATAGAGCTCCACCAAACTCCGCTTAATCGCTTTTTGGAACTGTTCCTGGGTAATCGAGCCCCCGCTCAGAGCAAACTCTTCCGAGAGAATGCCCATTGCCGACAAGCTTTCCATATTTCGGAAGACCTCAGACGTGTCAACGCCTTGCTTCCACATGCGGGCCTCGGTACCCTCCCAGCCCGAGGGCGGCGCGGCAGGATCTCCACCGCCGCCCCCACAGCCGGCAAGTGTGAGAAGAAGACCAATGAGTGTAGGGACAATCCAGCGTGATGCAACCATGAGCGTGTAGGATGAGTGGTAGAAAGTTGAATGACAATGCCGAGTGGGAACCCAGAACGGTTGACGGCACCGTGGGGATCGACGCGGCAAGGGATTATTCAATCAGTACAGGAGTGCCGACCCCCACACGGGTCCAGAGGGCGTTCATGACCTGATTCTCCACGGCGACGCACCCTTGGGTCCAATTGGTTGCCCCCCCGGTCCCTTCACCGTGAATTTCGATCCAGCCGCCGAGCTCGGTGTTCATCGGCGGCATCTGCGCCTGCTCCTGGGCCTGAACGATGGCCTCGTACTCGCTACGAGAGATGAGGCCCTGCTTCAGCCCCCGCTCGGCATCGGCGGTAGTAGGATAGTTGAGAACGAGCGCCTTGTAAAATTCGCTTTGCGGTTTCTTATCCACTACGTAGAACGGTCCTTCCGGCGTGCGCCAGTGGTCGCGCTGGTCGGGGGAGCCCCGCTGGACTTTGTCAGCGGAGGTGTTGTACCCGATATCTATCTCGTACGTCTGCACGAGCTGCGGTCCACGGTACACGTACAGACGCTCTTCCGACTTTGAGATCCGGAGCCAGACGCTGGAGAGGGCCGAGGCGGGCACGTATCCGGTCTGCCCGTCGTCGGTGCGCACCCGGCACCAGTTCTCCTCACAGCCGAGGCGATGAAGGGGAGTGCGGACGGACAACCGCCTCACAGGCGCCGTGGAGTCGGACCGATTATAGAGAGTCGCGTCCGTCCCTACCACGTGAGAAAGAGTGGAAGCCTCCGCCTCGTCTGATTCCGTCACCGAGGCCTGCACCGTCGGTACTCCCCCTCCCAATCGCGGCAGCGTCCGTTGTCCAACGGCTGGATGGACACCGCCGATCACAGCCAGTAGTAGTAGAAGATAACCGGTCGTTCGCATGGGAAAAGCAGACCCGTGAGGATGAACACTGTGCGTGATGAAATGGTGGACCCACCGCCCCGTGGATCCTGAGACCAAAACGTACGGGGACGACATGTACTTCCTTCCGAAAAAGGAGATTCAGAGGCAGAAAACCACTAGGCCTCATTCACGTCGAGGCACGCCCGATAGGCCTCCAGGGTGCCGTCAAGGATCGATCCGTCGGTGACGTGATCCACGGCCCGGCGCACTTCCGCGTCGGCATTGGCCGGTGCAAAGGACGTGCCCACAGCGGCCAGGGCCTCAAGGTCGGAGTCCGCATCGCCGATATAGGCCACCTCGTCCATCTCAACCCCCAGGTGGTCCGTGAGCCACTCCAGCCCCTTGCGCTTCGTGATGCCCGGAGGAAGCACGTCCACCGACACGTCCGTCGAGAAGACGCGAAGGTCCGGCACGTGGGCCTCCACAAATCGCTCCGTCTCCGCACGCGCCTTCACAATCTCGTCGGCATCGGGAGAGACGACGCCGGCCTGGGTGCGCTTGGCGTGGTCGAGCGACATCTTGGTGCCGGGAATGCACTCAGTCACAAACCAGTGCTGCACCTCTTCCACCTCGGCCGCAATTTCGTCGGTAAATGCGGGATTCCAGACCGTCTGGGCCTCCACGGGGTCGAAACGACCGCCGCCGGCCTCGAACAGTACCGGCACCGTGAGGTCGAGGGCCTGCGTCATGGCCTCCACGTACGGGTAGGGTCGCCCAGAGCAGATGGAGACGGCGGGCGTGGGATGTTCGGCTGCGGGTGCCCCCGCCTGGGCAGCGTGGTCGCGAAGCGTGGCCAGCCCCTCCAGGTCGTACCCGGTGTAGGGCTGCGCCAAACAGCCGTCGATGTCGGTGACGAAGAGCTTGATCATGAAGATGGGGATGAAAAAATCATCAGAGCGCGGCGTCGTCCCGGGGGCCGGAGGTCATACCTGTGGTGCGGGACGACGTTACCCCTCCTCTTCTTCTTCCTCAGCGAAGGAGTCTTCCAGTGCCTCCACGATCTGGTCGGAGATGCCCATACTGGAGAAGCCGCCGTCGTGGTAGAGCGTCTGCATGGTCACCATGCGCGTGAGGTCGCTGAGGAGCGTCACGGCGTAGTCGGCACACTCGTCCGCACTTGCGTTGCCGAGGGGCGAGACGCGCTCGGCGAACTCGTACATGGCATTGAAGCCCTCGATGCCGGAGCCGGCGGTAGTGTCCGTCGGGCTCTGGGAGATGGCATTGATGCGGATGTCGCGCTTGCCCAGACGGTAGCCGAAGGAGCGGACGATGCTTTCCAGCAGCGCCTTCGCGTCGCCCATCTCCGAGTACTTCGAAAAGATGCGCTGCGCCCCGATGTACGTCATGGCCAGGATGGAGCCGCCGTCGTCGATGGCCTCGGACTCCAGCGCGTGATGGACGATGCGGTGCAGACTCACGGCCGACACGTCGAGCGTCTGCTCGTACCAGTTGTAGTTGAGGTCTTCGTACGGCACGTCCTTCCGCACATTCACCCCCATGCCGATGGAGTGGACGATGAAGTCGATGGTGCCGTAGGTGTCTTTGACCTCGGCGAAGAGCTCCTCCAGGTCCTCGTCGTCGGTGGCGTCGGCCCAGATGATGGGGCTGTCCGTCTCCTCCGCCAGTTCATCGAGGTCCCCGAAGCGGCGAGCCACCGGTGCATTGGAGAGGGTAAACTCGGCGCCCTCGCGGTGACAGGCCTGGGCGATCGACCAGGCGATGCTGTCCTCATTCAGCGGACCGAAGATGACACCGGTTTTTCCGTCGAGCAGATCGTGTCCAGCCATAGCAGCGAAAGGGATTGATTCAGAGAGTGAAGAGTAAAAATGAGTGCAATGAAATCGGTACCGGTCGGATGTCCCCGTCATAATTGCGCGTCATGAGAGGGGTGCGAACGGACTCCGTCCGTCAACGTGTCGGGGAACGAACGGAACGCCCAGGATGAAGGTGATGTTGGCCCTCTTTCACCGCCGATTCTGTAGAGACGACGGACCCGTCATCTCCGAAGAGGAAAACAAATCTGAGGGAGTTCATCACAACCGAATGTCTTTCATCGAGGCCAGGTGATCGAGGAGGGGGCGATGCACCCGCCCGTTGGTGGCACACACCTGCTGGGCAAAAAGAGGCGAGAAGCCACTGTCGTCGTTGCGGTAATCCGTAACGCGCCCCCCGCCCTCGCGCACGAGCAGGAGTCCCGCCGCCACGTCCCACGGGGAGAGCCCCGTCTCGAAGAACCCGTCGAACCGCCCGCAGGCCAGCCACGCCAGGTCAATCGCCGCTGCCCCGTGCCGACGAACGCTCCTCGCATCCCGAAGAATCGTCCCCAACACGTCGAGGTACTGCTCGGTGTGTTCGAAACGGCGATACGGAAAGCCGGTGGCCAGAAAGGCGTCCGAAAAGTCATCGGTCGTCGACACTCCCGTCGGTTCCCCATTCAACTGGAGACCGTGATCGGCGACGGCCGTGAAGAGCTCGTCGTGTGGCACGTCGAGCACCACGCCCGCCACTATAGCATCCTGTTCCTGCAGGGCAATGCTTACAGCGTAGGGCGGCACCTGATGCATGAAGTTGGTCGTGCCGTCGATCGGATCCACGATCCAGCGTCGGCCGTTTGCGGATTCAGCGTACGCGTCTGGATCCGTTCCCTCTTCTGCGAGCACCGAAATGTCCGGCGTCGCCTCGTCGAGAGCCGCGAGAATGGCGTCTTGGGCTGCCTCGTCGGCCTCCGTGACGAAGTCGTTCGTGGTCTTCGTGCGCACCTGTTCGTGCTGCCCGGCGTAGTTGCGAATGACGGACGCCCCCTGACGGGCAGCGTCCACAGCAACACGGAGAAGATCGTCGTACGGCGATTGGTGAGCGGGAGCGTCCATGCAAGAACAAATGCGAAAAGCAACGGGAGCGAAGACTTTGCGAAGCCGGTTCAAGAAGCCGAAACTTCTGCTCCGATTTCGGCTAGCGGTAGGTCCCGGGGCGCCGAGACTCGTCGGCGTTCACGAGCCGGGAACCTCCGGACATGGGCGTATCTCACGAAAACATATAAATCGACGGTCAGTGATGCATCCGCCGCGATCCAAACACGCCTGTTCTTTACACGTCCTCGGGGCGATGCTCCTAGTCGTCGGTAGCCTCGCGGGCTGCTCGTCGCCGCGGCCGGACTCCCCCTTTCTCCCGTCCGACACAATTGCGACGACCATTCCTCGCGACTCAGCCCTTGCCGTGCTTTCCTCCATGCAGCGGACGGCCTTCGATTCCGCCTTTGTGGCCCTTGACGATTATGCCGCCACTCGCTCGTTGCGGACCGAGCAGATGGCCCCCTCCGGTACGATCACGGCCCTCCGGTCGTACGTGCTCCGCTACCCACCGGGACGCGCGCCCGGTACCATTCGGCATCGAGATTCGATGGGCACCTTCCGAAGCGGCGGATGGCTGGGATGGGCGGCTCCAAACCAACATCCGCGGGATCGCCCCTCAGACGTGGTGGCGCAGGTACTGTCGGACGAGCCGGCCTTCCTTGAGCCCCGAACCCGGGAAGCGTTCCGGTACGCCCTTCGATCCGATACGATTCTGGACGATACGCCGGTGTATCTGCTGGAGGCGACCGCCCGTTCTCGGGGAACAGGGCGGGACCAAAATGTACGGTACGTGCGCCTGTACATCGAACGGGACACCCGCAAGCTGATCGGCCTCACGGTCATACGGTCCGGGCGCGTTCTCCTGTTTGAGGAAGACAGCCGGATGAGCGTGCGCCTCCGGCGTGCTCCCGACGGTCGATGGGTGCCTCATACAACCCGAGTTCGGACATTGGTGGACGTCCCGTTTCGAACGCCGCGCCAGTTCCGCACCGTGTCGGCGTACTATAAGTACGAATCTTCCCCCAAAGGCTGAGAGCCTTCGGAAATCCTGGGGAGTACGTATTTCGTGTTGCGTATCTCCTTCGGCTGAAAACGACTGCGTAGGCTCCGAGATACCGCGGAATACGCTCTACTGCTTTGCTACTGACGACGCTGTCCAATGCCGCTTCCGCTCGTCCACGACGTGCAGAACGTCCTCGACACCGACCGCTTCGGACAGTCGATGCGGGGGTTCGAAACGGTCGGGTCGACCAACACAGTGGCCGCCGAGTGGGCGGGCGACGGAGCGCCGGAGGGCAGCGTGGTCGCTACGGAGTACCAGTCGGAAGGCCGAGGACGACACGGGCGTACGTGGGACGCGAAGACGGGGCAGAATCTGATGTTTTCGGTCGTCCTCCGCCCCACTCTCGGCGCGGAACGCCTCGGTCTCATCACTGTGGCCGCAAGCGTAGCGGTCGCAGAGACCATCGATGACTTTGTGTCTCCGCACCGAGCGGCCCTCAAGTGGCCCAACGACGTGCTTCTGGAGGGACGGAAGACCTGCGGCATGTTGCTGGAGTCGTCGCTTTCCGGGCGGGCAAAAGCGGAGGTTGTCATTCTTGGCGTCGGCCTGAACGTCAATCAGACGACCTTTCCGGACCCGATCGCCGACCGGGCAACGTCGCTCCGCCTCACCGTCGGCCGGGCCGTGCCTCGCGCCCCCCTCTTCGCCCACCTTCTCTCCCAGTTGGAGACTCGCTACGACACCGTTCAAGCCGGAAACGATGCTTCTGTACGGGCGGCCTTCCACGACCGTCTCGTGGGACGGGGGGAAACAGTAACCTTCCACGTTCCGGACACAGATGAGACCATCTCCGGGGTGGTTCGTGGCATCACCGAAACGGGCGCTCTTCGTCTCGATACTGCCGACGGAACGACCGTCGTGCACGCCGGCGACGTGACGACACAGGGGAATGCGTGAGAGGATCTTCCATCACGGAGTACGACTCACGCCCCCAAGGGTCCGCACATACACACAAATGCACACCCGGGAATGCTTCTCGCGCTCGACATTGGCAACAGTGCCGCGAAGGGCGGCCTGTTCGACGGCCCTGACCTCACACACGTCTTCACGGTGTCGACGGACGCGAATGGCATTGATGCCTCGGATCCGGACGCTTGGGCCGACACCCTGCACTCTCACCTCCACGACACGTCCCTGCGACGCATCGGTCTCGCCTCTGTCGTCCCTACGGCGACCGAGGCCATCACAGACGCCCTCAGACGGATCTCGGACGCGCCGATCGTCCAGGTTCGTCCCACAATGCCACTTCCGTTTACCTTGGCGTACGAAACCCCCGACACCTTGGGCACCGATCGACTGGCGGCGGCGGCCGCCGGATGGGTCCGGCACGGAACCATCGCCTCCTCCCCGCAAAGCGTCGTGGTGGTCGATGCCGGAACCGCCGTGACGTGCGAGGTCGTCCATCGGGACGGCATCTACCTGGGCGGCGTGATCGGCGCTGGGCCGGCGCTGGTGCGGCAAGCCCTAACGAACGGGACGGCGCAGCTCCCCGACGTGCCGCTCGCACTCCCCAACGAGCCGGTGGGCCGGTCGACCCAATCCGCCCTCCAAAGCGGCATCATGTGGGGACTCGTGGACAGCGTGCACGGAATGATCGATCGCCTCGCCGGAACGCTTCCCGACTCGCCCCACGTCGTCTTGACGGGGGGGTGGGGCTCACTCCTTTCCGACCACCTCGACCGGGTCGATCATAACGCACCTCACCTCGTCCTGGAGGGCGTTCGTATTCTCGTGACGGAGAAACTCGACTGACGCTCCTCGACGCTACGCCCGGTACTCCACTCCGGAGAGCAGATCCTGAATTCGCGACATCACCATCTGAATCGCCACGCGGTTGTGCCCGCCGCGCGGGATGATCACGTCGGCTTCTCGCTTCGACGGCTCCACGAATTCGAGGTGCATGGGCCGCACCGTACGCTCGTACTGTTGCAGGATGCCCTCGATCGAGCGGTTTCGCTCCTCTAAATCGCGGCGGATGCGTCGCATGAGCCGGATGTCGTCCGCCGCGTCCACGTAGATGCGGATGTCCATTTGCTCCTCCAGCAGCGACTCTGCCAGGACGAGGATGCCCTCGATGATAATGACGGGCCGGGGCTCCACGGTCTCCGTCTCGTCCCGACGCGTGTGGGTGGTAAAGTCGTACACCGGTTTTTCGACGGCCTCTCCCGCGATGAGACGATCGAGGTGTTCGCGCATGAGGTCCGTCTCCAGCGCGTCGGGGTGGTCGAAGTTGAACTGCCCACGCTCGTCCGGCGGCAGATGGGAGAGGTCCCGGTAGTAGGCGTCATGATCCAGTACCGCAATGGGATCGGCCCCAAATTCCCCTATGATCTGCTCTAGAACCGTCGTCTTTCCCGATCCAGAGCCGCCCGCAATCCCAATGACGACTGGCACATCCATGACGGAGGCACGCGCTGGTGAAGCAAAAACGGCGAGAAGCAGGCCCGGGACGTTGAGCCGTCAGCGTCGGTACGGAAACAGCAAAGCGATCCGGAGACGACTCCAACGCCACACGCAAAACGTTCAACGCTCAGCGTAGAGAGGCTACTGCTGCACCATGACGATGGACCACGTCTTCGTCTCCTCGTCGTAGGAGGAGGCGTCTTCGTCAAACGCGAGCTCCTCCGATTCCTCCTCGGCCCACTCGCGAAGGTCCTCCATCTCCTCGGCAGTCTCCTGCACGATGAAGTTGACGAATTGCCCGCGCTGCACCTCCAGGTCCTCGCCCGTGATTTCCACACGCTCGCCGTCTTCCTCGCGTTCGAACGTCACCTCGACGCGTGCCTCGTAGGTGTGCTCGTCGGTCCACGCTTCACGATGAACCTCCGGTAGGAGGTCCCATACCCATCGGTCTTCCAGGCTGTCGTTAAGGACGGGACTTACCACAGGCCGCCAGTACTCGGCCACGGGGCCGAGGTCCGGAATCGAAACGTCCATCCCGAGCTGATAATTCGGGATGAGATCGTCCGGACGAAGCAGGCCGAAGAGGCCAGACAGGATGACGCCGTTCTCCAGAAGGCGGCGCTGGGCCCCAGTCGGCAGATTCGCAAAGTCCATGGCAGCGTACATCACCCCGGGACTGTACCGGTCGAGCGCCGACATGAGGGGGGCGTCGTAAATCTCAGAGTTCACCCGGATGGCTTCTTCGAGCTCGTATCCCTCAAGCCCAAAGAGGTCTGAGAGTGTATCCTCGTCTTCCTCCTCAATCACCTCCTGCAGCGTGTCGATGAGCTCGCGCCGCTCCGGATTGAAATCATCGTAATAGTTGAAGGTCCCGGAGGTTCGGTAGTCGAACATGTCCGGAGCAAAGGGATTCCCCCCGGGCTGCTTGCGGTCGGCCGGGGACAGGAGAACGGTAAGGTTCGGCATGTAAGCGGGGGACGATCAGTAGACGTGCGAGCAATGGAGTAGAAACAAGGGCCAGCGGCCCTCAAGAGCAAACGGCTCAGTCGGTGTCGCCATTCTTTGCAGAGGCGGCGCTTTGCTTGCGAAGCTCTTCAAGCAAAGCATCGATGTCGTCCCGAATGTGATCCGCCCGGGCTTGCGCGTCGGCCACGAGCTCATCACCGGATCGGTCGGCGCCCGCCTGCGGCCCCGACTCTAAGAGACGACGAAGAATGTCTTCCGTCCGAGCAGCCCAATGCTCAAGCTGATAGGCGAGGCGGCGGCGCGTGTCCGGGCCACGCTGTGGCGCGAACATCATTCCCAGTGTAAACCCAAGGGCACCTCCAGCCAGGGCACTCCATATCCCGACGTGTACGGCGCGTTTTCGTGATGTATTCTCCATGTAGGTCGTAGGCATTGGACGAAAAAGCCCGTGAAACATACCTCTAAATGTACCGAGCGAGGGGAATCCGGTTTCTCGTGCACTGGAAACCTCCTCACACGGCCGGCAAGGGGTGCCACTCGACGTCGGGCCCCCGTCTGCAACGAGGAAAAGCAGCCTCCCTCGGTCTTGAGCACAAAACACGGCTTGACGCAGCTTTCGCCGGGAGCGTTTTGAATGTTACCGACCTCGTACGTTTCTTGCAACATGCTCACGCGAAATGTACGAGTCCTTTCCGTACTGCTTTCTGAGGCTCTGCGCCTCGAAGTCGTGCACGGATCTGTTCTGGCTTCTTGTACGTCCCCACGACGGCGGGAACGTCGTCCGGCCCCTCCCCAACCCATCCTCGTGCGTTGAGGGAGAGAGGCCCATTCCGTCCTCGTGTCTCCGTACTGGCCCATCGGATCGGTGCTGAACCACCGGCTCCCACTGACGACGCGTCCATTCATGCATGACACTCCCTTTTCCGTCCACGAGACGGGTGACTTTCAATACAATGATGAAGGACCGACGGACTCCCCGATCCCCCCCATCGTGCTGCTGCACGGCATGCTGGGCGACCTGAGTAACTGGGTAGACACTGTGGAGACTCTATCGGACAACGGCTACCGGGTACTGGCGCCGATCATCCCAGTGTACGACTTCCCGATCTCGGAAACGGGCGTCCCCCGGCTGACCCAGCACGTGCATGAGTTCGTGGAGGCCATGGACCTCGATAGCACGATCCTCGTGGGCAATTCGCTGGGGGGGCACATCGCACTGCTGTACGCGCTTGAGTACCCGGATCTCGTAGACGCCCTCGTGCTCTCCGGATCATCCGGCATCTACGAGACGACGATGGGGACCACGTTCTTCAAACGGCAGGATCGGGAGTTTATCCGAGAGCGCACCGAAATGACCTTTTACGACCCGGCCCACGCAACCGAGGAGCTCGTGGACGAGATGTTTGACATCGTGAACGACCGCCCGCGAGCCCTTCGGCTCCTCAAAATTGCCCGGTCGGCCGACCAGGAAACGGTGACCGAGCAACTGTCTCGGCTCGACATGCCTACCCTGTTGATTTGGGGGAAGGATGACATCATTACCCCCCCGGACGTGGCCGAGGAATTTCGCGACCGGATGCCGAATGCGCGACTTCACTTTATCGACAAATGTGGCCACGCCCCCATGATTGAGCGTCCGGAGGAGTTCAACAATCTTACCCTCGACTTTTTGAGCGAGTTGGCTGAAACGACCCGGGTCACGTCTCCCTCCAGTCCTTAATCTGTATTCTGGGGATTCTGTCCACTCCCCCCGACACGTGTGTGGAAGAGCCCACGCTGCGGTGCCCCCTTCTCCCGGAATTTGGGCCGTTACTCGGGGACTCTCGACATCTGGCACATCTGTTGCCGCTTGCCTAAATGCGGTGGTGGATCTGTTTTCGGTCCACACAGTCCCCGGGGACCTGTAGCACCTACGGGGGCCTCCGTCTTGGCCGGACAGGGGCGTCCTCTGGGTGAGCGCTCCTGTCCGGCTTTTCTGTATCTCTGTCCTTTCAAGCCCTATACTTTAAGGTCGACGTTATGTTTTCGGAGGCCAAGTGTCTATGGACATGGGAATCTACTTGGGGGATGGATACCAACGCGACACACAGTGGGCAAAGTCCCCGTGGGGTGCTCAAACGCGGTCTGGCATGCTAGGTCCTAGCGGAGCTACCGGACAAGGAGATCTCAGATCTCTAGCGCAGAAGCTTCACGGGACGAGAACTACGAAGTCGCAAGCCGTAGACAGTCCGCCAAACAGATTCTGAACACTTCACGGACGCCCCCTTTGCTTTTCTTCCTAACACTCTGACGGGACACTCTCCCGATCTGAGGCGTATGCGTGCGAAGCAGGGATGTCCGCCCAACTACCATCCGCTTTTTCGAAACTACGCTTAGTACCATGGCACGTGGTGTAAACAAAGTCATCCTCATCGGTAATCTCGGCCAGGAGCCCGAACTGCGATACACCGGCAGCGGCACAGCCGTCTGCAACATGCGGCTGGCCACGAACGAATCCTACACCAACCGCGATGGCGAAGAGGTCCAGAAGACCGAGTGGCACAACGTCGTGGCATGGGGCCGGCTCGGGGAGGTCTGCAACGAATACCTGGACAAGGGATCGCAGGTCTACTTCGAAGGCTCACTTCAAACGCGCTCCTGGGAAGACCGTGACGACAACACGCGCTATACCACGGAGATCAAGGCACAGGAAATGATGTTCCTCGACAGCAACCGGCAGGGCGCTCCCGGTGGCGGGGACGGCTTCAGTCAAGAGGAAAGCTACCAGGACGAGGACTTCGACCAGCGTCCCCCTCAGCAGCAATCCCGACAGCCGTCGGGACCGGGACAGCAAGCCGGCCAGGGAGGACAATCCGGAGGCTCTGGAGGCGGTCCCTCCGGCGGAGACGACGAGGAGACGTTTGAACCGGACGATGAGCTTCCCTTTTAGACCGCCGAAGTTGACATTTCGATTGCAGCATCAACGCCGAAGGAGCGTGCCGAATCGCCGGTCGTCCCTTCGGCGTTTTCTGTTTGAGTTGCAAACGGATGCCTAACCTAAGTTGTGACCTGCGTGCTGTTTTTCAAGCTGACAACGGACGACAGACACTCCAAGAGTACTCGGTCGTGGCGATCTACCGATCCGTGAGTAGGGAATTTCTCACCGTCGCAACGGACTCCGTACTACAGCCCGAGCCGGTCGGCTGCGTACCGTGCGGCGGTTTTCACGTCTTCGGTGCTTCCATTTTCTACGTGCTGGCGCACCTGCTCGTTATACCCCTCCATTTTCGTGTATCCAATGGCCCAGAGCAGGGCCGATGTCTGCGCCGATTCGCCCCATCCCTGCGTCACGGCCTGCTGGACCGTCGTCCGCACGTCATCGTCGAGTTCGTCATTTTCGGCCAGGTGCAGAAGGACCCCGAAGGCCAGCTTCCGCTCAGCGGACGTATCTTCCGCTCCCATCTGCACAAAATGATCGACGTGATCGCTGTGGCGACGCCGTCCCAGGTAGTTCTGGATCGCTTCCGTGAGAGGCGCAGCATGGGCCCCCGCGTCATCGAGCAGGCGGGCATAAATGTCGGTCACGTCGCTCAGCGTCTCATCGATCGGAAGGTTCGAGAGTGCCCGGAGCGCCTCCGCCCGCACCGTGGACTGAAGAGCAGACTCGTGGACCGCATCGCCGAGAAGAGATACGCTCGCCGCCGGAAGCGTGCGTTGTGTGGTGAGCAGGTCGGTGGTGGCCCGCTGAAGAGCCAGGGAGTGTCCGGCAAGGGAATCGAGAGACGCCACCATGCCGTCCCTCACAAACGCCTCGCCGAGCAGCGCATCGACCGCCCGCGTTCGGAGACGATCGGATGCTGCAGCAATCAGGACCCCACCGCCCCCATCCGGAATGGCCCGATTGCGCTCGACCAGCTGGACACGCCGCCGATATTCGTAGTCTTCACTGTCGAGAAGCGCGCTCCGGAGCAGCGGATGAATGCGATCGCTTCCGGCCCACGCTACCGGCTCGTGATACGGTCCGCGGGGACTCGGCGTGGTCCCCCACCAATCTTCCTCCGGAGTCCAGTCCCCCTCCCTCTCTTTGTGGAAAAGGCGCGCCAGCCCCGCCACCACCTGCCGCTGCGTAAAGGGATCCGGCGTACTTTCCAGAATGTCCTGCAGCCCGTTCACTGTCTCCTCCCGGTGCAGCCGCACGAGCACCTTCATTGCCCCCCGCACGAGACCGGGCGAGCCGTGGCGCACGGCGTCCAGGGCCGGCTCCACGGCACCGAACGCCACCAGGGACTGCACCGCCACGTGAGAAACCGAGCGATCGGGATCCGTGAGGAGCGGCACAATGTCGTCCGCCGTGTCCTGCGCCCCCAGTCGAACCAGTCCATTCACGGCCTGGAGACGCACCCGCGGATCCTCGGCAGAAAGGGCCTCTACGAATGGGGCCGTCGGTACATTCTCGGCCTGCGTCTTCCGGTCCGCAAGAGCGCGCAGGGCAAACTCGCGGAGCGCCGGATCGTCTGTGAGCTCGGTGAGGAGCGAATGGCTGCCGCCCCCCCGCAGTTGCTTGAGCGTGAAGAGAGCCGCGATGCGCCCGTCGGTCGGGCCGTCCTCTCGGGCAACTGCAGCGATCTTCTGAATTCCGTCCTCACTCAGATCCCGACGCAGTAGTTCACGCTGAGCGTGGTGCCGAAAGAGACTGTGCTCGGCGGCGAGGAGTTCTACCAGTCGGTCCGTGCTCGCTTCAGCAAAATCGGGGACGGTCCCCGAATCAGCATTCTCGTGGGTCAGCCGCACGATGAAGCCCACGTCTTCCCCAGCGTACGTGAAGCTCGCCCCCATCCAACTGGCCAGATAGAGATTTGAGTGCCCGTCGATCGTCATGTCGGTGGGCTGGGGCATCCGGAGAAAGACCTCCTGCGAGGGCTCAAAGCTCGCCCCCTGCGCAGCAAGGTCGTGTCGAAAGACGCCACTCCGACCCCAGTCGACCGTATAGAGGGTATTGCTGAGGGAGTCGGGAAGCCCCGGCGCGTCGACGTACAGCGCCCCCGTCCCCGACCCGCCCCCGTAATCGGCCAGCGGAGGCATCACCTCGTCGGCAAAATGGAGAAACTGACTCGGATACCCGAAGTGAGCCTGCGGCAAAACGTGCTCCAGGCGCGTATTCCAGCCGTATCCGTCGTTCGTGTTGTCCCGCACGAAGCCATCAAGCCTCGGCGTCATCGCCACGTCGTAGGAGTTGCGGAGGCCCGTCGCGTAGACCTCCAGTCCAGTGCCGTCGGGCCGCACCCGTACGATGCCGCCGCCCCGATGGCTGACCTGGCGCCCGTCTGTGCCCGTCGCATTCAGAAAGCCGTAGTCTCCCACAGAAATGTAGAGCCACCCGTCAACGCCCATCTGCATACCGTTGGTGGTGTGGTCGGCCCCTCGGAAGTCGAGCGTGAAGCCCAGTCCCTCCACGAGATTCGTGCGTTCGTCGGCCACCCCGTCCCTGTCCGTATCCGTAAAAGCAGTCAGGGTCGGCGGATGCATGACGTACAGCGTTTCTCCATCGTAGACGAGGCCGCGCGGGCTGTCCACGCTGTCGACGAACACCGAGTAGTGGTCGGCCTGCCCGTCGTTGTCGGTATCCAGTACCTTCAAGATTTCGCCGCGGCCCGGGTCCTGCCCCAGCGATGCGTTTCCATCCACCGCTACAAACAGATTGCCATCGGGCGTGGCCGTAATGGCTGCTGGATAGTTGACCTCAGGGGGAGCAGCGTAAAGCTCAATGGAAAAGCCGTCGGGCCCCTGAACCAGACGCTTTTTTTGCTGCACCTCTTCCGACGAAAGGTCGAGAGGTTGAGCCTCGGATGGGATCTGTGCCTGGACAGCCTGGAAGAACCCAAGAGCAAACAGCGCGAGAGTGATCGGGAGGAGACGGAGAGTGCGAACCACAGCGTAGGAACCATCGGTGGGGGAAGAGCAAACCGAACACCGAATCGGTAAAACCGAATTCGAACCGATATAACCTTCATTCTGCAAATTGATCCGGACCGGACAGACCGCCCCCACTTCTCTGTCGGGACTTCCCCCATTTTCCTCTCCCCCGGCCTGTCTTGCCAATTTGTTTCAGCTTCGTTTGCAGATCCCCGGTCTACGCTTGATCTTTTGGTGCTCTAGTTCGTTACGGCAGTACCACTATCGTAAGCTGCAGTCCGTCGCCAGAGAGACGACGCAGTTCGGCTGTTTCGTCGAGACTATCCCGTGCCCATGAGTATTGCCTCGTATCTGTCCGAAGAGCTTGGCGCCTCCGTTGAGTTTGACACGTATCGTAACGCCTTCCGCGAGAAGCTCCAAACCGTCTTTTCGCAGCGGGCCGACTTCAATGAATTGAGCACACGGCGCGGCCTTCCGCCCTTCGTGATGCGTGAGATTCAGTCGCTTACGCCCCTGTCGGTCTTCATTCCGGAGGAGTACGGAGGGCGCGGCGGACACGTCCACGAGTGCCAGGCCATCCTCGCCACCGCGTCCTACGAGTCGCTGGCCTTGTCCCTCACCCTGGGAATCAATGGTGCCCTCTTCCTGCAGCCGCTCACGAAGTACGGCCACGAGGAAATCAAGGGCCCGGTGTTCGAACGCTTCATCGAGGACAAAAACATGGGCGGGCTCATGATTACTGAGCCCGACTATGGCACCGACGCCCTCAACATGAAAACCTCCTACACGAAGGAGGATGGCACGTACCACGTGCAAGGGACGAAGCACTGGGCCGGTCTCACCGGCTGGGCCGACTTTTGGCTCATCACGGCCCGGCGCCAGGGCAAAAACGGGGACCTGGGGCGGGACATCGACTTTTTCGTGGCGGACATGAATCAGCCCGAGCAGATGGTGGAGGTGGAGGAGTTCTACGAAAACCTCGGCCTCTACATGATTCCGTACGGACGCAACAACGTTGACATTCGCGTGCCGGAGGAGCACCGGCTCCAGCCCGAGAGCACCGGCATCAAGATGATGCTCGACACGCTGCACCGCAGCCGCATCGAGTTTCCCGGAATGGGCATGGGCTTCCTTCAGCGCATGCTCGACGAGGCCCTGGAGCACTGCAAAACGCGGTTCGTGGGCGGGAAGCCGCTTCTCGACTACGACCAGGTCAAGCGCCGCATCGCCGACATTCAGGCCGCGTTTACGGCCTGCTCTGCGATGTGCCTGCACACCAGCGAGCACGCCGGCACAGAGAACAACCTGGCCGGCGCCACCCTGACGGCCAACTCTATCAAGGCAGTCGTGACCGACCTGATGCAGGACGCCTCACAGTCGCTCCTTCAGCTGATGGGGGGCAAGGGCTATCGGCTCGATCACGTGGCCGGTCGCTCCGTCGTCGACAGCCGCCCGTTCCAGATCTTCGAGGGCTCGAACGACGTGCTCTATCAGCAGATCTCGGAATCTGTTCTCAAGTCGATGCGGAAGGGAAAAAAGCAAAACCTCCGATCCTTTCTCGAAGATCACGACCTTACGTCCCGGGCGGTGGAGTACTTCGACGAGTCTCTCAACTTTGAGGTCGACCAGTCGCTGCCGCAGCGGAAGCTGGTGGAGTTGGGTCGGATCCTCGGGCGCGTCGTGACGATGGAAATGGTCATTGAGATGGGGGATCGGGGCTTCCGCAGCGACCTGATCTCGAACTGCCTGCAGGTCTTCCGAAAAAACGTGCAGGGCCTTCTCACGACCTACCGCGATGGCGACACGACCTCGGTGATTGAGGACTACGTGGAAGGCAGTAGCGCCTGGATTGATTTCGTGCAGGCGTAGCGGGGATGCCTCCTACCGATCAATCCGCCAATCTTCTTCCCTCTGTGCCTTTGATAATCGCTGGTGGTGCGTATTTCGTGTTTCGTATTGCGTAGTTGCCGACTGTTATACGCAATACGAAATACGCAATACACCACCACAACGAGCAGGGCAGCCGCAGCATAATTTCGTATACCCGTTTCACCCCCCTAGCCTCCTATGCCCGTCCGTTTCGGAGTTGTCGTCTTTCCCGGGTCGAACTGTGACCACGACGCCTACCACGCCGCCAAGCACGTTTGTGAGCAGGACGCGCGCTTCATCTGGCACGAGGAGGAAAGCGTGGGCGACGTGGACGTCGTAATTGTGCCGGGCGGCTTCTCGTACGGCGACTACCTGCGGTCCGGCGCCATCGCTCGCTTCTCGCCCATCATGCAGGACGTGGTGCGGTTCGCCGAAGACGGCGGGCTCGTGCTCGGCATCTGCAACGGCTTTCAGATTCTGTGCGAGGCCGGACTGCTGCCGGGCACTCTCCTCCGCAACGAGTCCCTCCGCTTCGTGAGCAAGCCGACGACGCTCCGTGTGGAGAACGCCGATACGCCATTTACCGGGGCGCTGCGACCCGGACAGGTCGTCACGTTTCCGGTGGCACACGGCGAGGGCCGCTACTTCGCCGAGGACGACGTGCTGGACGAGTTGGAAGCGAACGACCAAATCCTCTTCCGCTACAGCACCCCCGACGGCACGCTGACCGACGACGCCAACCCGAACGGCTCGGTGCGCAACGTTGGCGGCATCATCAACGACGATCGAAACGTCTGCGGCCTCATGCCCCACCCCGAGCGCTGCGTGGAGGCGATGATCGGCGGCACGGACGGACGGTTCATTTTCCAGTCACTCATTGAGCACGTGGAGGCGGCCCACGCGGTTGCTTGAGGCAACTCGATGCAGTCGCAGAGATCGTGGATCCCTGTCAAAGTCCAGTATGTAACGCGCAACGATTGGGGATCAGGAATCCTCCTCCAATGCCTCCCGCCAGGCCTCGGCAAACACTGGAAATCGACCCGCCAACTCCTGCTTCGACTCTTCGTCGAGCCGGAACAGTCCTGCCACGTGACGGGCAATGACGGCCCCGGCCTCGTCGATGCGATCCACCTCCTCGTGGACGTCCGGCACCTGCTCCAGGGCCTCCTTTACCTCCGCCAGCGTGTTGAGCGCCCCGAAAATGCGCTCGGAGTGCGACGAATCAAATCGGGACTGGTGCCGCGACTGAATCCAGGACGACACTTCCTCGGGCTCATCGTCGCTTAGGGTTCCCTGAAATTGCTCACTGACGTCGGTCATGGTGGCTTGAAGGACAAATCCGTTTCGGTCGACGAATCGCTGGGCAATGGAGAAGACCACTCGCTCGGTGCAGTCCTCGAACACAGGACGGATCGCGAAGCACGTCAGAAGGACTGTCCCCTTCGAGATCACCGCCTCCGCAGTCCGGGCTTCGCCTTAGCCCACTGAGGCGTGAGGATGGACTCGCCCCCAACGGCGCTCGCACACCGAAACGGACACGCCCTGTGCTGTACAGACGCGCTCGTAGAGCAGAGAGAAGTCTGAAAGAGAAACCACGGTGCGGAACCGGATTTTGGGCGGGACGGACACTCTAAAAACGCGGGGAGCCCTCACTGTCGACGACGAGAGGAAGACGTTGCGGTCTCCAATCGCGAGCGTGATGAGATGAGGGTGTCTCGATCCGGATCAAGCTCCGGCGGATCCAAATCGCCTCCCTCCACATCAATCTGCCGTTCGCGCCATCCGCTTCGCTTCTCCGACTGCAGACGGCGGTAGCGGCCGCGCACCATTTCACAGAGGAAGTGCGACGTTGCAAGACTGAGCCGCCCGGTCCACTGGAGGCGGCGGAGGGTGGGGCGTGCACGGGTCGGCCCCCGATCCATCTGGAGCACGAGATCCGCGGCGGTGCCGAGCAGCCCCAGCCGTTCGACCACGTCCTCCATCCGAACGGGAAGTGCGATCCGGAGGGCCTTCACGGCCAGTACAGCGCACTCGGAGGGCGCTTCCGTCGTGAGCATGTGGGCCAGTTCGGCCGATTTGGTCGGTTCTCTTTCTCCCTTCACCTGTACGAACTGGTCGAGAGAATCGAGCAAGAGGAGCCCGGCATTCTCGCGCACGGCGTGATCAAACGTCCGGGCAAGGAGCCCCTGCCACGAACACGGGGCGGCATCGCGCGGATGAAGGACGTGCAAGCGAGCCCGCGCCTCTGGCCCGATTCCAATCTGCTGGAGATGCTCGCGGAAGCGGGAAGCCGGTAAATCGGACCACATGACGACCCGGGTCGGCTGCTGATCAAACCCAAGAAACGGGTGTCCCGCCGCTAGGTGCGCAGCCAGGTTCAGGACAAAAGTCGACTTCCCCGCCGTCTTGGGCGGCCCACTGAGCACCGACAGAGTGCCGGGAGCGAGCCCCGGAAGTCCGATCCCACGAGACGCGTCCTCCGCAGTTGCCTCCAGCTGGGCTCCCGAACGGAACGTCAGTGTGCTGCCCTCACCGGAGGAGTGGGAAGAGGACTCCGGGGAGGACCCCGAGGCACCGGTCAATGTCTCTTGCCACTCCCTCAACGCCTCCGCGTCAACGCGGACGCCGAAAAATGAGAGCAACGATTCGGGAAAGGAAGCGAACTCATCGGGCGACGTCCAATCCCAGCGGTACGCGTCCCGCGAGTGAATTGAGTTGGGAACGCGAATGACGGACTGGTCCCCGTGCAGCACCAGCCCGCCGTGCGAGTCGGAGAACGGGGTACACCTGGGAAGGTCCAATTCAGAGGGACGAGAAAAGAGATGATACGTCCGCCTTGGTCCATCGATACGGCGCGTGTCGGGCACAGCCTCCCGCAACCGCTGGAGATCTGTAGAGGTCAGCGTCGTATTCTCGGCTTCGGGAATTTCGAGAGCAGCAATCTGCGAGTCTGCTCCAGTCAGGAGGCCGAGGGGGGCGTGCCGCGGGATGCCCGTCCAGCCACGAATCACCTCCGGCTGCGCGGATGCTCCGTCGGGAACGTCCACCAGGGGGCGATGCCCCAACTGTTCAATCGCTGGATCTTCGACCTCAGCGTGCTCGGCGCCGGGATGAAGCGGCACGACCGGCCATCCGAACCGCTCGGCGTACCGACAGGCTGTTCTCCTCCACCCGCCCGTTCCATCGCGCGTCGACTCCACTGTTGACATAAAAATGAGAGCTGCTAAGTCAAACACTTCGAGGCGGTGAGACGACCGTTGTTACCGCCTTGTGATAAATGGAAAAGAAAGTATATCCCCTCCGTCGATTCTCGTCAATACGTGCGGGACATGTCATAATAGAAGGGTAACCTCGACGCCCATCTTTGTAATCCCCTCTCCATCAGCAAGGCCGCTGGTCCCCGATCAGCGACGAGCGGCGTCACCGCCGTTAGATTTGCAGGCGCGAAGGTGTCTATTCGGTAGACCGCAGCTCGTCTACCGACGTCGCTTCCGCCATGTCTTCCTCTTCGTCCTCTGTCCCCCACGACCACTACGAGACTGACGATCGTCCCGTGGCCGTCTCGCTGCAGGAGCCACGCCCCGACGTACAAGTGCCCGAGGCCCTCGTCCACGACCTCTGGAAGCATCAGCGCTTCGACACCGAGGACCTCAGCACGACGGACGATGAGCCGGTGCGCATTCTCGACCCCGGCCGTCCAAACACAGACGCCGGCCCCGACTTCCAAAATGCCCACGTCCGCATCGGCTCGATGGACTGGCGGGGCCACGTGGAAATCCACACCGCGTCCGGCGGCTGGTTTGAGCACGATCACCACACCGATCCGCGGTACGAGAGCGTCGTGCTCCACGTCACTCTCCACGCGGACGTGTGGACCGGCGGCCTCCTTCGGGCCGACGAGTCAACGGTACCCGAGATCGTCCTCTACCCCCGCCTCGACGCCCCCCTGCGCGAGCTGCTGCACGCCTACCACACCCGGCCCGACGAGGACACGCTGCCCTGTGCGTCGCGGTGGGACGAGGTGCCGGAACAGAAAAAGCGAACCTGGATCGCAACGCTCGCCCGCGAACGCCTGACCGATAAGCGGGACCGGCTGGCAACAGCTCCCGACGCCGACTTGGAGGAGCGCCTGCAGGAACGGCTGTACGCGGGCCTTGGCTACTCGAAAAACGATGAGCCCATGACCACTCTCGCCCGCCGTCTCCCGCCCGAGACCGTACGCTCTGTGCCGGACCCGCGCAACCGGGAGGCTCTCCATCTCGGCGTGGCAGGTCTTCTCCCGGAACCCGAAGATCTGCTCGAATCGGACCGGGAAACCGCCGACTACGCGATGAATCTACGCGACCGCTTCCGCCGTCTGCAGGTGCACCTCGACATTCCCGCAATGGAATCGACGAGTTGGACCTTCTTCCGTTTGCGCCCCAACAATTTTCCGCCGCTGCGCCTCGCGCAAGCTGCCGCCTGGTACGACGAGAACGCCATTCTCGCCTCCGACCCGCTGCCAACCCTCCGTACGGCCCTCACCGCCGACGATCCTGTGACCGATCTTCGGGAGGCGCTTGCCGCCACTCCGCCTTCCTTTTGGCGCACCCACTACCACCTCAAGAAAAGGGCCTCCGACCACGACCCAAGCCTCGGCCCCTCCCGTCGCGACACGCTCCTCATTAACGCGGTCGTCCCGACCCTCCTGCTCGACGCTGAGCACCGCGACGATGCCGAACAGGCCGAAGCGGCACTTGACGTCCTGCAAACCCTCTCCGCCTCTCGCGACAAGGTGGTACGCCGCTTTCAGGATCTCGGCACACGGGCAGAATCGGCGTTCGAAGCCCAAGGACTCCACCAGCTCTACCGAGAGTACTGCACCGAGGGCGGGTGCCTCGACTGCCAAATCGGCCAGCATCTCCTTCGCTCGTGAGCGCCGATTTCTCTTGATGCAACGTTGAACGCACAAGGACACTTTTCAGCCATCCCATTCGGGGCTCCGGGGTCGCTCCGAACCGATTGGGGCTGCATGAGTGTGAGTCCCCGTCGTCCACTTTTTATTGCTTCCTCCCTCTATGCTGATTCGGATCGTGCGCATGACCTTCGCCGAGGACACGGTGGAATCGTTCCTCACCCAGTTCGACAAGGTGGCGCCGCAGATCCGGCAGTTTCCGGGGTGCCGGCATCTGGCGCTCTGGCAGGACGCAGATGTCCCGACCGTCTGCACCACCTACAGCCACTGGGACAGTGCCGACGCCCTAGAGCGCTACCGAGGCAGTGGATTATTTCGCGACACGTGGGCCTCCGTCAAGCCCCTCTTCGCCGATCGCCCCGAGGCCCACAGCTACACCCTCGCCCGCTCGACCGACGCAATTGAGCAGGCGATGTCCGCTGAGGCCTCCAATTGACGAATGTCCTCGTAGTCAGAGCCGCGTCCCGGCGAAACGTCGCTCATTCAGACGGGGACTGCGAAAGGTCGTACAGTGCCCCAAATTTCTCGCGGGCGTATCGGAGCCAGGCCTCGGCAGAGAGTTCGTTTCCGGTGATGCGATCCAGAAGCTGCGGGGCCGTCAGCTTGCGGCCGTGCTGATGCACGTGGGTGCGAAGCCAGTCGAGGAGCGGCCCGAATTCGCCCTCCGCCAGCCGCCGATGGAGATTGGACAGGTCGTGCTCGGCCGCCTCCATGAGCTGCGCCGCGGTGAGGGTGCCGAGCGTGTAGGTAGGAAAGTACCCGAACGAGCCCATCGACCAGTGCACGTCCTGCAACACGCCGTTCGCATCGGTGTCGGGCACGACGCCGAGGTAGTCGTCCATTGCCGCGTTCCAGCGTGCCGGAAGCTCATTTACGTCCACCTCTCCGGAGATGAGGCCCCGCTCCAGCTCGAAGCGAAGCATGACGTGTAGATTGTACGTCACCTCGTCGGCCTCTACGCGGATGAGCGATGGCTCGACGCGATTGATGGCCCGGTAGAACGAGTCGAGGTCGGCGTCGCCGAGGGCGTCCGGAAATGCGTCCTTCAGCTGCGGAAAGTAGTGCGTCCAAAAGGGCCGCCCCCGTCCGACGTGGTTCTCCCACAGGCGCGCCTGCGACTCGTGCACGCCCAGCGAGGCCCCGTCGGCCAGCGGCGTACGGTCGAGCGCCGGATCGATGCCCTGCTCGTACAGCGCGTGGCCGCCCTCATGGATCATCGAGAAGAAGGCCGACGGCAGATACTCCTCGTCGTAGCGCGTGGTGATGCGCACGTCGTCGACGGAAAAGGACGTGGTAAAGGGATGGGCCGACACGTCTTGCCGCCCACGGTCGAAGTCGTAGCCCAGGTCCGCAAGCACTCGCTCGCCGAACTGCTTCTGTTTGTCCTGCGGGTAGGAGCGGTGCAGCAGATCGTCGTCGAGCTGCGGGCGGTCGGCAATCGCATCGACCAGCGGCACCAGGTCCTCACGCAAGGTTTCAAAGGTGTCGGTCACCTCAGCGGTCGACAGGCCCGGCTCGAATTCTTCCAGGAGGGCGTCGTACGGCTCATCGTCGTACCCGATGGCCTCCGCCTTCTCCACGGAGAGATCCACGAGCGTTTCCAGGTGCGGAGCAAAAATCGAGAAGTCGTCTTCCTCCCGTCCCTTCTTCCAGGCCTGCTTGGCCTCCGAAGTGGCCTTCGACAGCTCCGCCACGAGGGACGAGGGCACGCGGCGAGCGCGCTCGTAGTCGCGGCGGGTCACGCGCACGAGGCTCGCGCCGTCGTCGAGCGGGTCGGCCTGCTTGGTGGCCTCCTCGGCCCGGTCGAGGAGCTCGCCGGTCTCATCCGCCACGAACTGCTCGTGCGCCATCGACTGGAGGGTGGACAGCTGCCGGGCCCGCGCCTCCGCCCCGCCGTCGGGCATGAACGTCTCCTGATCCCACGCCAGCACCGCGGCGGCGGACTCCAGGTCGTTGATGGGGGCGAGGTGGTCGCGGAGAGAGTCTACAGAATCAGACATGCAAGTTGGTATTGGGTGAACAGACATCAGCGAGTGCAAACGAGAGGAAGACGATCGAGTGCCGTCCAACCGAAACATTGGAGTCTATCTAAATTTTACCTTTTCGGATCCATCAACACCGTACACATAACCTCAGCGTCGCCATGCAGGCAACAGGTTTCGCCCGTTCCTCAGACTGGCGGGATGCGCTGTGGACCGCCCTAACGCTTTTCGTCGGGCTCGCCGGTCTTCACGTCCTGTTCGGGATGTTTTCCCAAGACCCATTCGAGTGGGAGAAGGTCCTCGAAGCCGCTTTGCTCGGACTCTGGCTCGGGCTGATTTCGTGGATCACCCCGGGTGTCCAGCGTCTTCTTCAATCCGTCTCGCCCGAGCAGTTACGGGTGACGCTGACAGCACTTCTCATCGCCGCCGGGTTTTTCGGGATGGGACTGATCATGAGCATCGGGGAGCTGGGCTCGTTTCTCGCGAATTGGCCTCTGTGGCTCGCCGTGTACCTTCTATTCGGCTTTGTTCTCGCGGTGGTCGGGGCTTCTGGACGGAAGGCGGATAAACCTTCCGCGACGACGTAGGCGAAAACGGGACGGTTATGGGTCCCGGTCTGAACGATTAGTATTCTCGTTGCTCCCATCTCTGTACCACCGTGTCCGTCTGGTCGCTTCTGCATCACCGCCCGCGGGCCTACTGGTGCGTGCCGTTTCGGGGCCGCCGCCTCGCCTCGCTGCTCATCATAGCGTTCATAGCGCTGTATTTCGGTGGATCTCTGGTGCTGGCCGGCGTCTTCTTCGACGACCTTGTCCGGGAGGTCGCCCCCACCGCCGATCCGCTCCTCGTGGCGGCCAAGGGACTGTTGCCGTTTGGACTGGGCTACGCCGCCATCCGCCTGGTGATAGCGTCGGGCCTCGGCGTAGACCCGCGGCCGTACCAGGTGCTTCCCGTCCACCGCTCCGTCCTGGTGAGCCTGCTTTCGGTCTTCACGCTGTTCAGCCTGTGGAATGCAGTGCCGCTAACGTTCGTAGGAGCGGTCTGTGTAGAGAGGGCCATGAGCGGAGGAGGCCTCGCGGCCTTTCGGTTCGGGCTGGCGGGCCTCGGCGTACTGGTGGCAGTCACCTACGCGGTGCCGATGCTCCGGCGAGCCGTGTCCGGTCGTCCGTTCGTCGCGTTGGGACTCGTCGGCCTGCTCGTAGCGGCGACGGCCCTCGAAGCCGTCGACGTGGGGGCGGGCCTCGTCTCCCTCCTGGACGTATCGGGATGGCTCTTCGGGGGGGTGGTTCGAGGGCAGATTCTTCCCGCAACAGTTGCTATGATCGGGCTCGTGGGCCTCGTGGGGGGGTACGCCCGGTGGCTGCGGCGGATGATGGTCGTCGATCGCTCTCAACCCCGTGCCGCGTCGGGCGGGCCAAGCGTGTGGCTTTCCCGACTAGCGCGACGGGGACCTGCCTGGCGGGAGGCGGTGCTGGAGGGACGACTCTTGTGGCGCAATCCTCAGACACGCATGGCCCTTTTCACGACCTCCATTTTCCTCATCACGGTCATCGCCTTCGCCTTCTTTCCGATGAAGCAGGCGGACCTCCGAGAGATATCGGGATTGCAGTTGCTTAACCTCACGCTGTTTCCGGGCCTCTTCGCAACCGGCGGCGCCGCCATCTACTACGGTCAAAATTTGTTCGGATGGGAGGGGCACTGCTTCGAAGCGACGATGGCTCGTCCCATATCCTCCCGTACTCGCGTGACGGGTAAGCTTCTCTTTCTGGAGGCGGGCACACTGGCCTGTTTTCTCATTCCGCTTCCGTTCCTCCTCATACGGCAAAGCCCATTCGTAATCGTCCATACCTCTTTCTTTCTGTACAACGCCGGAGTCGTCGCCCCCGCCGTGATCGCCGGGGCGACGTTCAACCGAAAGGCCCTCGCAATTGATGAGCTCTCGTTCGGTCAGACGAATTTTTCGGCCGAGCGTACGGCCATCATGATTCCCCTTTTCGGCATTCCCTTTCTGCCTCTGTTCTTATTCGACCGTCTCATCCTCCAGTTTGGAGGAATTGCTGGATTCGGTCTTCTATCATTGTTTGCCATGCCCTTGTGGCTCCGAGGGCTCACGCGAGTCTACGAGTACAACCGCTACGCGATGCTGGAGGGCTTCCAGGCTTTTCGCGGGAATGAAGGATAACCTGCTCGGCAGCAATCGTGTTCGTCGGCAGGTCCCCTCTCCCCTCCTCCCTTTGCCCGTACCCCTTTCTCACACGCTCCCTCTCCCCCTTGCGCCCTCCCTCTCCCCCACGCTCAGCTCCGCTATGCGCTCTTCATGGCACCGCCACCGTCCACAGCCGTTGAGGTCTCTCCATTCCCCTCGCCACCAACCGTTTCCGCCATGGCCCACGACACCATCGAAATCTACGTGCGCGACCTGTCGACGGACGAGGCGACCGCCTGGCTCGGCGACGTGCTCGACGACCTCACGCCGGTGAACGATGCGATCATAACGACGGTCGAGGGCACGTACGAGGACGCGCGGGTCCCCGTCCAGATTGCCGAGGGGGTCGAGGACGGCCCCTACACGAGCCTCTGGTTCAACGCGGCAACGACGCCGTGGGAGAATGCATCGGCCTGCGCCCGCGACGCCCACGACGCCCTGCAGAAGGAGGTGCTCTGCTTCCTCAATGATCCCGAGAAGCCGTGGAAAATGCTCCGCGTGGCGGACGACGGGGAGGAGTACGTGGACAAGCGGGAGATGGACCTCTAACCGGAGGACCGACCGCTACTCCGGATCGCGTGGAGAACACAAACTGACGTGCGAAAAACACGGGCGGGAAGGCCGGACATGCCTGGGCCCCATCTGTAGTCACCCGGGGCGTTTCCCACGCCCTTCCGGCGTCCGGCACGGGGCTACTGACCTTGCACAACTACTCTAACAAATGCGACCCTTTATCGTCGTCAATCGAATCTTGAGCCTTTTGGGCCTTTCTAACTGATTAGGCCCCATCGCAGGCTGCAGGAGGCGGAGGAGGTCCCGTTACCCCGTTGACGATATCTGGCAATTCAGTTGTGCTAGCCCACTACGTTCCGAGAATCTGATCGACGGGGATCGACTCCAGCTCGGAGTGGGCCGTCATGCGAATCTCGTCGCCGGGACTGCAGGTTTCGTGCGTAGCGTAGCGCTCCCCGTCCGGCTCACGATACACGTGGACCTCGTCGGCCTCCAGATCAACGATCCAGGCCTCCGGAATGCCGGCCGCGGCGTAAAGCGGCAGCTTGACGTCACGGTCGAAGGAAAGCGACGTATCGGCGACCTCTACGACGAGGAATACATCGTCTGGCTGGGGATGTCGCGACGCGTAATCGTCCTCTCGAGGACGCAGAAGCGCAAGGTCCGGCTCCGGTTCAGATGCCTCATTGAGCCGAACCGGATTCTGTGCACTGACCAGTGCCTGCGGCTCCGCATTCCTGATCAGGAAACGAGAGAGGCGCCGGACGCAGGCGGCATGTTCACTTCCAATGCCAATCAGGGGTTGAAAAACCACGTCGCCGCAGGCGGCTTGAAAGAAGATGCATCCAACATCTCTGACAGGCCGCCCTTGGCGACATGGACACTGCCTCTACGCTCGTTCGGATCTACCTGTTCATCTGTAGGCGTT
>JAHENZ010000199.1 GCA_018609755.1 Salinivenus sp. | reverse complement strand
GCTCAACGGTAGAGCATGCGGCTGTTATGCCGACAGCCGTCGGCATGCGGGATCGAAACCAGCCCGGCTCGCTCGTTGCGCTCACCGTCCGCACCACATAACATTCCTCGGTAGCTCAACGGTAGAGCATGCGGCTGTTAACCGCAGGGCTGCTGGTTCGAATCCAGCCCGGGGAGCATTGACGCCTGCTTGGACTCGTCCGAGCGGGCGTTTTGTCTTTACGGCTCACCGCCTCAGTTCAATGAGCCACTTTGTATATATTCTCCAGTCGGAGGAAAACGGTCGTTACTATGTGGGGCGGTCGAAGAACCCAGAACGTCGAGTTGAACATCACAACACTACGTCCAAAGGATTCACGTCTCGATATCGCCCCTGGACGCTGGTTTTCCAGCAGGAATTCGATTCGAAGGAAGAGGCGGTGTCGGCCGAGAAGTTGATCAAGAGCTGGAAGAGTCGAAAGATGACGCGGTACGTGATTGAGGGGAAGATTCAACTGGAGGAACGAATCGAATAGAGCATGCGGCGGTTATGCCGACAACCGTCGGCATGCGGGATCGAATCTGGTGGGCTTGCACAGTCGTGCAAGGCCATTTGCCCGGGGAGCATTGGCGCCTGCTTGGGCTTCTCCAAGCGGGCGTTTTGTCTTTGGGCTCACATCTCCAACTCAACGAGCTCTGAATGCCGTCTTCCATCAGTTTGAAACGGGCGGTCGGTTCCGAATCAGGAAGCAAACTTTTAAAGGGTCCAGTGTAAATCACCTCTTCGGGTGATTGAAGCTGAGCTACTCTTTCGGTTTCGTGAGTGGTGTATTCGCTCCAAGATCTCGAAGAAAATAAGGCATTTCGGGGTTTGGGGGAAAATGAGTGATTGCTCGTCTAAATGTTTTCTTCATCACTCCGAGCCTTATGGACACTCACTACCCGGTCATCATCGTCGGCGGCGGACAGGCCGGCCTGGCCACCAGCTACTGCCTTACCCAGCGCGGCATCGATCACGTCGTCTTTGAGAAAGATCGGATTGCCGAGGCCTGGCGGTCGCAGCGCTGGGACACGTTCTGTCTCGTCACGCCGAACTGGCAGTGCAAGCTGCCGGGGTTCCACTACACCGGCGCGTACGGCGGCGACAACCCGAACGGCTTCATGCCGAGGGAGGAGATTGTGGAGTACGTGGAGGAATATGCGGCGTCGTTCGGCCCCCCCGTGAAGGAGGGAGTCGCCGTCGATTCGGTCGAGCAGGGATCGGAGGGAGAGGGATACACCGTGGCAACGAGTGCCGGCACGTTCACGGCCGATCAGGTCGTGATTGCCGTGGGCACCTACCACGAGCCCAACATTCCATCGATTGCCGAGGGGCTGCCCGACGAAATTGAGCAACTGCACTCTTCCGAATACAAAAATCCGGAGTCGTTGCCGGAGGGGGAAGTCATGGTCGTGGGCTCCGGGCAGTCGGGGACGCAAATTGCGGAGGATCTGCACTGGGAGGGTCGGCAGGTGCACCTGTGCGTGGGCAACGCCCCCCGAGCCCCGCGCCGATACCGGGGCCGCGACGTGGTGGCCTGGCTCGACGACATGGGATACTACGACCAGCCGATTTACGAGCATCCGGATGGGCTGGCGGTGCGCCACAAGACCAATCATTATCTCTCGGGACGGGGGGAGGAAGGTCACACCATTGACCTCCGCGAGTTGCATCTGGAGGGGATGGAGCTCTACGGACGGCTCGAAGATGCGGACGGCACTGATCTCTCGTTTCGGCCGAATCTCGAGGAGAACCTGGACGCCGCCGACGAATCAGCCGCCGACATTAAGCGCCGCATTGACGACTACATCGCCGAACACGACATCGATGCGCCTGAAGAGCCGTCGTACGAACCGCCGTGGGCGCCAGACGAGGAGCCCACGAGCCTCGACCTCAGCTCCACCGATGTCAGCACTGTGCTCTGGGCCACCGGCTATGACTACGACTTCAGTTGGGTGAACGTCCCGGTGTTCGACGAGACCGGCTATCCGGAGTATCACCGGGGCGTGACGGATGCTCCGGGCCTCTATTTCGTGGGACTGGCCTGGCTCTACACCTGGGGCTCGGGCCGCTTCGCCGGCGTGGGGCGCGACGCCAAGTATCTCGCCGATCAGATCGAAGAGCTGCAGGCGGAGCAGAAACCCCTGACGGTTTCCAGCCCTACCTGATCGGTTGCTTGTGTCCGTTAGAAGCAACGAGAGCCTCCACAAGGGCAGCGGACAGTTTTTACCAGGGCCGTTCACATCCAGACCGTCCCCCCCCGTTTGTTGTCTCGTATCAAAGGTATCCGTGGTCCTGAGCGAAGAAGAGAAGATCAACGGTGTTATCTACCTCCGCCTTCCGCATCAGGCTTTTCCGATGAGTCTTCACCGTGTTCACGCTGATGAAGAGCTTCTCGGCGATCTCGGCACTCGTGAGGCCGTCGCGGAGGAGGCGGAGCACGTCCATCTCCCGCTCGGTGAACAGGTTGTTGCCTGATTGCTCTCCGGCAAATTCGTCTAGAAAGTTTTCGAAGTGGTCGCTCTTTGGCCCGAAGATTCGCCACTTGACCTGATGGTCGTTGCTGTCGTCGATGCGACTGATGTCGATACATCGACTGATGTAAGCGACCACCTGCTGCTCGTCGTTTTTCAGGAAGGGCGTGCTCTTCCGGAGGACGGGTACGTAGTGGCCCTCGGCGGTCCGCATCCGATATTTGACGTGGCAGGAGGAGGTAAAGGGTTCTAGGTCGGCCGAGTGGGCGCGCACGAACGCAAGGAGCGCCTTCGAGATCTCAAAGTAACGGGGAAGGTCCCCAGGGTGGATGTTTCGTACGAAGAAGTCGGGCGTAAGTGCATCAAGGTCGTAGCTCAGCGCCTCCTGTAGTCCCTGTTGGTAGAAGGACCCTGTTTCAATGTCGTGGACGTAGACAAACTCATTGGACCAGAGTTGGACCTCGTCCAGGTAGTCTTGAATTTTCCGGAGGCGGCGTTTCGGAGGGGGGAGGCCGTCGTCCTTCAGGCCCTGGAGGTAGGCTTTGAACTCGTCGGAGGAGGTCTCAAGCTCGTGGGCGAGCATGGACGGCACGTTTGCGAAAGTAGACGCCATTACGGGGAATACGAAGTCGTGGGTGGGAGAGTCGAGGTCCAACTCCGATCGCTGACTTCGGCACACGCCAGTCGTCCGAAACGAGAGGGTTGGTTCTTTCGAGTGTCACTGCTATTCTTTGTGGAAAATCAGGTTCCAGTGGTGCTTTTATCAGCCTAAAGACCATTTCACACAAATTATTATGTCAAAATCGGTATATCGCCTCAATTCACTAGAACGGGTGATTTACTTCCTCGGGGGTGCGCATTAGGCTGGGATTGACGCTCGGACGGGAGTGCTCGGGCTCATTAGTAACAGCTTTTTCCACACCCCTAGTCCCTGACTCCATGCCTGAAGTTGATATCGAGCCTCATGAAGACGGCGATTTCTTTGTCGATTACGACGACAAGAAATTCGAAGACGTTCAAGCGAAGCCGGACGAGAAGGCGCTCGTGACCTTTCATACGGTGGCATTCGAGGGTTCGATCGGTCTCGTCAACCTACTGTCCGCAAGTCGTCTCATCCGAAAGGGATTTGATACCTCTGTGCTCTTGTACGGCCCAGGTGTGACCCTCGGCATTCAGCGAGGGTACCCGACGCTCGGCGACTCTGCGTTCCCGGGACACCAGAATTATGCGAATCGGCTCGAAAAAATCATGGACGAAGGAGGTGACGTCTATGCGTGTCGCTTCGCTCTCCAAGCGCTATACGGCCATGGCGAGGCGGCGCTCGTCCCGGGAATCGAGCCGATCGATCCGAAGGACGTACTCGACATTATCCTGCTACATCGGCGGGACGACGCATTTATAATGGACACGTGGACCATGTAGACTCAGAATTTTACTGGGAAGCATCCCTACGTCCACGGGGCGAAGTGCATCTCGTGGTTGGCGGCGTTTGATAGGTCCGTCTACGTAGGGTTGTTGTCCCGGTACGCTGACGCGTTGGGTGCGCGTGACACCGTGAGGCGCGTGCAGGCCCAGGGGAGCAGGGGCCTCGACGGTTCATTTCCACCGTCTACGGCACTTCTCTGTGGCCTGTACGCGCACCACGTGTCGTTTCTGACTCCCAATTCGATACCTCGCTCCGACCATGACAGATACAACCGACAAGGTACGAGCGGCGGCGGTCCAGATTGCGCCGGTGCTAGAAGACCGGGAGGCTACCACTGAGAAGGTCTGTGAACACATCCGGGAGGCTGGGGAAGAAGGGGCCGACATCGTAGTCTTTCCGGAGACCTTTATTCCAAATTATCCCTACTTTGCGTTTGTCAAGCCTCCAGTGGCCACCGGTAGTGCCCACCTTACGCTGTACGAACAGGCCGTCTCAGTGCCGGGGCCGGTCACTGAGCAGGTCGGGTCGGTGGCCGGCGAGTACGATATTGTCGTGACTCTTGGTGTCAACGAGCGGTGCCACGGCACGATCTACAATACGCAAGTGATTTTCGACGCCTCCGGTGAGATCGTGCTCACCCGCCGGAAGATTACGCCTACATTCCACGAACGCATGATCTGGGGGCAGGGCGACGGCAGTGGCCTCCGGGCGGTGGACACGGAGGTGGGACGGGTGGGGGCACTGGCGTGTTGGGAGCACTACAATCCGCTGGCTCGCTACGCTCTCATGGCCGACCACGAGACGATTCACTGTAGCCAATTTCCCGGCTCATTGGTGGGAGGTACCTTCACCGATCAGATGGAGGTTACAATCCGGCACCATGCGCTCGAATCGGGGTGCTTCGTGATCAACTCTACCGGGTGGTTGCGGGACGAACAGATTGAGGAGATTGCGCCCGATAACTTGCAGAAGGCACTCCGGGAAGGGTGCATGACGGCGATCATCTCGCCCGAAGGGAAGCATTTGGCTGATCCCATTACCGAAGGGGAAGGCATTCTCTACGCGGACCTCGACCTCTCGCTCATCGAGAAGCGCAAGCGCATGATGGACTCGGTGGGCCACTACGCCCGCCCCGAGTTGCTCTCGCTTCGCATCGACAATTCCGCCCACAAACCAGCAGTCTATCGAAATGCCCACGGACTCGACGACGGCGCCGTCCAGAACGACGACGGATACGACGCGAACGGACGCGCGCAGCCCCGCCCCGACGCCCAGCAAGAAGGCGATCCCCAGCGAGGGGCAGGAGGAGACGGAAATTCCCCTTCCCGTCCTTCAGGAGAGCGAGACGCCCTCCCCTGATCGTCCGTCGGAGCGCTTGCAGGTCGAGCTCCAGTCGCACGGGTTGCGACTCGAAACGGAGACGGCCGGCGCCTCGGGCCGTCAGGGCGGCGCGGGGCCGAGCGACCATAAGGCGGTGCAGGTGGACGGCTCCACGCTGATGGTGCCCATATACACTGCACAGTCGGGCGAGTCGCCCTACTTTGCGACGGCTCCGAACGAGCAGGGCACCGCCACGCTCTACCGAGAGGGAGAGCCGGTGAGCAGCATTTCGTTCCCCGATCCGCCAGCATTTTACGAGCACACGACTTCTGACGGCGTGCCCATGTGGAAGGTGGCGAAGCTCCACAGCCACAACGTGCTGGCCACCACGGTGCTGCAGAATTGCATCCGCTACGACGATCGGGACACGGCCTGCCAGTTCTGTGCCATCGGCCAGTCGCTGGAGGCACAGCGGACCATTGCCTACAAGTGGCCCCATCACCTCGCCGAGGTCGCGGAGGTGGCAGTGGCGGAAGATGGGGTCGAACAGTTCGTTATGACGACCGGGACGCCCAACACGTCGGATCGCGGCGCGAAGCTGCTGTACGAAAGTGTTGCGGCCGTCCAGGAAGCCGTGGATCTCGACATTCAGGTCCAGTGCGAGCCGCCCGACGATTTCGGATGGTTCGAGCGGCTGCATGAGGCCGGTGCTGACGCCATTGGGATGCACATGGAGGCGGTAGAGCCGAAGGTGCGGGCCGAGATTATGCCCGGCAAGGCGAAGGTGCCCGTTGACTATTACATGGAGGCCTTTGCGGACGCGGTGGAGGTCTTTGGCCGCGGCAACGTGAGCACGTACATTCTGGCCGGGCTGGGCGACTCGAAAGAGGCCATCGTGTCCACGAGCCGTGAGCTCATCGACCTCGGCGTCTACCCGTTCATCGTGCCGTTCGTCCCGATTAGTGGCACGCCGCTGGAGAACCACTCGCCCCCCGACGACGACTTTATGGCGTCGGTGCTCGCGCCCGTCGGCGAGATGCTGGTGGACGCGGGCATGACCTCCGACACCCTCGACGCCGGCTGTGCCAAGTGCGGCGCCTGTTCCACCCTTCGTTCCTTCGAAGAAAAAGCCCGAGCCAACCGTGATCGCTGATGTTCCGGCATCCCCCGAGTGTCGCCACTTGTCTTTCCGGTTTGCTCGCGAGCAGTGGGAGAAGCAACAGTACCATGCCCTGCGGCGAGCCATCTTCTGCCAGGAGCAAGGCATTTTTGAGGGCACCGATCGGGACGAGCGCGACGAGGAGGCCATTCCCATTATCGCCGCGCGCCGGTACATGGGCCTCGCCGACGACGTGGTGGGCGTGGTACGGATCGACGAGCCCGCGCCCGGGGTGTGGTGGGGCAGTCGACTGGGCGTAGCTCCTCGATATCGGTCGAAGTCCGACTTTGCGGCGCACGACGTGTTTCCGAACGACGAGCCGCCGTCCCGCCGCTTTTCCTCTGTGGGGGCCACCCTCATCTACAAGGCGGTGAGCACCGCCGTGGCGCTCGGCTGCCGGCGGTTCTATGCCCACGTGCAGGAGCAAAACGTCCGGTTCTTCCGATGGCTGCATTGGGAGATCATCGAAGAGGTGACGCTGCACGGGCGGGTCCACCAGAAGATGGAGGCCGATCTCTCGCATTATCCCGCGTCCGATTACGTCCATGAACAGAAGCACGCTCTCCAGCCCGCCTGACGACCCTGATGGGCCGCCGCTTCAGGAATTGGCCGAGCGCGTTCGGGCCCACCCGAACGTTCAGGATAAGCTCGACATCCACCGTGCCTACGAGGATCCGGTGGGGCGGTCCGTGTCGTTCGAACATCCGTTCTTTCCCGACGCGACCGGGGAGGTTCGCATCGGCGACGATTGCGCGGCCCTTCCCAATGGCCACGGCGACCACCTGCTGCTCGCCGCCGAGGGACTTCTGCCCGAATTTGTGCAGGAGCATCCGTGGTTTGCAGGTTACTCGGCCGTCATGGTGAACCTGAGCGACATCTGTGCGATGGGCGGCCGTCCGCTAGCAGTGGCCGATACCCTCTGGATTCGGGATCGGGCCGACGGGGAAGAGGTGTGGGCGGGGATGCAGGCCGCTGCCGAAGCCTATGGGGTGCCGGTGGTCGGCGGGCACACGTCGTATCGTTGCGACGATCGCCACCTGGGGGTCTCTGTGATGGGCCAGGCGCAGCACTTGCTTACGAGCTATGACGCTCAGCCAGGCGAGGTCCTGCTGATGGCCGTTGACCTGGACGGAAGCTATTTTCAGGAGTATCCGTTTTGGAATGCGTCCACCGACGCTTCTGCGGAGCGATTGCAATCCCTATTGCCGTTGATGTCTACGGTCGCGGCGGACGAGCGGGCGTCCGCCGCGAAGGACGTGAGCATGGGCGGCCTCGTGGGGACCCTCGCGATGTTATTGCACACGTCGGACGTTGGAGCGGAGATCCAGCTGGAAAATATTCCGAAGCCGCCGGAGGTGGCGTGGGAGAAGTGGCTCGTGAGCTTTCCGAGCTACAGCTTTCTGATCGCGACGAAGTCGGAGCACGTTGCTTCCGTGCAGTCCCTCTTTCAAGAATACGACGTGGCCTGTGAGTCGGTGGGAAAGGTGCGGGAAGAAGACGGATTTTGGATGACGCGGGGCGAGGATCGAGTCCAGCTCTTGTAGTAGGCCGAGAACGTACCGTCTCCGCAGTTGTCGGTCTGAGCCTCTGGAATGAAGTTGCTTAGGACGTACCCACTTATGCTTCTTTCTGTCGAGTGAGGGGTGCATTCCCAGCTTGACGTCGGTCTCTTCAGTCGTAATCAGTACATCAACCAGGGACTCATGCCCGAAGTATACATGCAGATCGAGTGGCCGGATGGAGAGGGAGATCGAGTCTACTCCCCGTCGTCGGTCATCCGAGAGTTCTTTGAAGAAGGAGAGACGATGCCCGTCGCGGAGTTTGGGGAACGCGTGACTGCCGCCCTGGAGCGGGCCAGTGAACGAGTGCGAGAGGTGTACGGAATGGAATGTGCGTCTGCTCGACAGGAGGTCCGGCGCCTGCGACCCATGATTCAGGACGCGAAGGAAGAAGGTATGGTGCGAATCAAGAAGATTTGAGTTGGACCGGAGGGCGTTTTTGCGGAGGCTCCGCGAAATCTCATTGTGGGGCGGTCCCCCGTTGAAATGACAGCGTGCTCCCAATACCTTACGAATGCTTAGGAACGGGCACTCGTCCTGAGCTCCGCACGCATCCCCCATTTCTAGACGGTCCCTCCATGGCTGACCCTGACGCGCCTGCCGACTCTACTCCCACCAGCGATCCCTCGTACGACCTCATCTCCTCGGGCCGCCAGCCGCTCGACGCCATTTTTACGCCCGACAACGTGGCGGTCATCGGCGCGAGCGAGTCACCCGGCAGTGTGGGACGCACGCTGCTTTGGAATCTCGTGAGCAATCCCTTCGGCGGTACGATCTTCCCGATTAATCCGAAGCGCAACAGCGTTCTCGGCATTGAGGCGTACAGCAGTATCCGCGACGTGGAGGCGGACGTGGATCTGGCTGTTATTGCGACGCCCGCGCCCACCGTGCCCGGCATTGTGGAGGAGTGCGGCGAGGCCGGCGTGCAGGGGCTCGTCATCGTTTCGGCCGGTTTCCGGGAAGTGGGAGAAGAGGGGGCCGAGCTCGAACGGGAGATTAAAGAGATTGCCCGCGAGTACGACATACGAATCGTGGGGCCGAACTGCCTCGGCGTCATGCGCCCGCCCGACGGTCTCAACGCGACCTTCGCCGGGTCGATGGCGCAGGAGGGCAACGTCGCCTTCGTCAGTCAGAGCGGCGCGCTCCTCACGTCGATTCTCGACTGGAGCTTCCGCGAGAACGTGGGCTTCAGTTCGTTCGTGTCCATCGGCTCGATGCTGGACGTGGACTGGGGGGACATGATTACCTATCTCGGCGACGACCCGAAGACCGAGAGCATCGTGCTCTACATGGAGTCGATCGGGAACGCACGCTCGTTCCTGTCGGCGGCGCGAGACGTGGCGCAGAGCAAGCCCATCATCGTGATCAAGGCCGGGCGGACGCAGGCGGCGGCGGAAGCCGCGGCCTCGCACACCGGCACCCTCACCGGCAGCGACGCAGTTCTGAACGCCGCCTTCCGACGCTCGGGGGTGCTGCGCGTGGACGACATCAACGGGCTCTTTTACATGGCCGAGGTCTTGGGCAAGCAGCCCCGTCCGGAAGGGCCGAACCTCACCATCCTCACGAATGCAGGGGGGCCCGGCGTGTTGGCCACCGACGCCCTCATCGACGGCGGCGGAGAGCTCACGCCGCTTTCCGAGGAGGCACTCGACGACTTCAATGAGATTCTCCCGCCGGCCTGGAGCCACGGCAATCCCGTCGACATCCTGGGCGATGCCGATCCGGAGCGCTACGCCGAGTCCCTGGAAGTGGCCGCCGACGACGAAAACAGCGACGGTCTGCTGGTCGTCCTCACCCCGCAGGCCATGACCGAGCCGACCAAGACGGCCGAGCACCTGCGGCCCTACGCTCGGGACAATAAGAAACCGGTCCTCGCCAGCTGGATGGGTGGCGACTCCGTGGCCCCGGGCGAGAACATTCTCAATGAGGCCGGGCTGCCGACGTTTGCCTATCCCGACACCGCCGCGCGCGTCTTCAACAACATGTGGCGGTACAGCTACAACCTGCGGGCGCTCTACGAGACGCCCAGCCTGCCGGAGGACGAAGAGGGCATTCCCAATCGTGATACTGCCTCCGAGATCGTGGAGGAGACGCACCAGTCCGGTCGGGTACTCATGACGGAGTATGGGTCGAAGGAACTGCTCTCGGCGTACGGCATCCCGACCGTCGAAACGAAGATTGCCGAGACGCCTCAGGAGGCCGTTGCCGCCGCGCAGGAGATTGGCTATCCGGTGGTCGTGAAGCTGCACTCGACCTCGATCACGCACAAGTCCGACGTGGGCGGGGTGCAGCTTGGCCTCACGAGCGACGACGACGTGAAGGCCGCCTTCGAACGCATCGACGACAACATTGTGGGCGAGGGCTTCGACGGCGTTACGGTGCAGCCGATGATCGACCGAAGCGACGGCTACGAGCTCATCATCGGCAGCAGCATGGATCAGCAGTTCGGCCCCGTGCTGCTCTTCGGCTCCGGCGGGCAGCTGGTGGAGGTCTACAAGGACCGGGCGCTTGGCCTGCCGCCGCTCAACACGACATTGGCCCGGCGCATGATGGAGCAGACCAAGATCTACGAGGCGCTACAGGGCGTGCGGGGGCGCGATCCCGTGGACATGGACGCGCTGGAGACGCTGCTCGTCCGCTTTAGCCAGTTGGTGGTGGAGCAGCCGCGCGTGAAGGAGATCGACGTGAACCCCCTGCTGGCCCGGCCCGGCGACGACGGGCTTATGGCGCTCGATGCGCGCGTCGTACTCCACCCGTACTCGACGGACGACGAGGACCTGCCGACGCCCGCCATTCGACCCTATCCGTTGCAGTACGTGGGCAGCCTCACGACCCGGGCCGGGGAGGAAGTGACCGTGCGGCCCATTCGGCCAGAAGATGAGCCGAAGCTGGTGAACTTCCACAAGCGACTCTCCGAGCGGAGCGTGTATCTGCGCTACGCGAGCCTCATGAAGCTGGAGCAGCGCGTTGCGCACGAGCGGCTGGCGCGCATTTGCTTCATCGATTATGACCGCGAAATGGCCCTGGTGGCCGAGCGCACCGACGAGAACGGAGAAGAGCAAATCATTGGCGTCGGGCGCCTCACGCAGCAGCCGGGGCGCAATGAGGCGGAATTTGCAATGATTGTGATCGACGAGTTTCAAGAGGAGGGCATCGGCACCGAACTCCTGCGTCGTCTCGTGCAGGTGGGGAAGGAAGAAGGCCTCGACCGAATCACTGCGGACATTCTGGAGCAGAACCAGGCCATGCAGCGCGTCTGCGAGAAGCTGGACTTCGAGCTCGTGCACAGCTCCGATCCGCACGAGGACATGGTGAAGGCCATAAAATCGCTGGCTTGATGGGGCACTGGAACTGCTGTGACGGTCTTCTGTGGAGAGGTGGTCACTTGCTCTTCTTGTTTCTTGACTGAGAACCCTTTTCACGAGCCTCCCGGAGGGTTCATCAAGACGACCCGGTCTGTCTACGGCTGCCAGCCTCCAACTCACAATTTTATGTCTACTTGGCAACTCCGGCCTGAAAACGTATCGATTCTCTCTCTGGCCAGCCTCCTGTGGGCTCTCCTCATGATGGACGGACCGGTTTAAAGCCTCGCCCAGACGGGTTCGTCCTATGTGGAATCGCACTGGACGACGGGCTTCCCGTGAACACTGTGCGGGATCTCGGCCAGGTCCCGCAGGGCTACCTTTGGATGACGACTTTTGCGGGACTGGTTCGGTTCGACGGAGTCGAATTCGAGTCAACCACGGCGGCCCGTTCCGGCCCGCCGACCGATCGTCTCCGTCGGGTGGAGCGAGGTGTGGACGGGGCACTCTGGATCCGGACGAACGGCGAACAACTTGCGGTGGGGGATCTCTTTCGGCGGGCGACCAGCGGGGCAGAATGGATCCCCGTCGGGCCGGATTCGCTCGACATCGTCTCCGTCGAGTCTGCCCAAGAAGGAGGGGGCTGGATTGGCACCGTCGCGCAGGGCGTGTGGCGGGCCATTCGGCAGGTGACTGCCCAGACGTCGGATGAATACCGACTGGAAGGCTCTCGGCTGGTGTGTTCTCTTCCTCCGCTTATTGGGAAAGGAGAGCGCGTCCGACAACTGATTGCGAGGCCCGACGACACTCTTTGGATATGGACGGGAGGAGGGAGGCGCTACCGTATCGATGCGCCGTTTTCGGAGACCGTGACAGTGCGCCGCCTGGGGGGCAGAACGGAGACACATCGCGTCGTACGGGAAGGACCCGAGGGGCACCCCTTGATCATGACGAATGATCAGATTCAGGTGACCGATCGGCCGGCATTAGAGCCCAATGGTCCTGCGAATGCGTTGTATTTCGATCAGGAAGGTCATCTTTGACTTGGCAGGGCTGGGGACGGTCAGGTGGTCCAGTGCTGCAAAGGGAAGGACCGGAGCCGGTGGATTACGACGGTATATGGAAATCACCTCGGTCGGCAACGACGAATGGGAGGGAGGTCTCGTCAATATCAAACCGGCAGGATAGGAAGGACCCCACCCCGAATGGCAGAACCTATGCCTGCCGACTTCAGGAGACAGAGAGGATCCTGCTACAAGGTCGAAGGCTTTTCGGAGCCTCGAACGGTCCGGCTGGACGTGCGCAAATAAAAAAGGCTGCCCCCTCCGTCGCCGGAGAAGGCAGCCTGTTTCGTGTTGTCGGTGCGCGTGAGCGCCAGTAGGCGCGATGCGCGACCAGATGGCGTTACATCATGCCACCCATGCCGCCCATGCCACCCATGCCACCCATGCCGCCGGCACCGCCAGCAGGCATGCCGCCGCCGGCACCGCCGCCACCGCCGTCGTCATCGTCGTCCTCGGTGTCGAGGTCCGCGATGACGGACTCGGTGGTGAGCAGCATACCGCCCACGGAGGCGGCGTTCTCCAGCGCGGAGCGTGTGACCTTCGTCGGGTCGAGCACGCCCTCGTCGCGGAGGTCGCCGTAGGTTTCGGAGCGGGCGTTGAAGCCGAAGTCGCCGTCGCCTTCTTTTACCTTCTGGACCACGATGGAGCCCTCGTGTCCGGTGTTCGTGGCGATCTGGCGCAGCGGCGATTCGAGCGCCGTCTTGACGATGTCGATGCCAATCGCCTGATCCTCATTCTCACCCTCAACGTCTTCAAGGGCTTCGAGGGCACGGAGATAGGCCACGCCGCCGCCCGGAAGGACACCTTCGTCCACGGCCGCACGGGTTGCGCTGAGTGCGTCTTCGACGAGGGCCTTCTTGGCCTTCATCTCAGGCTCGGTGGCCGCGCCAACGTTCAGCACAGCAACGCCGCCCGCGAGCTTCGCGAGGCGCTCCTGCAGCTTCTCCTGGTCGTAGTCGGAGGTGGAGTTCTCGATCTGCTGCCGGATCTGGTTGACCCGCGCAGTGATCTCCTCCTGCGAGCCGGCACCGTCCACGATCGTCGTGTTGTCCTGGTCGATCGTGATGCGGTCGGCCTGCCCGAGGTAGTCGAGCGTGGCGTTCTCGAGGCGATAGCCCTTCTCCTCGCTGATGACCGTTCCGCCGGTGAGCACGGCGATGTCTTCAAGCATCGACTGGCGCCGATCACCAAAGCCGGGCGCCTTCACGGCGGCCACCTTCAGCGTACCGCGCAGCTTGTTCACCACGAGCGTGGCGAGGGCCTCGCCCTCCACGTCCTCGGCGATGATCAGCAGCGGGTTGCTCGTCTGCGAGACCTTCTCCAAGAGGGGGAGGAGGTCCTGCATGTTGCTGATCGAGTCATCGTAGATCAGCACGTAGGCGTCTTCGAGCACCGCCTCCATCTCTTCGGAGTCGGTCACGAAGTACGGGCTCTGGTAGCCGCGGTCGAACTGCATGCCTTCGACCACGTCGAGGTGCGTCTCAATGCCGCGGGCCTCTTCCACGGTGATCACACCGTCCTGGCCGACCTTCTCAAAGGCGTCGGCGATCAGCTGACCCACGTCGTCGTCGTTGTTCGCCGAGATCGTGGCAACCTGCTGGATGCGGTCCTTGCCCTGGACCACTTCGCTCTGCTCGCGCAGGTGCTCCACGACCTTCTGCGCACCGAGGTCGATTCCGCGCTTGACATCCATCGGGTTGGCGCCGGCGGTAACGCTCTTCAGACCGGCCTCGATGATGGACTCCGCAAGCACGGTGGCCGTCGTGGTGCCGTCACCCGCAGCGTCATTCGTCTTCGACGCCGCTTCCTTCAGCAGCTGGGCACCAATGTTCGGAATTTTTTCCTTCAGCTCAATTTCTTTCGCAACGGTAACACCGTCTTTCGTGATCGTAGGGGATCCGAAAGACTTTTCAAGGACCACGTTTCGACCCTTCGGGCCGAGCGTGACCTTGACGGCACGTGCCATCTTTTCGACGCCCTCCTTAAGGGCGTTCCGTGCCTCAGAATCAAATTTAATCTGTTTGGCCATAATGTTAGTCTATACTTGGTTCCTTATGAGTGCAGCTCAGTGTTTTGGAGTGTGCGACCGCGGGACTACGAAACCTCAGGCTTCGCCGCGAGGGGCACAGTCCTATCCTTCAACAATCCCGAAGATGTCGCTCTCGCGCATAATGAGGTACTCGTCTCCGTCGAGGGTGACCTCCGTCCCGGCATACTTGCCGTAGAGGACTTCATCGCCCTCGTCGACGGTCATCTCGATCCGGTTGCCGTTTTCAACTCGGCCCGGACCAATGGCGACGACCGTGCCTTCCTGGGGCTTCTCCTTTGCCGAATCCGGAATGTAAAGACCACTTTCGGTCTTGTCATCAGCCGGTTTCGGCTGGACGACAACGCGGTCGCCAAGAGGTTTGATGCTCGTCATGATCGGTCGGACTAGCTTCTTGTGAGTGATGTGCGGTTAGAAGGTGAGGGAATCGTCCTGCTCGCGGGACGATTCGGTTTCCGTCCGCCGAGCAGCTCCCGTCATCTTGTTGTTATCACTCGCCAGTGGTGAGTGATAACAACTCGCCACTTAGTACAGAACGGTCTCCTCCTGTGTTTCCAGACGGGGAAGGGCTTGTGGTGAAGATCCCTTAGTGCCCCTCCGAATGCCACGACGGAGAAACGGGGTCACCCACGGGGGCGGAGCGGGCGCACGACCAGTTCGGAGATGAGGTGGTTGGCCGGTGACTCCAGAACGTGAACGACCGTAGCGGCCACGTCCTCCGGCTGCAGAGGGTTGTCCGTCATGTCCACTCCGGCGACGTCGAAGAAATTGGTTTCGGTAGATCCAGGGTAAATGCAGGTGACACGAATCCCATCGTCGCGAACCTCTTTCATCAGAGACTCGCTGAATCCGCGCACACCGAATTTGCTGGCATTGTAGGCCGTCAGGTTGGGATTGCCCAGGAGTCCGGCAATGGAGGCGATATTCACGATGTGGCCGCCGAATCCGGAGTCCTCATTTTGTTCGCGCATGATCGGGACCACTTCGCGGGCACAGAGGAAGACCCCCCGGAGATTCGTTTCCATTTGCTGATCCCATTCGTCGAGCGGAAGTTCGTCCACGGGCCCGAACTGGCCCAGTCCGGCGTTATTTAGGAGCACGTCGATCCGGCCGCTCTCGTCCCGGACGGTCGCAAACGCGTCTGCTACCTGGTCTTCCTCCCGAAGGTCGCAGGGGAGGGGGTGAAACTCGTCGCCGAGGTCGTTCTGCAACGCATTAAGCTTGTCTTCACTGCGGGCGAGGCCGTATACGGTGGCTCCTCGCTTGAGCAGCGATTCGGAAAAGTGGGTGCCAAGGCCGCTGCTGGCCCCAGTCACAACGGCAACGGCGTCCGTCAAGTCCATCGCGAACAGAAATTTGGTGTAGGAGACAATACCTCTACTCCTACCGACGACCTCGGCGCGGGATTAGGGTGCGAGATGAGGATCCGTGCAAATAGGGCATTCAGCCTGGGGCGGGAGGGACGGAAGGGGAGGAGTCGTCG
>JAHENZ010000198.1 GCA_018609755.1 Salinivenus sp. | reverse complement strand
GCTGGAGGTCGGGATTCCCGGCAGGCCCTTCCTGGCCGGTCAGGACGAGGCCGCCGTAAATCTTTCCCAGAAAGGCCCGGTAGGAGCCCTCGTCCGTGAAGACACGTTCAGTCGTGGTGGAACTCTTGGGCTGCACACCCGCGTCGCAGCCGACGATGCCGACGGTAAGGGCTGCGATGAGAATGGATCGAAACAAAATCTTGGTATTCATGGCGAGACACAATTGCATTGGCAAAATCTCGGGGGTGGGGCGTCGGGCGTTTAGAACTGAAGGTTGAGCCCACCAGTGAACGTTCGTGTTCGGGGAAAGACGTCGTTGTCGATCCCGACACCGGTGGTGTTTCCAATCTCCGGCTCCGGGCCACTGTAGCCGGTGATCACGAAAACATTGCTCACGCTTCCATACACGCGGAGGCGATCAACCCCGGCGAGTCCGTCGAAGCTGTATCCGAGCGTGACGTTGTCCATTCGCAGGAAGGACGCGTCCTCGACGTAGTAGTCGGAGAAGTACTGCGGCTGGTCGAAATTCGTCTCCAGCACACTCTCCTGGAGATTCGTCGGGGAAAACTCTCGAATTCGGTTGTACGTCCCGAAATTCGAGCTAATGTTGTTGTACACGTAGTTTCCAAGCTGCGCGCGGACGGAGGCGCTCAGGTCAAAGCCCCCGTAGCGCACCTGCGAGGTGTGCCCGAACGTCCAGTTCGGCTGCGGGCTCTTGGTGGCCACCTTGTCCTCGTCATTCACGACTCCGTCGCCGTTGGTGTCCTCGTACATGTCCGCGAGATTGACCGTCCCGTCGCCGTTGTGGTCTTCCCCGTCCGTGAGCGGTTTGCCCTGGTCGTTCGTCTTGTGACGGAACACGTAGAAGGAGTTTACCGGCTCTCCCTCTTTGAGAATCTGGACGCGGTTGCCCACGCCCCCGGTGATATTCCCGGTAAGAATGCCCTGCGACCCTGCACCCGGCGTGTCCGTCAGCTTCAAGAGCGTGTTGTCGTTGGTGGACGCGTTGAACTGCGCGTTGTAGGAAAACTCGTCCTGTTGCACCACCGCCGCGTTGAGGTCGAATTCGATGCCCGTATTCCGCACCGACCCGACATTCGTGAGTACGAGGTCGGAGAGATTTCCCCCGGCCGGTACCGTAGTCTCGAAGAGCAGGTCGTTCGTGGTCTTCCGGTAGTAGTTAATGGCCCCGGAAAGCCGCCCTCCGAACAGCCCATAATCCAGGCCCACGTTCACGGACGTGGTCTCCTCCCACTTCAAATTGGGATCGACCGCACTCGGACGAATCGTGGTGACGAAATTGTCGCCAAACTGGACGCGGCCGTGCTCATTGCTGAACTGGTACGTCTTCGCGTAGAGGAAATCGCCGATCTCCTGATTTCCCGTGACGCCCCACGACCCGCGGAGCTTCAGGGCCGACAGCACATCGGACACCGGCTCCATGAACGGCTCATTGTGAATGCGCCACGCAAGGGCCGCGGACGGAAAGACGCCCCAGCGGTTGGACGGTGCGAACCGGGAGGATCCGTCTCGCCGGACGGTCGCCGTGGCCACGTACCGGCCCTTCAGGGTGTAGTTGACCCGCCCAAACGTTGAGATCAAGCGATTCGGCACTTCACTGACGAACGAGCTGACGTCGCTGGCCGGCAACGTGCTGTTGGATTCCAACACGTTCGTTGCGAGGCCCTGGGCCGTAATCTCCGGATACTTCTCGTCGGAGTCCTGGTAGGAGTACCCTGCGGTGAGGTTGACTCGGCTGTCGATTTCATCAAAGCGATTCTGGTAGTTGAGCGTGAGGTCCAGAAGCTTCGTGAGCCGCGTGAAGTTGGCCCGATCGACCTGTCCGGGCTTGTCGCTTTCCACCTGACTCTGCAGATTGGTCGGCAGGAAGCGCTCACGCTCACCGCTCGACACGTCGTACCCCAGGTTGGCCGCGGCACTCAGGCCGTCGACGAACGTCGGCTCGTACTCAAACTCTACGTTCCCGACGCTCCGGTACGAATCTCCGGTTTCGTCCGTGAGGTCAATCGTAGCGACCGGATTGTTTTCCGAGAGATCAGAAAACCCAGTCCATTCAAAATAGCCCGTGCGTTCGTTGGACGCATCCCGGATGGGCTGGGTCGGCGCGAAGCTCGTCGCCGTTTCAATCACACTCGGGGCAAACTGATCATTCGTCTTCGAGCCCCGAAGATTCGCGTCCAGCGTCAGCCGGTCGTCGAGGAACGGCCGCGTGTATTTGGCCGACAGGCTCGTCCGCTGCGTCCGGGAGGTCCGCACCACGCCTTCCTCACTCTGATACCCGAGAGAGAACCGAAACTGCTCCCCCGACGCCGATCCTCCGGAAAAGCTCACCGAGTGCTGCTGGCCTAGGGCTTGTTCGAGCACAGCATCTTGCCAGTCCGTGTTCGCATCGCCGAGCGCACTCACTTTGTCCGGAAACCGCTCTCCTACCACGTCCCGAAACTGCTGTGCACTCAAAACGTCGCGGGTATCCACGGCATTCGTGGACGAGACGGAGCCCTCGTACGAAACCTGCTCCTCACTCCCCCCCTGCTTGGTCGTAATGAGCACGACGCCGTTTGCCCCCCGGGCGCCGTAGATGGCCGCCGCAGAGGCGTCCTTGAGCACGGTGATGTCCTTGATGTCATTGGGATTCAGGAAATTCAACGGATTCCGTCCCTCTGACAGGCCGCCCGGACTGTGGGGCGAATCGTTGAGGGGAACGCCATCCACCACGAAGAGCGGGCGATTGCTCGCATTCACTGAGGTCCCTCCGCGAATCCGGATGAAGGATTGCCCACCCGGACGTCCAGAATTGGACTGGATTTGCACCCCGGCCACCTTGCCCTGCAGGAGCCGATCGGGGCTCACGGCCGGCGCCTTGCTGAAGTCTTCGCTGCTCACGTTATTCACGACGCCGGTCACGTCCCGCTGCTGCTGCTCGCCGTAGCCGACTACGACGATCTCATCGAGGGACTCGGCCTTCGTCTCCATCGAGAAATTGACGACGGTCGTCTCCTCGGCGTTCACCGTGATCCCCTCTTTGCGGCGCGTCTCGTACCCAATAAAGGAGGCGCGGAGGTCGTACGTCCCCGCACTCACGCCTTCAATGGTGTACTCTCCCTGCGCATTCGTGGCCGTCCCCTGCTGCGTACCGGCAATAATGACGTTCACTCCGGGAAGGGGCTCTCCGCTTTTGGCGTCCGTTACCTGGCCTCGAATGGTGCCCTCCTGTTTCTGCATGGACACCAGCTGGGCCTTCCGGAGGTCAACGAGGCCCGATGCGTCTTCCGTTTTCTGCCCTTGCCCCGCGTTCCCCTCCGCAAGGATCACCTGCCGACTTCCATACGGAAGAATCCGCACGTTCATCCCCTCCAGAATGTGACGGAGGGCCTGGCCCGCCGTCATCTGCTGATCCTGAATGGTGACGAGCCGAGCGGACGGCTGTATCGTCCCACTCCCGTACGACAGCCGCATACCGGCCTTCTGGGCCACTTGGCGAAGCGCCTGTTCCACCGTCGCATCCGAAATGTTCAGGTGGATGGTGCGGTCGAGAGCAGAATTCGAATGACCGTCGGACTCGTCGGCCGGAGGCTGGTGCTCCGCAGTCCGATCCATCGGCTGATGCTCCGCCAACACGCGCTCGGCAGTTTCTGTAACCGGTTGCGTCTGGCCGAGAACTGTCTGAACAGGCACGAGAAGGCCGAAACTCAGCATCAGTAGGGCCACCGCACCGGAAACTGCAAACGCTTCCGAACTCGAATCAGGTGACGAAGACGTATAGAATCGATACATGCTTTCAGTGGGTGTTACCAAATAATTCTACGATGGACTCGCCGGTACCGACTGCGGAAAAACGTCAGCGATCAATCCGCACTCAGCCGGAAGAGGATTCTCGGGAGAAGGTGACAGTCTTTTCCTCTCGGCTGTACTCCAGGGAAAGGGTTCGCGCAACGATGCTCAGAACTTCAGAGGCGGACTGGTCGGTGCTGAAGGTGGCGTTGAGGCGATCGACCCGAAGCGAGGGGTCCGCCTTTTGCACCTCAAGTCCGTACTGGCGCCCCAGTCGCCGCGCCACTTCGTGAAAGGGAGCGTCTCGGAATACCAGTCGCCCCTCGGTCCAGGCCAGAAACTGTGTCGGATCCACTACGTCTTCTGTGGCCAACGTATCCCGGGCAGCAAGCCGGCCGCGCTCTCGGGCGGTCAGATCCACTCCCCTCTGGGCACGTTCGGACCGAAGCTGAACTTTTCCCTCTGCCACCACGACGTCGACCGTATCTTCGCCGGGGTAGGCCGCAACGGAGAAGACGGTACCAAGTACACGCGTGACGCTCCCATCAGCGCGCACCCGGAAGGGCCGGTCTCGATCTTTGCTGACCGTGAACAACGCTTCTCCCTCAAGCGATACGTCTCGCGTACTGTCGGTGAATGGTTGAACGGTGAGCCGGCTCTTGGCATTGAGCACAACCTGCGACCCGTCACTCAGCTGAACGCGCGCTCGCTCGCCCTCGTCCGTGTGGTACGTCTGTGCTTCCGCCTGGGCAGTTTCACCAGACGGCGACTGCGGCCCGGAGGAAAACACAAACCAGGAGACGGTTGCAATCACGACAGCCACCACGAGACCGGCTGCAGCGCGAGCCCCCATCTGCCAGGACGGTCGTTTGCGACGCCGCTTGGGGTCGCGAGCCCGTCGCTCCTTTCGCCCTTCGGAGGATCCATTCTCCTCCTGAATCCGGTTGGACAGCGACGCCCACATGCGATCGACCTCCCAGTTCGATGCCGAACGCTCGGTCAGCGTCCAGAGCCGACGCATTTCCTCAAAGTGATCCCGATGAGGCTCCGCCTCTGCGACCCATTCCTCCACAGCCGCTTCCTCCTCGGGACTGCACTCGTCCGCGAAGTAACGGAATAGAAGTTCGTCGTCGATGCCGTCCGGCATGTCCAGTGAGCGTGATTGCGCGCGAAAAATAAACGCGGCCCCTTTTCAATTTTGCTCTCACTCTTAAGACGACTCAGATCCGGAATCCCCCTACAGAAAAATCCGACCTGAGGTGGAGAAACGACGAAGAAAGGGTGAAGGCGTAATAAACCAGGGGCAGAATCTCCAAACGAGCCAATGTTCAAAACCGAAGCGCCTTTGGCTCAGGCTAATTCCAGACGGACAGAATCACGCACGATGCCGCCGAAACGCTGGGAAATACCCACGATTCGCGCGCTCCTTGATTTGAAGACCTATCGGACGCTACTGACCTTGCACGACGACTCTGTCGGTTTTGAGCGTCGGTCCCCTGACGCCACAATCGTCCCCGCTTGCCGGCAGCGGTCGATCCCGAGCATATTCCCCGCAGGAGAGACAGACGGAGACAGCCTCACGATCTCTGCGATTTCTCGCGTTTCAGTTGTGCAAGCCCACTAGCAGTCGAGCGGAAAGCAACAACCGTTTATCCCCCGCCCCTGGTTAAAGATACGCGGACAGTTCCTCCCTGAGCGCCTTTAGGGCACGGGTCATCTGCGTCTCCACGGTCTTGATGGAGATGTCGAGCACGTCCGCAATTTCCTGGTAGGTAAGGCCGTGCTGCCGGCTTAGTGTAAAGACCTGGCGGCGCCGTTCAGGCAACTGTCGTATGGCCGCCTCCACCTCCTCCCGAAGTTCTTCGTAGTGAAGCTCCTCCAGGGGGGTTCGTCGAATGGGTTCTTGCGACGAGGTGGCGTCGCGCCAATCGTCGGTTATCTCCGCGTGATCGAGATGGTCGAGGGCCTTATTGCGAGCAGCGGTGTACAAATACGATTTGACATTGTCCGGGGGCGTCCAGGAGTCTCGCCCTTCCCAGATGGTAAGAAACACCTCCTGCACGAGGCTCTCCGCAACGTCCGGAGCCTCAACAAACGAGTTGACGAAGTCGCAGAGATCCGACGCGTAGGCCCGGAAAAGGGATTCGAAGGCCTCGTACTTCCCTTCAGCGATCTGCTGTGCCCAGCGTTGGTCTCGGGAAACGCGATCGGAGGTTGACATTCGGTTAGCCGGTCGGCCGGACTCAGGACGGAGGCTTTGAGTAACGAAGTACAGTAGCGTGGTACGTTTCCGAATGAATCAAGGTGGAGACGCGATCCCTCGAAGGAAAGTGGGGGTACCTCCTTCAGCGGATCGCGATTCTGTATAGGGGCTACTGACCGTGCACAACGACTCTGGCGGTTTCGAACGTCGGTTCCCTGACGCCACAATCGTCCGCGGTTGCTGGCAGCGGTCGATCCCGAGCATAGTCCGCACAGTAAATACAGACGGAAACAACGTCACGATCTCTGCGATTTCTCGCGTTTCAGTTGTGCAAGCCCACTACCGTCGGGCTACAGAAGAGGAGACTGGCAAAAAGTAGGGCTCCGTCCTCAATCATTTCAACTCTCTTGGTCACCTGCCAGGGCAATCGCATGTTAAAGCTCCAGTCGAGTGCAGGTGGCTCGCCTGCCCGTTCCTCCGGCGGATTGCGCCGGAATGTTTGTGGGTATGGGCGTGTGGGAGAGCGGCCAGCGTGCCTCTACTGGAAGTCGCGCCCGGTTCCGAAAGCAAGATGCGATTGCCGTAGGTCTCCTACCCAACGAGAACCTGCAATAAACCTTGCGACGCGTTGGGCCCATCATTTTTTAACAACGGGGCAGTCGGATGCGTGCGTTTCCTCAACTACGCAAGAGTAACCAGAACCGCTCATCGTTCCGGATACGGGCAGCAAGCGGCCTCCCCTATCGCCGCACCAGTCGGGCCGGTCGGCGATCAGACGGACAGAACCGCCCCCAATACGTCGTCCGCAGCTCTTCCACACTCACGAACGCGCGAGGAGCCCGAGCCTCGATGAGATCGATCACCCGAAGAGCCTCCTTCGGCTCGCGGAAGTGTGAGGATATCGACCGGGCCCTCCTCCCCCCGCCAGCGTCGAAATCCGGATCCCGTTCCTCGGAACGGCCGACTACGGACTGCTCCCGTTTCCGTACCTTCCCACGGAGCCCGCTGTGTTCGTCGATGCGGACATTGCCTGGACCGCAGAGGACGAACCGAACCTCGGGTGGGCCCGCGACACCAACGAACGAGTACCGGTCGTGAGAACCGAACTCACTACCTTCATTCTGGAAGTCTTCTACGCCGTTCCCTTCCAGCGACCCGACAAGAACGGATTCGTGGGCGCGAATCTCGTGCCCGGCTGGTGAGACGATCTCCTCCTCAGGCACACAATGGATCCCTGCGTGGCCCCACGGCTATGCCCCTCCCGTCCAGATCCGCACTACAGAAGAGAACGGCGTAGGCCCGACTCAACTCGGCGGATGAACCGCTTCTTCCACCGGCGTGTCCCCCCCGTAAAGCTCGATGGTGTGACCGATGGTCGCGTCATCGTCCAGACACGCCACGACCGCAGCGGCCACGTCGGCACGAGAAACGTCCGGGCCGCCCCCGGCCGGGGCAAATGCGCTCGAAATCCGTCCGCTCCCCTCCTCGTCGGTAAGCGTGGTGGGCCGCAAGATCGTCGCCGCGAGATCCGACTGCTGGAGGTAATCGTCCGCACACCGCTTGGCCACGAGGTAGGGACGGAGCGGCTCATACCCCGTATCCGGATCCGCGGCCCCGCGGGCACTAATCATGACGTACCGATCAATGTCCTGCTCTTCGCACGAATCGACGACCCGACGGGCCCCCCAGAGATCTACCATCAACGTCTTGTCCCAGCCGGTGCTCCCCCCGGAACCGGCCGTAAAGACCACGGCGTCAACGTCTTTTAGGGCGGAAGCGAACGTCCCTTCGAGATCGCCGAGGCGCGGCGTTCCTTCTCGCTCCCGAATACTGTCGAACTGCTCCTCGTCACGAACGACGCCAATGGGATCGTGCCCGACATCGTGGAGCCGGGGAAGGAGCCGGCGGCCAATCCCGCCGTTCGCACCAATGACTGCAACCTGCATAGGAAAACACTACTGCTGTTCAAATTCCGGTCGAAGCGGCCAATCCGTACAAGAGTACGATTCTACATTTTCGTAGGAGAGCGGGAACCGGTGTCTCAACGGCAGACACGATTCCCGTGAATCTCTTCACGGATCGGCAAACCCGTTGCGCTGACGCCCAGTGAAGGCCACAGAGCTGCTGCACGTTTGACCTTCAATCTCCAGCGCTTCTCCTCCGAAAGAAAACAGGTCGCCGGAAAAGATCAACGGCACCGGAGACGGAAACCTTCGCAGACGAACCAGCTTCGCAAACGAACCAGAAACACCAAAACCCGGGAACCGGGCCCGCCAGAAAGAAGTGCCCCCACGCCTGACGGACCCTTCCCAGAGAAGTGACGCAACAGACAGGAAAGTGAGGGCTTCATAGAATGTCTACCTTATAGCCCTTCCAAAAGAGACAAATAGTGTAGTAAAACCGACATTGTCACGATATATACAGCTTTTGTCACAATCAGATACACGGCACACTTTAAAAATCGTGGTCTCTAGGCTTCATACCGGACAGTTTTCAGACCGAAACCCTTTACACCAAAATATATCTGGTACCCCGTCCCTGACACATGCTCGGGAGACGCAATTTCAGGATATACTCCGAAAAGGCGTTAGCGGTCTCCTGCTGTTCTTCCGACGCTCGAAACGGGATCGGTCATCTGGAACCATATTTCGGTGTCCTGAACCAGCGGTCCCGCAAGCAGGGTTTGGGACCCTTGGAGGACCATGGAGAATCTCACCGTGCCGTTACCCTCGCTCCGTCCGAGAGCTGGTTGCCGGGATGGGTTATCACGCGGGCTCCCTCGCTCACCCCGTCGGTAATCTCCACCTGCAGACCGCTGCGGTGCCCGGCCGTCACGGATCGGCGCTGGGCCCGGCCGTCCTGGACAACGAACACAGCCCACCCGCCGTCGTGACGAAAGAGGGCGCTCTGCGGCACCTGCAAGACGTCGGCGCCGGCCCACAGAACGAACCGGGCCACCACGCGGTAGCCTGCCCCAAGCCGCTGCCACTTCGCGGACGACTCCATCGGATCGACGATCACTTCGACCCGCTGCTCCTGAACCCCGAGCGCAGAAACCTCGGTCTCTCCCTGCGGGGGCACCACGCGCACCCGTCCCGACAGCGGTCGGGACGCGTCTCCCCCCCACCGAACCAGCTCCACGGGCGTACCCTCCGTGATACGTACGGCGTCGGACGATAGCACGTCCACCGAGACCTCCAGCGAGTCGGGATGTCCTACGGTGAAGAGCGGCGTGCCACCCTGTACGACACTCGCGCTCTCCTGATGAACGCGCAGGATGTGCCCGTCGACTGGGGCACGGATCGTCTTCCGCGACGGCAATGCCTCCGAATCCAGCGATTCTGTTGAACGTCGGCTGCGAGCCACCCGGAGCTCCCCCCGAGCCTGTGCTACAGCCTGCTGGGCCGCCTGATGCTTGGCCTGGGCTCGTTCACGTTCCACCCGGGCCTGGTCGAGCTGCTGCTGGGAAGCGGTGCCCTTCTCGTGCAATCGTTGGAGACGCTGGTGCTCTTCCTTCGCATACGTGAGCGCGGCCGCCGCCCCCGACGCCTCCGCCTCCGCTCGACGGAGGGCCGCCCGGGCCGACTCGACCTGTGCCTGAGCCGCCTCGTAGCCGCTGGCATCGAGCACATTGGAAGGCAGTGTGGCGAGACGGGCCAGCACCTCGCCCCTCGCAATCGAGTCCCCCGCCGCTCCCGGCACCCGCTTCAGATACCCCGTAGTGGGGGCCGACACCACGTACCGCTCCCGGAGCTGCGTCTGCCCCTCTTCCTCCACCGTCACCCGCAGCGAGTCTCGCGTGGCCCGCTCTATCGTTACGGCGGTCGCCGACGGCCAAAAGCCATAGACGAGCAGCCCCAGCAGAAGTACGACGACAATGCCAATCGCAACTCTCCGATTCCAAATCATGACTCCATCACATCACGTGAAAAATCGCAGCTCATACTCCCTCTCCCTCCCCCACACGCCCAGACGCCTCTCCCCCCTTCGCCCTCTCGCCCTTTCGCCCTCTCGCCCCTTCTCACTCCCGCGTCTTCAGCACGTCGACCAGGTTGAGATTTCCGAGCCGTCGCCACACCACGACGCCCGACGCAAGTCCAGCAATCAGAACGACCAGGGCGGACAGGGCATAGGTGCGTCGTTCCAGCACGAGCGGAATGCGGAAGAGCTCCGTCTGCGCCCCAACCGCCGTGCCGTAGCAAAGCCCATAGCCCATCGCAAAGCCGACCGGAATGGCGAGCAGCGTCAAAAGCGCCAGTTCCCCCAGCAACACGTACCCGATCTCTCCCTGTGAGAAGCCGAGAATGCGGAGGCTCGCCAGCTCGCGGGCCCGCTCGGACAACGCAATCCGGGCGGCGTTGTAGATCACCCCAAATGCGATCGCCCCGGCAAAGAGCGCCATCACGAACGTGAAGGTGAGCACCGTCTCGCCCATCGTGTCGAGCAACGACTGGACGGCGCGCTGCTGCAACTGAACGCTCGCCACACCGGGGCGTCTCGTGAGGGCCGAAATCGTCTCCTCCTCGTAGCGGGGATCGAGCGCGAGGTACGCGCCGGAAAGAGCCCCTCCTTCACGCACCAATCGGTTGAGCGCATCGATCTGCATGTACGTCCCTACACCGATAAACTGCTTCGTTCGGCCCGCCACCCGAATCTTCCGGGTCGGACGCGTCCCCTCCAGCACCTCCACCGTCAGCGTGTCCCCCCGCTCCACCGCCAGCACGTCGGCAATGTAGTCGGAGAGCACGACCCCCTCTGCCGAGAGGGGGACCGGCTCCAAATCGTCGGTGAGCGGGCGGCGAAGCACCGGATGTGGAGAAAGTCCCTCGATGCCGGTACGGTACTGCCGGTGCTCGTGCCGGAAGCGGGCGGGCACGCTCCGAAACGGCTCCGCTGTCGTCACGCCGCGAAGACTCTTCAACTCGTACAACGCCTCGTCGGAGGTGGGCCCAGTGAAGGTGACCGTCAGGTCCTGGCGCTGGGCACGGTTGAACTGCACGTCGATCATGTAGTCCACCGCGTCGGCGAAGAAGGTGCTCGTCATCAAAATGGCGATCGAGGCCGCGATTCCGAGCATCGACAACAGCGCCTTGAGGGGGCGTCGCTCCAGGTGCCGCAAAATCATGCGCGTCGGCTGGTCGAAGAGGGCCTTCAGCCCCAGGCGCTCCACGATCGTCTCGCGGTAGGTAGCCGGCGGCTCCGGCTGCATGGCCTGAGCGGGCCGAAGCGAGACGGCCTGCCACACCGCGTAGAGCGTCCCGCCGAGAACGGCCAGAGCCGTCACCCCGACCGAAACGACGACCGTCTCGATTCCCAGCGAATAGTGGAGCTCGGGGAATTTGTAGAACTGCAAGTACATCTGCGACAACAGCCGGCCCAGCCACGTCCCCAGCGCCGTCCCGCCCACCGCCCCAATCGCCACGATCACCAGCACCATGCCCACGTAGTGCCGCCCCACCGCCCAATCGCTGTACCCGAAGGCCTTCAGGGTGGCAATTACCTCCCGCTGGGTGCGAATGAGCCGGCCAATCACCACGTTCAGCAGAAAGGCCGCCACGGCCAGAAACGTGACCGGCATCGTCGTGGCCAGCTGCTCCAGTTGCTTCAGCTCTTCGGTGAGGTAGCGATGCGACACCTGATCCTCCCGAAGATACGCGTCCCGTCCCCCGTACGGCGCCAGCACCTCGTCGACGCGGTCGAGCACGTTCTGCGGGTTCGCACCGGCCGTGAACGTGAACGACGCGCTGTTGAAGGCCCCCTCCATGCCGTAGGCCGCTCCGAGCGTGGCGCGGGGCACCCAGAGGACGCCGAAGCGCTCGGGGGTGGGAAAAAAGCCACCGGGCTGAATCTGGTAGACGTACTCGGGCGAAAGTACGACGCCGACGATCGTGAGAGAACGGTGGCGGCCGTTGATGATTGCGGTGACCTTATCCCCGGGATGTAGGTCGTGCGCCTCCGCAAAGGCCTCGCTCGCAACGGTCTCCGTGCCCCGCCGGGGCAGCCGTCCCTCTCGCACGACCAGCCGGTTCAGCGCAGGTTGACCGCGTTCGGGTAGCGAGAGCAACTGGCCGGTGATGGGCTCGTCGAAAGCCGCCAGGTCGAGCCGCGCATCCGCAATCACCCGCGTCTGCACTGTCGCCACTCCCTCCAGCGCCTGCAGCCGGCGCTCCACGTCGGTCGGCGCCCGCTTCAGCGACGCAAAGGCCTCTCCAAACCGGGCATTCTCGTAGAACGACCGCTGCGATCGCGTGAGCGCATCCATCGTGCCCAGCGCCGCAATAAACATTGCCACCCCACTCACAATCACGACCGCGATGGCCAAGGCCTGCCCCCGCATCCCCCACAGGTCCCGCAGCAATTTCTTCCCGATTGCAAACACCGTCCGAGTGTGGAATGTGGAATTGGGAATGTGGAATTTCGCCGTCTGCCCTCGATCCTCCATTCTCCATTCTCAATCGCCCCTCGCCTCTCACCCTTCGCCTCTCGCCCTTCGCCTCTCGCCCTCTCGCCCCTCGTCCTACCACGCCAGCTCCCGCGCCGACACCTGCTCCGCAATCTCCTCGATCTCACTCACGCGCCCATCGCTCAGGTGAATCACCCGCTGCGCCATCTTCGACACCACCTGATTGTGCGTTATGATCGCCGTGGTCGTCCCCAATTCGTCGTTGATCGTCTGCAGTACGTCGAGCACGATGACGCCCGTGTCGGAGTCGAGCGCCCCGGTCGGCTCGTCGCAGAGCAACACCGACGGACGCTTGGCTACGGCCCGGGCGATGGCCACCCGCTGCTGCTGCCCGCCAGACAGCTCTGCCGGAAAGTGATCGGCCCGGTCGGCGAGCCCCACCAGGTCCAGGGCCGCTCGCGGCTCCATCGGATCGCGGGCAATTTCGGTGACAATCGCGACGTTTTCCTCCGCCGTGAGGCTCGGAATCAGGTTGTAAAACTGGAAGATGAACCCCACGTGGAAGCGGCGGTAGAGCGTAAGTTGCGCCTCATCGGCCCGCGTCAGGTCCCAGCCGCGATAGTGGACGGTGCCCTCGGTGGCCGTGTCGAGCCCCCCAATGATGTTGAGGAGGGTCGACTTTCCACTGCCCGAAGGCCCAAGCATGACGACCATCTCCCCCGCGTGCAACTCCAAATCAATGCCCCGAAGCGCATGCACCTGGGTCTCGCCCATCTCGTAGACCTTCGTTACCCCCTGCGTCTCGAACACCACGTCGCCCATCTCGACGGACCGGAGATCGATGTCCAGCGCGTCGACCGGCGCCGTATCTCCGCCGAGTACGTCTTGAAAGATATTTCGCATGACAGTCAAAGGATGGGACCGTTGGGGGATGCTGCTCTCTGTGATGAACCGGTCGGCGGTCGTCGAAAATAGCAATTCATTCGGGCAATGCCGCCTCCGTGCCCCGCCCGAGTGCCCGATCGAGCGCCGCCTGGGCACGTGCATACTCGGCCTGAGCGGTGGCCAGGCGGGCCCGAGATTGGCGGAGGGCCTGCTCGGCGTCCAGAAGGTCCGACACGACGACCATCCCCTCCTCGTAGCGCGACTGCGTGGACCGGTAGGCCTCCTGTGCACTCTGCACGCTCGTCTCTGCGGCGATAACCGCTTCGCGCGCCTGCCGCACATTCTGCACCTGCGTCCGCACCTCGACAGTCACGGCCTCTCGCCGGTCCTGCAACTCGTACTCCGCCGCCAGCCTACGCGCCCGCGCCCGATCGGCCGCCGCGTCCGTTCGCCCGCCCATCGACAGCCGCCAGGAAAGAGTGACCCCGGCCTCCCACGAGCCTTCAAACTGATCCTCCGGCGGAAACAGCTGCTCGTTTGGCCGGGCGTAGAGATACGACCCGAACAGAGAGACCTGCGGATACCAGCCGGACTGCGCACCGTCTACCTCTGCCGACCGCGCCTGTATCGTCTGTCGAAGAGCCTCCAGGTCTCCACGCTGCGTTCGGGCCTGTGCGACGAGATTCGAGTCCCGCACTGCCGAATCGTCGAGCGTCACCGTATCCGCCAGCACGACCGGAGCATCGAGCGGGCGGCTCAGCTTGTCGTTGAGCCGGCGGCGAGCGGTTTGCACTTCGTTCGCCGCCTGGATCTGCTCGACCCGCACCTGATCCCGCCGGGCCCGCACGCGAAGAACATCGGTCTCCGTGGCCATGCCTTCGGCCTGACGATTCTGCACGTCCGTCAACCGCCGCTTGATCTGCCGGAGGGCATCGGTCGCGGCCCGTTCGCGGGCCTGGGCCTCGTAGAGCCGCCAGTACGCGACCCGCGTCTCGTAGGCGACGGTCGTCCGGGTCGCTTCCACCTCAGCACGGGCGGCCCGCGTCTGAGCCTGTGCCGCATTCAACCGATTCGGAATGCGGAAGCCGGTGAAGAGGGGCTGTTCCACCCGAGCCTGTGCGGCGTAGCGATTCAAAATGGCCGGGGCGAACGTCACGGATTCCCCGCCCCCGCCTCCCGGAAGAGAAGGAAAATCAACCGTGTAGTCGACGTTGTCGCTGAGGCGCCGGAAGCGGGCCTGCCCCTCCACCACGGGAAACCAGTCGCTCCTCGCCTCCCGTACCGATGCCGCGGCGGCCGAGCGCTGCTGCCGAGCGGACTGCACCCGTGGATTGTCCGTGAGCGCGCGCCGGACCGCCGCATCCGCCGTCAGGGTGTCGGCCCGATTGGTGGACTGCGCCTCCGCACTCAACACGCCCCCCGTCATCTGAAAAATTCCAAGTCCGAGCGCGACGATCCGGAGAAGTGACGAACGGCCAGACATGAGAATTGCCTTTTGATCTCGAAATGCAATATTTACGATACGGCGAAGCAAGAGAAGCGTCAACCGCCAGCACCATCGTTGGCCGCGACGCCCCGGTACAGCACGTTGAGCACGTCGTCGGCAGACCCGGGAAAGTCCACGCTATCGGGGTCGAGGAGCCACTGGAGAAGCAATCCGTCGATGGCACCGATGAGTACGGAGGGGGCTACGTCGGGAAGATCGTCGGGCACCTCGCCTCGCGACTTCGCCTCTCGTAACAGGTCGCGCAGAAGGGCACGGTACTGGGCGTACGCCTCGGCAAAGTTGATGTCAAACCGATCGGGGTCTCTCATCCCGGCCACCCAGATGTCGAGGAGCACCTGGGCTCGCCCCTCCTGTCCTCCTACAATCTCCACGAAGTCGTGGAGCAACGCCCGAATCTTCTCAAGAGGAGAACGATCACTTTCCAGAATCTGGGCCTGACGGGCCTCCATCTCCTCGAACATCCCTTCGTACACCGCCCCCAACAGCTCTTCCTTCCGGTCGAAGTAGGTGTAAATGGTTCCCTTGCTCACCCCCGCCTCCTCGGCCACGTCCTCCACGACGGTGGCCTGATATCCCTTTCTGGCAAAAACACGCAGGGCTGCCTCTCGAATCTGCGTGCGTCGTTCAGAAGACGTTGGCATAATATTGACTGACCAGTCAGTCAAAAAGAGGAATAATTTAAAGCTGATCTCTCTCCAGAAAGTTCGCTCGTCCAGATGATGATTTCTTAAAGCCAGTGCTGTTTCGCGATTGTTTTTCCCTCGGCGAAACGGAGAAATCTATCTACGGTACGGTACAGGAGCAGTCGCACCCCTGAAGGACAAAGAGGAGTCTCTTCCCTTCGGCTTTTTCTATTCCTTTTCTGCAGCCCCCACCCTGCATGCCCGGCATTACGGTCTTCGGCCACATCGCCATCTTCGTGGGGAGCCTCTTTCTCGGGCTCCACTACGCCCTCATCCAATGCACACAGCCACTTTCCGGCGATCTTGCGATTGGCCTCTTGGGCGGGCTTACGGTGGCCGGATACGCTCTCATCAAAGCCCCGCGCAATACCGTCACGCGCTTCCTCGTCCGTACGGCCTTCGTGTGGACGGGCCTCGCGTTTCTCGCCGGCCTCGCGTTCGTCGGCCAGTCTCTGCTGGAATTTTCCGGTTTTCTGATTGGCGACGGCACGGTCTGGCTGTCGGCGGGCCTGCTTGGGGGAGTGGGCTACTATCGTGCAAAGCACCCGAAGGCCTGTTACCGTCGCGTAGAGGGCAACTACGACCATTCGCTGCGCCTCCTCCAGCTCACGGACCTCCACGTCGGCGACATCTGGTCGAAGCGCGACCTCGCTCGCATTGTGCGAAAGGCGAGCCACTACCGCCCGGACTGCGTCGTCATCACGGGCGACCTGCTCGACGGCATGGAGCCGGTGGATGCCGACCTCGTGACGCCGCTACAGGCGTTTGACGTGCCGGTGTACTTCATCTCGGGCAATCACGACAGCTACACGGAGCGGGACGACCTGCTCGACGCCCTGCGCGCGATTGGCGTAACCCCGCTGGAAGGGGCAGTCGAGGAGACGGACGCGGCTAGCTTTCTCGGCATCGGATTCCGTACCACGGACGAGGAGAGCACGTCGCTCGCGGAGGATTTTCAGAACGCCCGCCGTCCGCGCGTCGTGCTAAAACACAAGCCGGAAAAGATCGACACGTTGCTCTCGGCGACGCCGGATGCCATTCTCTGCGGCCACGTGCACAACGGGCAGATCTGGCCCCTTGGCTACCTTGGCTACATCGAGTTTCCGCACGTCACCGGCTCGCACTGGTACGACCGCACGATGCTACACGTGAGTCAGGGCTCAGCCACGTGGGGCCCGCCGTTCCGCCTCGGCACCCGCAGCGAGTTCACGGTCATCGACTTCATTCCAGGATGAGACCGCACACTCTTTCGGCGACAGGAGGAACCAAAGGAGGTGCGAGAGCAGTCGCCAACTGTTCTGGTTGCAGGAATGACAGGGCTGGGCTTGCTGAAAAAACTGATCCCAGTGGGCGCGTAGACGCTCAATCTTGACGGAGAGGGAATGGGCATCATCGTAAAGTGTGAGGTCGAGCGACGGGGAGCCGTTGGCCTCCATGACGTAGAACTCGCCGTCTTTGAGGGCCGATAGTGACGGAGCCTTCACGTCGAAGCGACCGAACCGGAGATCGATTTGGTCGGCGGCATCCTGACATGTTTCCCGGAGCGCCGGCGTCACCTCGTCGGTGATGTCCCGAAAGGAGCTTCCGCCCTGCACGTCCGCCGCCGTTTGCAGGGGCACGTAACAGCCCTCGTCCGGGACCCAGTCCCCATCGTCGAGCGTTTCGGCCACGTCGTCCCCGTATTCGTCCCGCACGAGCACGTCGAGCGAGCGTGTGCCGTCGCCCCATACGGCCCGAAGCGTGATTTCCGTGAGGCCGTAGATCTTGATCCGCGGCCCGACGCGAATCACGTTGATGCCGTACTCCTTCGGCGCGTCCACATAGGGCTGCAGAATCATCGGCTCTTCCGCCGAAATGGCCTGCAATTCGTCTCGGTCCATGAGCTTCCGCACCCCCCGGCTGTGAGCCCCAAAAAGCGGTTTCAACACGAGCGGAAATGAATGCGCGTCCGCAAATTCCGCAATCGACGAGCGATCAGTGGCGTCGTCGATCATCAGGCTCGGCAGATAGGGCGGAGCGTCTCCGTAACGGGTGTGCTTCGGCGCAATCGGGAGGCCGCCAAGCTCAAGGCTTGGGTTGGCGTCCAGAAAGGGACGGAGAGGAAGCTCGCACCCCATGAACTGGCGTGCAAACCACGGGAGAAGGTAGAGATGACTGAGGATAAGGTGGGTCTTCTGCATGGAAAACCGCCACTCCCCGGCTTCCCTCTTCAGTGATTGCACGGGGTTCGGCATAAATCGGCGCCGTCAGGAACGGAAATTGGATTTTGTAGGGTGGTTGTCATTTTTCCCGCAAAAACAACGTCACGACGGATGAAAGTAGTATCCCGTTGACAAAAATTTCCCAACACGACGTATTCTACGGATTCTGAAGGGGATTCGAGATCACCGTTCGCGTGCCGAGATTAAAATGATCGCCCGGTCGGAGGAAGAACACCCGTTCGTCTTTCAAATCTTCCGTCTTCAGGCACCTCCTGGACGGTCACGGTGTCTTGCCCATCACTTGAAGTGTGTGACCGTGAGCAGTGACAATGGAGACTCTCTCCCTTCAGGAAATAGGAGACCTGTCTCTGCTCACCTCCGAGTCTCAAGGCGCCCCCTCGTCCCCTCTGAAACTACGGATCTCGTACCAAAACGGATCTGTTGATCTTCGTGCGTCAACTGCGGGCCATCATCTTCCCTCCTGATTTTCGATTCCCCCCTTCCGTCCCATGATTCGTCGTGTCGCACACGTCGGCCTGCTCTTCTTCCTTCTCGTCTCCACGGCCAGGGCTCAGCCCACGGCCCTCGTGGGTCCCACCACGCTCAACCCGGCCGACTCGACCGTCATCAACGATGCGACCATCGTGATGAACGACGGCCGCATTACTGCTTTGGGCCCGTCGAGCGAAGTGGCGGTCCCGGAAAATGCCACCGTACACGAACTCCCGGACAAATACGTGATTCCGGGCCTCATCGACGGGCACGTGCACTTCTTTCAGAGCGGAGGCCTCTACACGCGCCCCGACGCCCTGGACCTGCGGAGCAAGCGCCCCTACCCTGAGGAATTGCGCCGGATCAAAGAGCGCCTGCCGGACACGTTTCGGCGCTATCTGCGGAGCGGCGTGACGAGCGTGGTCGACGTGGGCGGGCCGATGTGGAATCTCGACGTCCGGGCCCGCGCCGACACGACGGCGACGGCCCCTACCGTGGTCACGGCCGGACCGCTCATCTCCAGTGTCTCGCGTCCTCGGCTCGACACGGGCGACCCGCCCATTCTGCAAATTACGACGCCCGAAGCGGCCCGCACCGAAGTACAGGAGCAGGTGAACGCCGGCGTCGATCTCATCAAGATCTGGTACATCACGGCGGGCGACTCCCCCGCCAGCTACCGCCCGGTCGTGGACGCAACGGTGGACGAGGCGCACGCCGCCGGCAAACGCGTGGCGGTGCACGCAACCGCACTCGAAACGGCTCGGGCAGCCGTCGAGGCTGGAGCCGACATTCTGGTCCATAGCGTCTTCGATGAGCCGGTGGACGACAATTTCGTGCAGTTGCTCTTGGAGGAGGATGTGCTCTACATCCCGACCCTCATGGTGCGCGAGCGCTACCGGGAAACGTTTGCCCAGCAGCTGGACCTGACGCTCCCCGAACATAGAATCGGGCAAAAGGAGGTCATCCAATCCCTCACCGATCTCCGCACGCTTCCTGACTCGCTCGTGCCCCGCGGCTTCCGTCAGCGCATCGCCGAGGCGCCCGCCGTTCCGTCGGATACCACGGCCCTGCGCAACCTCAAGCGACTGCACGATGCGGGAGTCGCCATTGCCGCCGGGACCGACGCCGGCAACATCGGCACGCCGCACGGCCCGGCCCTCTTCCGCGAGTTCGACCTCATGCAGGCCGCCGGCCTCACGCCGCGCGAGGTCCTGACCACGGCCACTGCCGGAGGCGCCCGTCTGATGAATCGGTCCGAAGACCTGGGCCAACTGGCGGCCGGGCAGCAGGCGGACCTGGTCGTCCTAAATAAAAATCCCTTTGTAGACGTCACCCACACGCGGTCCATCCACCGGATCGTAAAAAAGGGACGTGTCTTCGCTCCGGATGCGCTGGTGCCCCGCACGCCCGAAGAGGTGCTCCTTCAGGCCCAGAATGCCTTCAACACCCACGATGCAACGGCCTTCCTCGACGCCTTTGCTCCGGACGTAGCGGTGTACGAGCATCCAAATACCCCGCTTACAACAGGGCGCGACACCCTCGCGGCGCAGTACCGTCCCCTTCTCGATACGGCTACAACACTTCACGGACAGCTTCATTACCACACGACGATTGGGAATACAGTGACGGCCCACGAAACGCTGTACGACCTCCCCAACCACGACCGCCCCTTCACGCAGGTGGTTCTCTACCGGGTGACCGATGGGGCCATCGATCGGGCCTGGCTGATTCAAGATTGAGTATTCGGGTATGGGTGTATGGGCGTTTGTGAGTGTGTGCGTTTGCGGGGGATATGCAAAACAAGCTGAGGAAGGCATGCAGCCGACGCACGCACCCACACACTCCCACACGCCCTTACGCTATCGGACCGGGAGCAGACGAGATTGGACTCGCTCCTCCCCTGATTCTCGCTTTTCCTGCCAATAGTGCAACTGCTGCCTCCGTGAACCTCTACGCCGTCGTCATCCTCGCAGCCCTGCTGGCCGAGTACGCCTTGAACGTCGTCTCGGACCTGCTGAACCTGCGCCACCTGCAGCCGGAATTGCCGGACGAGTTTCGGGACACGTTCGACGAGGAGGAGTACGAACGCGCGCAGGATTACACCCGCACCCGAACGCGCTTTGGGCTCCTCTCCTCTACGTTCGGCATTGCCGTACTCCTTACCTTCTGGTTCGCGGGCGGCTTTGAATGGCTGGATACCCTCGTTCGAGGCTGGGGCTTCGGACCGATCATAACGGGCCTGCTCTACATCGGACTGCTGGTGCTTGGGCGAAGCGCCTTCTCCCTCCCGTTCTCGATCTACTCGACGTTCGTGATCGAGGAGCGCTTCGGCTTCAACGAAACGACGCCGAAAACCTTCGTGGTGGACCTCTTCAAGAGTCTCGCGCTCGGCGTGGCCATCGGCGGGCCGCTGCTGGCCGCCATTCTCTGGTTCTTTCAGTCGACCGGCCCGTACGGCTGGGTGTATGCCTGGGTCGCGGTGACCGCGGTGATGTTGCTCCTCCAGTTCTTTGCCCCCCGCTATCTGATGCCGCTCTTCAACGACTTCGAGCCGCTGGAGGAGGGCGAGCTCCGCGAGTCGATCTTCTCCTACGCGGACTCGGTCGATTTCCCGGTGAACGAGGTGTACGTGATGGACGGCTCGCGGCGCTCGAACAAGGCAAATGCCTTCTTCACGGGCTTCGGGGCAAACCGGCGCATCGTCCTCTTCGACACGCTGGTGGAGCAACTGGAGGTGGACGAACTGCTAACGGTGGTCGCGCACGAGATGGGGCACTACAAGCTCCACCACATCCCGCAGCGCATCGCCATCAGCGTCATCCAGACCGGCGTTCTCTTCCTTCTGCTGTCCGTCTTCTTGCAGGTCGACGGTCTCTTTGAGGCCTTCTACGTCGACCAGCCCGCCGTGTACACCGGCCTGCTCTTCTTCGGCCTGCTGTACTCACCAGTCGACCTCCTGCTCTCCCTCCCCCTCAACGCCTGGTCGCGGCACCACGAATTCCAGGCCGACCGGTTTGCCGTGAATACGACCGGCCGCGGCGAGACGCTCGTCAGCGGCCTCAAGCGCCTCGCCGAGACCAATCTCTCCAATCTCACGCCCCACCCGCTCACCGTCACGCTCGACTACTCGCATCCCCCGCTCCTGGAGCGCATTGCCTCCATCCGGAAGACGCCGACGTCGGGATAAAGAGAGACGCGCCAGAACGATGCCGTCTACTGCTCGACGGTATTGTCCATTGGGCGACCGAGCTCTTTGTAGAGCTGCCGCCGGGCCTCCTTGTCGGACTGCAGCACCTTCCGAGCGGCCTTCGCCACCGGCACGGCGTACTTGCGCGGGACCACGATCACGCCGTCACCGTCGCCCACGACCACGTCGCCGGGCTCGACGAGCACGCCGCCGACTTCGACCGGCTCCATCATCGACTCAAACTCGTTGCGCCCGGGCCGAATGCCGCGTCCGCGCTCAAGGGGATCGTAATAGAGGGGAATGTCCTGCTTGATGATCTCGTCGGTGTCGCGGGTGGCCCCGGTCGTCACGAGACCGGTCATGCCCTCGCCCATCCAGGCAAGCGCGTTGTAAGACCCGATCGAGCCCGTGTCCCCGTCCCCACTGGCATCGATCACCACGGCACTGCCCTCTTCAATGTGCTGCACGAAGGGCTCGGGGGATTTTTCGTTGTACCACTGCCCCGCCCACTCCTGAAAGTTCTCGTACGAGGTGGAGTCGGGCACCGGGTCGTTGGTGGGCACGTAGCGGGCCGTGACGGCAATTCCGACGAACTGGTGGTCGAACGACTCGATGTCGCGCCAGAGAGGCCGGATGCGCTGATCCATGAGCCCCACATCGCGGAGCCCGACCACGTCCATGCCGTCGGAGACGTCTGCCACTCGCAGCCCCTCGTAGAGCGCCAGAAGCGAGTCGTTGCTTACTGCGTAGCTGGTGTCGGGCGACTGAGCAGTCGCTGAACCAAGCGGTAGCAAAAGGGCGAGAAGCAAGCCGAAAAGGCCGAAAAAATCAGAGCGTCGCATGGGGGAATTCGATCAATGAAAAGGGTTTCGTGAAACGCACCGCGTTAGGGTAATGATCGGACTCAAAGATATCCAATCGGTTGTCGGCGCTCATCAATCCCTCATGAGCGTAATGGATGGTACGTAAACCGCGGAAGTCGCGCGATCCAAAAACAACAGGTTCTAATACCAAATGCTAAGGATTACGGTGCACTTCACTGCGGGATTCTCGGAACGAATCGTCGCGAGGCGCGCCTCGCGACGCGCTTCCCGTTCCATGCAAACCGATTAGGTGGACAACGATCCTCAGTAGCTGGTATAATTCGACTCTCGTTCAAAGCGGTCCGGATTCTCTCCCACACGCCACACTCACATACACTCCGCCCAAATGGTAGAGAACAGCGGACGAGCCGCCGTCCCTCAGAACAATTTTTCAACGTACAACCGCTTCGTCACCAGACCCCGAGCGACTAGATCTTAATTCTGAAGTCTCTTTTCTGCTTTCAGCAGACCGGTCGGACCTTCTACAGCACTCCCACGCGCCCTCTCTTTCAGGCAAAACCGGCCGATAGAGGCAATCGAGCTGCCTCTCTTCAGTTCTGGGCTTCAAGATACGATTACCCTGCTCACCAGAACAGCCCACTAGACTTTCCCCGTGCGATTCATTACTGTAACGTTGGTGTGACGTAGGCCTCTCGGTCTCGACGGGAATCCTAACCGAGACGATAAACGGACGTCCCCACCACCGGCTTTCGTTCTCCTCCCGACGATCCCGGCACGCAGGCCCCTGCAGTTGCGATGGCGCACTCTGTCAGTGATGAGCCCCGCCCCCCCTACGCGCCGTTTTCCGCGCTTACATGGAGGGGAAAGGGAATTGGAATGGCCGGCGCTGTCGCCGCGATCATCGCCTTCGGATTCGTTTCGATCTCCATTCCGCTGGACGGCGCGGGATCGGGGTGGCCCTTGCATGAGACCTTGCACCCACTGCTGGGCCTTCTGATGGGCCCTGTATACGGCCCACTCAGTTCGGTGGTCGGAGCCGCGATGTCCGAGGTGATTACTCCATACACGGCGCTGGACGGACTGAGTCCCCTCCTGGGCGGGATGTCTGCTCTCACTACGGCCCTCCTGGTCCGCGGGCGCCGGGCGTGGTGGAGCGTGTGGGGAATTGCTCTCGGACTTCTCGGGGGACTCCTTGTGGTGGAGCACACCCGAGAGACCATGCTCTCGCTTCTGTGGTCCGGAAGCGGTGTCCTCGTCGTCGGGGTCCTTCTGCTCACTGCTCTCCCCCCGGTCCGGAGCGGGATTCGAGACCATCTTGTCCCTTCCGGAGAAGGCTGGCGGACGGCAATAGCCCTCTACGCCGCGAGCATCTTCGGCTCTACCTTCGGCCTGCTGGCCTTCTGGACTGGCGCTGGGATCGCCCCCTCGCCTCTCAAATTTGAGCTGGGTGGTCTCCTGTTTTTCCTCGAACGGACGACGCTTCCCCTCATCAGTGTCCTCTTGGGCATGGCCTTATGGCCGGCCCTTCAGCGCCGGCTCTTTTCGGTGGCCAATCAGCTTCGCTACGGCCTCCCGCTCTTCATTATAGCCACGTTCTTCTTTGCGGGTCGGCTCGTCATGGAGCGGGCCTACGAGGTCGCGCAAACACAGACCAAAGAGCACCTCCGCGATCAGAGCCGGGCCGCCGCTCGAATCCTCGCCACGGAGCTCGACCGGGCCGAAGATCTGCTGCGCTTTCAAACGCGTTCGCGCCCCGATCATTCCACGTTCTTCTGGCGCATCGAACGGACCGGGTCCTCGATGCCCGTCTCCGAACACGTCCAGCCCCTCGTGGACCGGGCCCGGAATACGGGCCGCACGCAGCGGGCGTTCGTCCCGCTTCCAGACACGGCCGCGCACGGGATTGCCCTGGTTCTTCCCTCGACCTCCGGGGATGAGCCTCTGTCCTCGTCTTTTTCTTCCGTCACCGTGGGGTACCTGACCGCATCCACGCTTCGGCGCACCCTCGACATTTGGAATCGGGACCAGAGCCGTCTCTATCTGGTCAATCAGGACCGGACCCCCATTCTTCTACCGACCCGCCCCTCCTCCGACGCGTCCCACTCCGCCCAACGTGCGGAGGCGCTCGTGAACGCCCTTCTGGAGTCGTCTGCCTCCACCGCCGAGGTGCCGCGGGGGCGACGCGGTGCCGACGTGATCGGGGCGATTGCCCCCATCGACGGACTCGCCGGGCACGTCGTGGTCGAACAAAACCGTGCTCGCGCGTACTTCCACGTCTTCGAGATGCTACTGTCGATGGCCATGATCGTCCTTCTCATCGGGGGCGGGGCACTTGCCCTGAGCTTCTACGTGTCGCGGCGGGTGGTGACCCCCCTGGATCGCCTCATCGACGCGGCCCGGCAGGTCGGAAAAGGAGATCTCAGCACACGCGTACACGTAGCACAAAACAACGAACTGGGAGAACTGGCCACCACGTTCAACGCCATGACCCGGGAGCTGTCGACCTCCATCCAGCGCCTGCAAACCAATGAGGAGCGGCTCCGCATGGCCCTGGACGCTGCGCAGATGGGAACGTGGAACTGGACCGCCGAACCCGAGACGGCCACGTGGTCGCCCCAGACGTATTCGATCCTCGAAGTGCCGCAAAGCCGAACAGAAAACCTGCAGGAGATTTTTCTCGCTCGGGTCCATCCGGACGACCGGGCCCGGGTTCTGAACGAGATCGAAACGGTTTTTAAGGATGAAACCGGTTTCAAAATTGAGCACCGTGTTCAATCTCGTGAGGATGGCGTTCGGTGGGTCCGTCTTCGCGGTCGTGTGTTCCGGGACGACTCGGGACAGCCCCAGCGCCTGAGTGGCATTATCATGGACATCACCGCGCGGAAAAAGGCGGAGCAGGAGCTTCGTACCGCCAAAGAGGAAGCCGAAGAAATGAGCCGTCTCAAATCGGCCTTCCTCGCCAACGTGAGCCACGAAATTCGTACGCCGCTCACCTCCATCATTGGCTTTGCTGAGATCCTCGCCGACGAAGTGCCGGACGCGCAGAAGGACCAGGCTGAAAAAATTGTACAGAGCGGACGGCGCCTCATGGAGACGCTCGACTCCGTGCTCGACCTCTCGATGATTGAGGCGGGCGAATACCAAGTCCACTGTTCTTCCTTCGACCTTGCCGAGGAAGTCCGCCAGCGGGTAGAGCTCCTTCGCCCGATGGCCGAGAGCAAAAATCTCGACTTTCGGATTGAGGTCCCCGCCGAACGCATTGAGGTGGCGCTCGACGCAAACTGCCTGGACCGGATCCTGACGAATCTCGTAACCAACGCCATCAAGTTCACGGAGCGCGGACACGTGACCGTGCGGGTCCGTCCAACGTCCTCCTGTGTCCTCCTTCAGATTGAAGACAGCGGTATAGGGATCGACGAGGCATTTATTCCCGATCTCTTCGATGCCTTCACGCAGGAAAGTGAGGGGCTCCAGCGTGAACATCAGGGCACAGGCCTGGGCCTCTCCATCACCAAAGAGCTCGTCGAGTTGATGGAGGGGACCATTGACGTTGAGAGTCAAAAAGGGGAAGGGACAACCTTCACGATTCGGCTCCCCTACCAGTTGTCAAGCAAGAAGACACCCGTCTTCCATTAACCGTCCTCCCAGAATTGGGACGCGTGAGTTGTCTTAATTGTACCGTTTCTCACCAACTCTGCTCTTTATCCTTTAGAGGCCGTCACTTAGACTTGGAAGTGGTATGGCTCTCGAATTCCCTCCACCTCCCGACCCACAATGATTGGCACGTACCTTCTGCTCGTCTCTCGCCTTCTCCAGCGCAGCACCCAGTTTGGCCCAGATGCCCCCCTCGGGACAGGTCTCGAATGGATGACGGTTCTGGCCGTTCTGCTCCCGGCCCTCCTGCTCGTGCTGCTCGTCTATCTCGGGAATCCGGACACGGTGTAGCGCCTTGCCCGCTTCTTTCCCCCATTCCCCTGCGTACAGCTTCCGCCTCTATGTCCGACGACCTGCGCCTTTTCGCCCCCTCTGAGAGTGCCGAATTTGGACGTGCCGTCGCCTCTGCACTCGGCACGGAACTCGATGCCCACTACGAAAAAACGTTTACTGACGGGGAGCACGAGATGCGGTCCGAGGTAAACGTGCGGGGACGGGACGTTTTCGTCATTCAGTCGCTGTACGCCGAGCCGAACCTCAGCGTAAACGACAAGCTGTGTCGGCTGCTGTTTTTCCTCGGCTCCCTGCGCGACGCCGCAGCCGAACGGGTCACGGCGGTGGTTCCCTTCCTCTGTTATCAGCGCAAGGACCGCAAGAGCAAGCCGCGCGGGTCGGTGACCACCCGCTATCTCGGCAGCCTCTTCAACTCCATCGGCGTGGACCGGGTGCTCGCGATGGACGTGCACAACCTCGCGGTTTTCCAAAACTCGTTTCACACCGTGGCGGAGCATCTGGAGGCCCGTCCCCTCTTCGTACAGGAAATTGCCCAGAAGATTGAAAACGAAGACGTGGTAGTCGTCTCTCCGGACGAGGGCGGAGTGAAGCGGGCCAGCAAGTTCGCCGGTGGCCTTGGAGCCATGCTCGGACGCGAGGTGCCAACGGCGTTCGTCGAAAAGATGCGCATTGAAAAAGCAGAGGAAGTGACCGGAGGACGGCTCGTGGGTCCGGTGAACGGGCGCGTGGCTGTCATTGTGGACGACCTCATCAGCACGGCGGGCACCCTCTCACAGGCCGCCGCCGCTTGTGTCGACGGGGGAGCGCGCACGGTCGTGGCCGCCGCTACGCACGGCCTCTTCTCCGGTGAGGCCCCTGAACGGCTGGCCGCCGCGCCGCTCGACAGTCTATACGTGACGAATACCGTCGCCCCCTTTCGCCTCAAAGGCACAGCTGCCGCCAAGAAACTGACAATCTGCGACGCCGCCCCTCGCTTTGCCGACGCCGTCCGTGCCATCCACACGGAAGCCTCCGTGAGCGCCCTGAACGAAGTGAAGAAGTGATTTTAGATCGCGCCCTGAACGAAGTGAAGAAGTGATTTTAGATCGCGCCCTGAACGAAGTGAAGAAGTAGTCCTGGGCTGCACACGAACCGTAGAGAAGAAATGGTTTGTCCCCCGCCCTGCCCAGAGAAACATGAGGTTGGTGCGGGAGACGGGAAGCGAATGACCTGGCGGGACTCGTGCACGCCCTAAGATTTACCTCTCTCCCCTCACGGGTGACGCCTCCTCCGGAAGCGGAACCTCAATCCGTGCGTACGTTCCGTCGCCAGGAGCGGACTCAATTGTCAACTCTCCCCCAACCAGATCCAACCGCTTCCGAACATTGGAGAGCCCGAAGTGGGCCTCGGACTCCTCCTCGTGCAGTTCCTCTGGTTCAAACCCAACGCCTTCGTCTCGCACTTCAATCGTGAGTTGCTCGTCTCCCTGGCGGGCTCGGAGGTGCGCCCGGTCCACGTCCGCGTGCTTTATGGCATTGAACACCAGCTCTCGAATGGAGCGAAAAAGGAGCGTACGGAGATCTTCTTCAATCCTCTGCAGGGAGGACTCCACCTCCAACTCCAGTCGAAAATTGTGCGTCTTCTCAACGTGGGAGGCCAACCAGTCGAGGGCCGCGGAGAGACCGTCCTCCTGTAACACGGGCGGACTAAGTTCGACGGTCATCGACCGTGTAGTCTCGATGGCCTCGTCCAACAACTCCAGGATCCGGACCACAGCCGTTGGGGGGGACGCCTCGCTCTCCTCCGCCAGCGAATCCGCCCAAATCCGAGCCCCATGGACGAGCTGCTGGAGATGATCGTGCAAAACCTGCGAGATGCGGGTGCGCTCGCGTTGCTCAGCCGTCGCCAGAGCAAGCGCAAGTTCGCGCACCTGCTCGGTGCGATCAGCCACCCGCTCTTCCAGCCTCTCGTTGGCATTCTGCAGCGCTTTTTGGCTCTCACGCAGTTTCTCGTTCGTCGTCTTGAGGTTCTGCATCAGGTCGCGAACCTCGTACTGCCGCCGCCGCGCCCGAAGAGCGGACCGGACCACGGTAGCCAGCGTCACCTCGTGCACAGGCCGTTCGAGGATGGTGACGTTACTAGACGCAGCAGGCCCAAAGAGGTCGAGTTCGTTCAGACGCTCAATGGCCGCAGGCTCTCCACTGGTCAGAATAATGATGGGCAGATTCGACCACGGCTCACTCTGGGCCATGGCGATCGACAGCAGGCGCGCGGCCTCCTCCGTAATGGCATCTTCGTCGGCGACAATCGCTCCGGCCCCCTCCTGCAACGCGTCGGTGAGCGGCGACAGGGTTGTGAATTGCTCCAGCGGAACCTCGGTCGCCTGCAGGGACGCTGCTAGGCACGTAGCGCGCGCCTCCGTTGAGGCCAGGAGAAGAACGCGTTCATGCTCAGAGGCGTCAACGGTCGGCATAATGGAAGAGTTGAGAGTATAAGGTGGTAGGACCTCACCTTCCCCATCCGAAACGAGGACACAAGTAGAACCTGTACACACGGCAGAGGCACCCTCCAAGATCGGGGGTTCCTCCTCTCCTCTTTGAAGCTTTCCGCGCATTCCCCCATCGATATTTGGTGAATCTTCCCTGCCGTACTGTTTTCTCCTTTCCCTCGACATTGCCCCGGAAAGCCCAAGAACCTGTTTTAATTTAGGGTTACCTTCACATTCGCGATCGCTTTTTCAAGTCCGTATCTCAAACTGGAACACATGCATCTGAACGCACGGCTGGAATGGACGCGTCTGCAGTCGTCACGCACCGGCAGCTTTGCAGCGTGTGAAATTACCGATCCGTGAGAAAGTAAGGGAAAGTCAATCCGCATTAGATGGGGACCGAACACAACCGTGAGCAACAGTGGATTTCAAAAACGTATTCACGTATCGGTAGAATAGCTTCTAAAGGGAGCGGAGACGTAAAAGAATGTGGTCTTCGTGCTGTCCGAGTTGATTCTTGGCCAGAACCCGGTACCATCGCCAGCGATCATTGCCGGTCCGGAGCCGAAGGAGCCACTTCGCTCGCTGTTTGCCCCGGCACACCATGTTCGCGAGGTCGTGCATGACGCGCTGCATGTTGCGCTTGTGCACGTGGGAGAAGAAACACTCGTCTACCCGGTCATCGGCTGTATATTCGAGAACCGTGCGGGCGGCCCGCGTGAGAGACTGGATGTTGCCGTCCCGATCAAGAATTAAAATGGGAAGAGGAGGAAGATCTTTTTCTTGGAAGCGCTTCCGAGACTGGTCAAGAGAAGAGTCGGAGGCGGGAGTAAACAGCGCAGGAGCGGACCGCATGAGCACAAATGGAGTTGGCCTGAGGAAATCAAGAGACTGGAAGAGCACATCTCAGCCGATAATTACGTTCAGCACTTTGCATCAAAGGATGCATGAACGTGCTCCCAAACGGACCTGAAGTATAATCACTACACCCGGATTGATCAACCCTCTTTTCGGAGCGGGGACTGGATATACTTTGGAAAATGTAAAATAGAGTTTTTGGATTATTGCTATTCTTTCTCCTCCTCTCCAGTCGAGAGCCCGTATTCCTAAAATGACTCTATGTCTATTTCTCTGACCAGAGACTGAACGTGAACCTGTCCGCTTACCACTCATTTTGAAACATGGTCAACTTTCCCCCAGGATCTGCTCTGGGGGCTATCGTCACATCACTTCTCTCAGGAACCCTACTCTGGAATATGCTCTCAGCCGATCGCCTCGCACGGCAGTTAGATGGCCTCGTCCACTTCGACACGCAGCGTGCGCCGAACGGCATTGATCTTACGGTGGATACTGTCTTCCGGACGACGGGACACGGTCAACTCGACTTTGGGGGCAGCGAATTTGCGTCGGCCCCTCACGAATCCCTGACGCCCGTACTCGACGATCCGGAGGACGACTACGCCTGGTGGACGCTGGAGGAGGGGGCCTACGTCGTCCGGTACAATGAGTCTTTGAGTCTCGAGGAGGATCAGCAGGCGCGCATTTCCCCGCTGGACCGTACCCTCCACGCCGGAGCCCATCACGGCACCTTCGTTCTGGACGACAGCCGAGATCCGATCAAGACGCTGCTGCTCGTCAGCCGGATGGGGTGCCGACTCAAGGAAAACTGCCGTCTCTCACGACTCACGGTCTCGTCTTAATCGCATCACGACCGCTCCAGTTGCCCCGCTCTCTTGCGGGTTCGGTTTGAGGCTCGACGGCGAACGTCCCCTGCATCGGTTCGGGGCACGCTCCTCCGCCGTCCCCCCAGCCGCAACCAACCTTTTTACGTTGAGATCGCGTCCCCCACCCGTTTCGCCAGGAACATCCCCCCGGCCCTACGGTGGCATACCGATCCGCGAGTCTTTTTCTCTGAATTCCCCTCTCTGCCGATGGCCACTACCCGCGAAGACGTGGTGGACGCCCTCCGGAAAATCGTCCATCCTGACCGCGAGAAGGACATTATTCGGCTCGACATGGTGAAGGATCTTTCGATTGACGGACAACGCGTGTCCTTCACCGTCGTGATTAAGGAGCCGCGCTCGTCGTTTGCCCAACAGGTAGAGGAGGCCTGCACGCGCGTGATCCACGAGGAGGTGAGCCGAGACCTGGAGGTGGACGTGGAGTTGGACACGGAGATGATTCCACTCGGCGACGACCTGACGGTGGGCGATCAAAGCGGCGAGAAGCAACAAACGAGCGGGGAGGACGGCGTTCAGAACACCATTGCCGTGGCCAGCGGAAAGGGCGGCGTGGGCAAAAGCACGGTGGCCGTCAACCTGGCAATGGCCCTCTCGGATCAGGGCTACAGCGTGGCCCTCGTAGACACCGACATTTACGGGCCGTCCGTTCCGAAGATGATGGGAATGGAGGGCGAGAAGCCACGCGTGAACGACGAGCGGAAGATCGAGCCTCTAGAGAAGCACGGCATCAAGCTGCTCTCGATGGGCTTCATGGTCGACCCCGACAAAGCGGTGGTGTGGCGCGGGCCGATGGTCACGAAGGCCGTGCGCCAGTTCCTGGGGGACGTGCACTGGGGAGACATCGAGTACATGATTCTCGACCTCCCCCCCGGCACCGGCGACGTCCAGTTGACCGTCGTCCAGACGATCCCCCTCACCGGAGCCGTCATTGTATCAACGCCACAGGACATGGCCCTGGCCGATGCACGCAAGGGCAAGGCGATGTTCGACAACGTAAACGTCCCCGTCGTGGGAATGGTGGAGAACATGGCCTACTTCACGCCCCCCGACCAGCCGGACCGCAAGTACTACCTGTTCGGTCGCGAGGGGGCCAAACAGCTTGCGCAAGAGCTCGACGTTCCCTTTCTCGGACAGGTCCCCATTGAACAGAAGGTCCGCGAAACGGGAGACGAGGGGACGCCGATCGTGCGAGCCCATCCGGACAGCTACTCGGCACAGGCCTTCGATGCGATCGCCGACGAACTGGTGGAGCAGGTCGCCATCCGGAACGCCGAGTCCGACCCGACGCAGAAAGTCGAAATTCTCTACGAGTAACGAAACTGATCTTCTGCCGGACGCGTCCGTTATTAATACGACGCTGGCTACTCCACTACTTCCCTAACGGTCCCGACGACTCATGTCCGACGACGTGTCCTCGCCTACCAACACCGACGCTTCGGAATCAACCGTCGACCCCGAAATGCGCGACCAGATTGAGGAAGCACTCGACACCATCCGCCCGTACCTGATGGCGGACGGGGGATCGGTCCGGCTCCTGAACGTGACCTCCGACAATGTCGTGGAGCTGGAGCTCTTGGGGGCGTGTGGCTCGTGCCCGATGAGCACCATGACGCTCCGGGCGGGCATTGAGCAGGCACTCAAGCGGTCGGTGCCAGATGTCAAGCGCGTGGAGGCCGTGAATGCCGCTGCCGCAGCATAACCGTCCCCCCTGGATGGTTATAGCTGCACGTCGACGCCGAGACGGAGAATGAAGTAGCGCGCGCTGTTCCCGATTCCCACTCCGAGATCATAGAAGACGTAGCGGGGCTCGAAAAAGACGGCGTAGGTGTCGTCGAGCCGAAAGAGCGAGCCGAGCGCGAGGTGGGCTCCTTTTTTCACTTCCTGCACCTTCTCTCCCGCAGACACGAGTTCTCCATTCGAAACCTCTCGGCGATTGGTGCTCTGCAACCGGTACAAGCCGATTCCCGTCGTCAGGTAGGGATGTGCGTCACTACTGTTGAGATAGGTGTAGCGCAGGCCCAGGGTGCCGCTCAGGAACGACAGATCGCCGCCTCCGGACCCGAAGAGACGTGCGTTTTCCTCGTTCAGCGTGAAGCCGTCGTAGCTTCCCCCGGCCGTGATTTCGAGCCCCCGGTACACTCGAATGCCCGTTTCAAGGCCGAGACTCGTCCCCGAGTTGAGCACCTCACTCTGCAGATCCGGAGAGCGAAAGAAGGAGGCCCCCACGTTCCCGCGGAACGACACGGTTTGCGCCATGACCATCTCGGCTCCCGAAAACAATAGGACGAGCCCAAGAACGACGAATTGGAGTAATTTCGACTGCTGGTCAGAGAACGTCATGGGCAGAGAGGAGTCGGTCGAAAGGAATCGGACGGGCGGCCTCACGTTTGCCTTCCCGCTATAGGAGTCTTCAGAGGAAAAATCGTGCCGGATTTTCTACCTCAAGAAGACTAATTTCGTTTTCCAAAGAGATAGGGTTTTGTGAAGACTCAATCCACGAATCGGTTCCCTGTTCAGGCCAGTCGTTGCAATACCGACACGATGCCGTAGCCCCCTGCTTCCGAACCGTCACTTCCTGAGCATACTGTCCGATGGCAACCCCTCTTGCATGTGAAGCGCACCTCTCAGGGATGTCAAGCGGTTTTGAGCGTACGATCGGAGTTGCTGCTGGGTCGAGTCGGAGGCTCGAAGAAACCGGCGATAGTAGCGGGCAGCCGTCGTCTTGTCTCGATAGTATTCATCGTACACATGGGCAAGGTGAAAGTACACGTCGGTTCGCGACGGTCGTAGTCGACGCGCGGTTTGATAGGCCTGTATTGCTGCGGTCATGTTTCCACGCTGATTGTGGAGGTTTCCCTTCTGCATCAAAGCCTCGGTGATGGGACCTTGGGTCTCTAGGTCAATCGTCCGTTGCAAATAAGCGGACGCCTGCTGAAGACTATCCACCCTCAAGTAAGAAATCCCCAGGTAAAGCGCCGTTCGGGTGTGAGTAGAATCACGCTGATACGAACGTCGAAGAGACGAGAGTGCGCGCTGGTACTGCTGGTTTTTCACGTCAATGAGTCCAATTCTCCGATAAAGCGTCGCCGAGGAATCGCCGGTGGCAAGTGCTCGACGGTAGGCGCGGCGGGACCGGCCAAGCTGTTCCTGCTTAAATGCGAGGTCGGCGCGTCGACGCCACAGCCGTGAATCACCTGCGCGATACGAGAGGGTCGTGTCAACGACTCGCTGCGCCTTCTCCGTACGAAACGTAGATTGATAGAAGCGGCTAAGGGTGAGAGCCACATCTGCTGACTGCGGCTGCAACCTATGGGCCTGAGCAAAGTGGGGAATGGCCCGTCCGACCTGGCCGAGCTCGATCTCACAGTTCGCCAGGCGGGCCCACCACTGTCCGTTTGTAGAATCCCGTCGAACAAGTCGCTCGTACTGCTGCTTCGCGTCCTTCCACCGACGGGCACGCCGATAGACCTCGGCGAGCGCCTGCCGCGTAGCCCAGTCGGTCGAATCGGTCTCCAGAACCCGATGAAAGGCCGACGCTGCCAGGGACCAGCGCCGCAGCGCCGCGTAGCTTTCCCCCAGCGCACGGTCGAGATGCACAAGCGACCGGTCCGTCTCGAACGCATTCGCCCGGGCGGCCTGCAGAGACTTGAGGGCGTGCTCGTGCTGCCTCCGCGCTTGCTGGGCCTGACCGAGAAGCGTGTAGAGCGTACTGGTGGTCGACTGAGAAAGTGAATCGCGGAGTCGCTCCCGTACTCCCCGAATGACGCGTTCGTAGTCCCCGTGCAGGTAAGCCGAACGCAGGGCGGAAATCGAGTGTCGCGCCGAACCGGCCGTCGAGGAAACCGTCTGTGCGTCCTCTCGGGACGAATCGACAGGAGCATCCGATGTCGAAGAAGGGTTCCCGTCGTTCGATTGGACCGTGGCACATCCGATCCACACGCACGCCAACAGGAGGAGCAGATACTGGTGATTCATGGCGCGTAGCAATTCGATCTTTTTCTACTACCATGATAATAATAAACCCGAAGCAAAAACCCAATCATTGCCCGCTGGCTTGGATCGCTCTACAATTGGGTGCGTGAGAAGCAGGGGGGAATACTGAGTCGCGCCTGCACATGCAATCCGTTCCTCGTAATGCCTGACGTCCCCTCCACCTCCGTCGTTACGGTTTTTCTCCGAAACCGGGGCGACGTGCTTCTTCTTCACAGAAGCGACGACGTCGGGTCCTATGCGGGCCAGTGGGGCGCTGTGGCGGGCCATTTGGAAGACGACGACCCACTGGACGCAGCCCTGTCGGAAATTGACGAGGAGGTGGGACGATCCGAGCACGAGGTGTCCCTCGTACGACAGGGACCGTCATTTTCGGTTGAAGATGAGGACCGGGGGACGGAGTGGGTCGTGCATCCGTTCCTCTTCGACGCGACCACCCGAGACGTGTCCCTCAACTGGGAAACTGACGAGGCGGAATGGACCTCCCCTACGGCCATCCTTCGACGAGACGTAGTGCCGGACCTCTGGCGATCATACCGAAGTGTGGCCCCGTCCATCGTAGACCTCACCGACGACACGAGTCACGGCTCCTCGTACCTGTCCCTCCGGGCGCTGGAGGTACTGCGCGACCGGGCGGCTCTTCTCGCGACCACGGACGCCCCGGACATTAAAGACGCTCGTGCCCGCCTCGTCGAGACGGCTCAGCGCCTGCTCGACGCCCGTCCGTCCATGGCGGCCCTCGCCAACCGCATTCACCGCGTGATGCACGCGAGTCACCCCGAGCCCACCCCGGAACGCATAGAGCAAAATGCACACGACGCCATCGGCCGGGCGATTGATGCGGATACCGAAGCGGCCCGCCGCACCGCCGAGCAGATTGCGGGCCATCGCGTGCTGACACTCTCGCGCTCGGGCACGGTGCTGGATGCGCTCCGGATGGCCGATCCGGCGCCCTCCGTTCTGGTGGCCGACTCTCATCCCGGCCGGGAGGGCATCGGGGTCGCCGAGACGTTGGCCGGGCACGGACTAGACGTGACCCTCCTCCCCGACGCGGCCGTGGCCGCCACCCTCGCGACGGGCGAAGTCGACGCCGTCCTCGTGGGGGCCGATACCATTCACTCGTCCGGCCGTGTCGTCAACAAAGTCGGCACCCGCGGGACCGCCCTCGCCGCCCGCCGCGAGGAGGTGCCCTTCTACGCCGCGTGCGCCGTCGACAAGATTTCCGTTGAGGACTCGACGATCTCCGAAACCGCTGATCCCCGATCCGTCTATGAGGGCGGCGCTGACGTTCAGGTCGTTGCTCCTCGTTTTGACGAGACGCCGCCGGATCTCGTGACGGGCGGCATCATCACGGAGCGAGGCATACACTCCCCCGAGGGGATTGCCACTCTCGCCGACGAGTTGGAGCAGCTGCGATCCTGGAAGTAAGTTATCGATCGTTCCCTCGTCGCGAGCCCCATGTCCCGTCTCACGACGGGTCCTCAGACCCTTTTCACGAACCGAGGCTAGGCCCACTCGTTGATACCGTCCCTAGCCTTTCATACTCTTATACTCCTGTGAGGGTAGCACTCGCAGAGACTCTTGCCCGGTCGTCTAATGGCAGGACAGCGGCCTTTGGAGCCGTTAGTGATGGTTCGAATCCATCCCGGGCAGCACCTTGGGGCCCCATCCTCGTCGTCGCGTTTTCCGTCGGGTCCTGTTGCCTACTCTGTCGCCCCCCACCCAACGGCCCGCCCTCGCACTCTCTTCTCATGCGCACGTCCAGCAACGACCGGCCCGTCGCCATCTTCGGCGGGCGCTCGAACCCCGCCCTCGCACAAAACATCGCCGAGTCGTACGGCACCACCCTAGGTGACCTCACGATTCGCGACTTTGCCGATGGGGAGATCTACGTACACTTCGAGGAGTCTATCCGCGGGGCAGACCTCTTCATCATCCAGAGCACGCATCCACGGGCCGACAACTGGATGGAGCTGTTGCTCCTGATCGACGCTGCGAAGCGCGCCTCCGCCGCCCGCGTGACGGCCGTCATTCCGTACTTCGGCTATGCCCGGCAGGAGCGCAAGGACCAGCCGCGCGTGTCCATTGCCGCGAAACTGGTGGCGAACATGCTCACCTCGGCGGGTGTGGACCGCATCCTCACGATGGAACTGCACGCCTCGCAGATCCAGGGCTTCTTCGACGTCCCCGTCGATCACCTCTACGGGTCCACCGTCCTCATCGATCACGTTCGCCAGTTCGACCTCAAGGATTTCGTGGTGCTGGCGCCGGACGTGGGAGGACTCGGCATGGCCCGTTCCTACGCGAAACGCCTGGACGTGGACCTCGCCCTCATCGACAAGCGACGCCCCAATCAAAATGAGGCCCGCGTGATGAACGTGATTGGGGACGTGGAGGACAAAAACGTCATCATTATCGACGACATTGTGGACACGGCCGGCACCCTCACGCGCGCCGCACAGGCCCTAAAGGACTACGGAGCCCTCCGCATCATGGCCGCTTGCACGCATGGGCTACTCTCCGGCCCGGCCTACGACCGCATCGAAAGCTCGCCCATCGAACGGCTCATCGTGACCGACACGATTCCGTTGAAGCGCCCGTCCGACTCCATCGAGGTGGTAAGCGTCTCGAATCTCTTCGCGAAAGCCATCCGCCACATCTACACCGACCAGTCCGTCTCCACCCTCTTTACCGATTGAGCATTCGACAACACATTCTTAGAGGCCTTGAGGCTCTTTTGCCCCTGGTCGATGGTACTGCTTGGAAAGCACGGGCGAAAGGGCGCATGGGGGAATGGGAGTAGGACACCGAACGCCATCGATGTTTCTCCCTACCTCCTCCAACGGAGCCGGCCAGAACAGAGTCCTCTCCTACGCTCCCACTCTCCCCCTCTCTCCCGCACGCTTCACGCCCATGCCCCCACGTGCTCTACTCCCATACGCCCACGCTCCTCCGTCCATTTTGCTTGAATCGAGGACGCAACGGGAACCTGAGCGACGTCCCGCGCTAGGATGGGTTCTGCACACAGGCTCGACCTGTGCGGGATTCGAGGACCGCTGATTTCACTGGACCGACTTGCCGTCATGGACGCCACCGTCATCGAAGCTCAGTCGCGCGAGACCGGCTCGAAGGCCGCACGCGCCGTTCGCAAAAACGACAATGTTCCGTGTATCCTCTACGGTCCAACCGTGGAGTCGACGCCGTTGCAAGTTCCGATTCCGGCCGTCAACAAACTCATCCACGGTCGGACGGCACCGGTGGCGGAAGTGCAGTTGGACGGGGAAACCTACAACTGCATCTTGAAGGACTTCGACCTGCACGCGATTACGGATCGGCCCTTGCACGCCGACTTTCAGGCGCTGGAAGAGGGTCGCAAGGTCACCCTCACGGTGCCCATCCACTTCCAGGGCGTGCCCCTCGGACAGAAAAACGGGGGCGACACCCAGATGATCGTCCGTGAGCTCACGATTTCGGTCCTCCCGGAAAACATCCCGGCGCAGATCGACATCGACATCGAGGACCTGGCGATTGGCGACTCGATCCACATTTACGACCTCGACGTGGACTACGACATCAAGATGGCCGACGCGCAGACGCTCGTAACGGTCGTCGCGCCGCACATCGAGGTTACACCTGCGGAGGAAGTCGAGGAAGAGGAAGAAGAGGCCCGGACGCTCGACGACCTCACCGAAGAGGAGAAAGCCGAGCTCTCGGACGAGGAACTCGCCGAGCTCGAAGCCGCCGCCGAAGAAGCCGAGGAGGAAGAGGGCGAAGGCGAAGAGGGCGAAGTGCCCGGAGAAGAGTAACCGTGCACTGCGGCACCTCGGTACCTACGTTTTGAATCTCGCAAGGGCGGCCGGTCCCGGTCGCCCTTCTTTTTTTGCCGCTTCTGCTCTCGTCGGCCGCAATACTCTCCACTCCCGCTCTCCCGTGCTCCCTCAAGATCACGGGACAACTGCTGGCAAGCCAGCTTCCGCCGACGACTTCACAACATACGATCGCTCGCCATGCCTCCCTCTCCGTCCCGCCTCGTCGTCGGCCTCGGCAATCCCGGCCCCGAATACGAACACACCCGACACAACGTCGGCTTCCGGCTGGTCGATGCCCTGGCCAACCGACTGCGAGTGTCCTCCTTCGAACGGGCCCACCGAGCACTCGTGGGCTGGGGACAGCACAAGAATCGACGGCTCGGCCTCGCGAAGCCCCTGACGCTCATGAACCGCAGCGGCGAATCGGTGGCGCCCCTGTGTGAGCACTTCGACGTATCCCCCTCTGAGCTCATCGTGGTGGTGGACGACCTCAATCTCTCCCCCGGCACGATGCGACTCCGCCCG